>JBFXHL010000167.1:0-2515 GCA_050177075.1 Sulfuricellaceae bacterium | reverse complement strand
CCCTGCTCGCCTGGGCCCAGGGCATTCCGGGTTACCGGGCCTGGGTGTGGGACGTCACCCAGTTGACGTGCCGCTGGTGCGACTGGCACCGGACCGAGTATGCGGTGTTGCGGCTCCGCATCCCAGACGCCGGTGCCATCAAAGAGGATACCGGCGGGTTGCAACTGGCCTGCCTCTATGGAGGTGTTCCCAGACTGCGGCATATCGATTTGGCTTGGGGAGAAGGGGATACGGAGACCTCCGATGGTATGTACCGCGTCGCCGCGTCCCCCGATCTGGTGCCGCCCTATGCCGTCGCCATCACCACTCCGAAAGCGAGGCAGGTGCTGGATTTCCCCCGCGGACTGGGTCAAATGCCCCGGCGTTTGCTGCTGACCGTTCACGGCCAGCACGACATCTGACCCGCCTCCTGCCGTCCTGTGGTAGATTACGCCGGGTCTAAGGCGGCAATGACGCATTCATGTGGTTTCAGAAGACGATCGTTCTCAAACCCCGCTCGCAGGGGTTTCATCTGATCACGGCGGAAATCACGGCGAACCTGCCTGAGTTGGAGCAGTTTCGCCAGGGCCTCGCCCATTTCTTCATCCAGCACACCTCCGCTTCCCTGACCATCAATGAAAACGCCGACGCCGACGTGCGCCGCGATCTCGAGGCCTACCTGCAGGCCCAGGTGCCGGAGTGCGCCTCCTATTACCGCCATACCCTGGAAGGGGATGACGACATGCCGGCCCACATCAAAGCCACTCTGGTCGGCAACAGCATCACCATTCCCGTGCGGCAGGGCCGGCTGGCATTGGGAACCTGGCAGGGAATCTATCTGGGCGAACACCGGACCCATGGCGGCGCCCGTTCCCTCGTCGCCACCTTGCACGGCGACTGACCCACGCATCCGACACCGAGGCCGATATGCGCAGAACGATACTTTGGGGGCTGGCACTGTATGCCGCCCTTCCTTTGTCCGCCAAGGAACAGCCCGCGCCGGTCGAGGCGACGGTATTCCGCAGCCCGGCCTGCGGCTGCTGCAAGAAGTGGGTGGACCATCTCCAGGCGAACGGTTTCGCCGTCAAGGACATCGTCAAGGACGACATGGCTGCGGTAAAGCGCGAACTCGGCGTACCGGAGCACCTCGCCTCCTGCCATACCGCGGTGATCGGCGGCTACCGCATCGAGGGCCACGTGCCGGCGGCGGACATCCACAGGCTGCTGGACACCAAGGCGCCCCTTTTGGGGCTGAGCGTGCCTGGGATGCCGGTCGGTACACCGGGGATGGAAGCAGGTGGACGGAAGGACGCCTACAGCGTCCTCGGTTTTGGGCCAGGTGACAGCGTCCAGTCCGTGCACGATTACGCGGGGACTGATCCTTGAACGGGGTGAAGAGCGTCCTGCTGGCGGGCGACATCGGTGCCACCAAGACGGTTCTCGGGCTGTTCGATTGTTGGGACGACAGGCTGGTCTGCCTCAGCGAAGCGGTTTTCGCGAGCGCTGATTATGCCTCGCTGGAGGCGGTCGTGGCGGAGTTCCTGCAGGGTGAGGGCGGACAGATCCCCGAAGTCGCCTGCTTCGGTGTGCCGGGACCGGTGAGCGAAGGCCGCTGTGAAATCACCAATCTGCCGTGGGTTCTGTCCGAGCAGGAGCTGGCGGCGGCGACAGGGGTGAAGGCCGTCCGGCTGCTGAACGACGTCCAGGCCATGGCTCTGGGTATGCTCTACCGGCTGGGCGAGGGTGACTGGGTGGAACTGAACCCCCATGCGACCCGGTCGCGGCCCGGAAACATCGCGGTGATCGCCGCCGGGACGGGGCTGGGCGAGGCAATCCTGTATTGGGATGGCAAGCGCTACCACGCCCTGCCGACCGAAGGGGGGCACAGCGATTTCGCGCCCAACGGAATGCTGGAAGAAGGGTTGCTCACCTTTCTGCGGGACCGCTTCTGTGGCCACGTCAGCTATGAGCGGATCCTCTCCGGCTCAGGGCTGGCCAACCTGTACGACTACCTGCGCCATGCCGGTGTGGCGCCGGAAACCGAGGCGCTGCACGCGGCCCTGGCCAGCGCTCCCGACCGTGCTCCGATCATCACCGAGTGGGCACTGGAACGGCGCGATCCCCTGTGCACTGCGGTGCTCGAATTGTTCGTGGCGATCTACGGAGCGGAGGCGGGGAATCTGGCCCTCAAGTCACTCGCGCTCGGCGGCGTGGTCCTTGGTGGCGGTATCGCGCCAAAAATCCTTCCCCTCTTGCAAGAGGGGAGGTTCATGGCCGCGTTCACGGCAAAGGGAAGGCTTTCCTCCCTCCTGGGTGGGCTGCCGGTGCGGGTGGCCATCCATCCCCACCCGGCCCTGCTGGGAGCAGCGCATGCCGCCACGGCCATGCTTTGAGTTGTCGCAAGGACGCTCCAAATCGGATCGATTATGGCAGAATGAAGTCAAGCGGAGCCGGCGAAGGCCGGAAATGATCCGTTTGCGATTGCACCCTTTATTCACCATCGGAACATGGAGGACACTATGTTCAAAACATGGGT
>JBFXHL010000166.1:0-2751 GCA_050177075.1 Sulfuricellaceae bacterium | reverse complement strand
GAACTGCCAGGCGTCGAGCTTCTTGTGCGGACCGGCAAAATCCAGCGCCAGGGTTTCCGGCAGCAGGCACTCGGCGGGTTTGAGGCGCGCGAGCAGCGCGGGGACTTCGTTCTGATCGGGTTGCGTCACCGTCATGCGGCCGGCGGCGAGGTTGAGCCAGGCTGCGCCCACCGTGTTCTTGTCGTGCGCCAGTGCCAGGAGCAGCGTGTCGCGGTGCTCGTCCAGGAGCGAGGCGTCGGTCAGCGTCCCCGGCGTGATGATGCGCGTGACCTGGCGCTCGACCGGCCCCTTGGACGTGGCGGGGTCGCCCACCTGTTCGCACACCACCACCGACTCGCCCAGTTTCAGGAGCCTGGCGAGATACTGCTCGGCGGCGTGGTAGGGCACGCCCGCCATTTTGATCGGCTCGCCCGCCGACTGCCCGCGCGTGGTGAGCGTGATGCCCAAAAGCCGCGCGGCCTTGACCGCGTCGTCGAAGAACAGCTCGTAGAAATCCCCCATGCGGTAGAACACCAGCATGTCGGGATACTGGCTCTTGATGCCCAGGTACTGGGCCATCATGGGGGTGTGTTTGGCGGGTTCCACGGAATTCTTTGTTTGTGCGGGCGTCTGCGCGCCGTCGCGACCCGTGGATTTTACTACGGCGTTGCAATCTCTTTGGCCTGCCACCAGACCAAAAAGTCAGTGGGTAGAGGCTTGTTTGCTTGCCTCGTGGTCAGCCAAGCGGCTGGATACCACAAAGTGCAGGATGGTCCGGATATCCTCGTTGCAACCCTTGAAGGACAGGCGATGCAAAACGGCCGGGCCGTAGCGCAGCACCAGCACCCCGATCATTTCATCGATGAAAGACTGGGTGGCATTCAGGCCGGTGAAATCGACCTCAACGTTTTGATTCTGATCCAGCAGCGCTTCAAGTTCCCCGCGCATTTGCTGCCCGATGAAACGGGTGCCGAAAAAATGGTGCGGGGGATATTTGGAGCATTCCAAATGGGCATTCATGGCTTCCCCTCTCAATTAAAACCAGGATAACTGGCTGTTTCCTAGGTAAATTTAAGCATACTAACCTGCTCATAGCCAGGCAATTCCCTAATAAGGTCTGAGACACGGACCTCCCCCAGTTGTTTCCGTAATACTGTAATTTCGATCGCCGTCCCGTGCCAGCCGGGTACGGTCCAGCTATGCAGGGCGTTTTTCAGCTTTTTCACTGCCCCTTGGCCGGAGATTATGTCCACCCGGCCACTGGCACGAATCGCCAACTCCGAGGATACGGACAATCCAACCCCCTGGTTATGGCTGTCATCCCTTAATCCAACATCCCGATTGCCGCTGACCCGCGGTTCCAGCGCCAGCTTTATGGCTCCAATATCCGTTTTATCGGTCAACCGGGGGTGGTTTCTAAGGGAGGTGAACAGTCCGCATCCGTTATCCACCACCGCCAGGCGGATGTGGTCTTTGGAAGAGTAATACTGTGCCGCTACCCAGACCTTTGCATTGGGAAAGCCGTGATTGCGCCCATGCGTCAATGAATTGTCGATCAGCTCGGTAAATATGTATGTCAGTGCCTCTTCCACGGCTTCGCCCGGTTTCAGGCCGGTCATTTCGTCAGGGATAGCCTGTGAATCGGTTCCCGGCAGCCGGCCAACAAAAGCCTGGGCAAGCTTCTGTGCTGCAACATCCGCCTCGCTGCGTTCTGAAATTACCTGTACCTCGACCAATGCATCGGCCCGGTTGTTGCGCGGCCCGACAAAAGGTTCGGCCAAGGCCTCAGGCAGGCAGTCCATGCGTGCCAGGTAGCTTCCAACGCTTGGGGATAAGCCGGTATGCCCCACTTGTTTGTCTTCTTGTTCCAGCCAGTCAAACGTCGCTGCCATCAAACACAGGCCGAAAGGGGTAACAAAACGGACTTGGGTGCAATCGAAAGTGACTTGCTTGTCGGAATCCTGATAAATGGCGTCCAGACAGGCCAGGAAAGGCACGCTGTCTGGGGTCAATTGGTCAGGTAGGGCGTGCGTAGCCATCAAAGCCCCTCGTAATACGTCCTCACCTTAGCCGCCATCAGCTCCCGCCGACGTTTGAGAAACTCGTCGAACTGCTCCACATCCATGTCCACGATGGACTCCGGCACGCAGTTGGCGGCGAGGTTGGCCTTGAGCGTGGCGGCATCGGCAATCGCGCCATACTTCATCGGCCCGCCGCTCAATTGCGCCTGAATGTCGGCGAAGTAGGCGCGCGGCGGTTTGTTGCCGATCTTGATGTTGATCTCCTCCTGCGTGTAGGCGTAGTTGGCGATCTGATTGTATTGGCTGCGCGTGAGTCCGGCCTTCTTGAGCAGGTCGCGCGGGAAGATGTGGTGGATGTCGCCGAGATGGCTCACCAGCTCGCGCACCGTGATGTCCTTGGAAAGCAGGCCGGTGTCGTTGGCGCGAACCTGGGCGGCCACGAACACCCAGAAATAGGGGCTGCTGGTGCCGGAGGTTTCCAACTGCTGCACCAGGCCCACTTCCCAGAATGCGGGAGACAGTTCGGCGCTCTCCACCTTGGCCAGGATGTCGGCGAAGTCGCCGGACGCGATCTGGCGGATGTCCTGGTCGAACTGCGTCTCGGCGGAACCGGAATAGCGGCCGGTCAGCACCGACATGACGAACCAGCGCCGCACGAAGGACTCGATCTGGCCGTCATGGATGCCTTGAGCACGAAGCCGCAGGTAGACGATGTAGGCGAAGTTCAAGGCGCCCTGAGTGCGGATCATCT
>JBFXHL010000165.1:0-2763 GCA_050177075.1 Sulfuricellaceae bacterium | reverse complement strand
AGCGGGAAAAAGGGCGAATTATACATCAGGGTGAATGGCATGATGCGAAGGATGGCGGTAGCGCGCCCGGGGCGGATGTTCAAGAAGTGTTAAAATGAAAAAAGTGAATCATGGCGGCCTTGGGGCGGTAAATACAAAACGATCTACCATGTTTGGAGGCATGGAGCCGGGAGGATAGTCATGTTCGGGAAAAACACCGTATTGGTGGGGATGATGGGGCTGTGCCTGTCGCCCGTTGCCGCCCAGGCAGCGGATAAGTCATTGCTGGACTTGTCCCTGGAGCAGTTGATGAACACCGAAGTGACCTCGGTGGCCAAGAAAAGCCAGAAGCTGGAGGATGCCGCCGCGGCGATCACCGTCATCGGCCAGGAGGACATCCGCCGTTCCGGCATGACCAGCGTTCCCGAACTGCTGCGCCTGGTGCCCGGCCTCCAGGTGGCGCAAATCGACGCCAGCACCTGGTCCGTCGGCAGCCGCGACTTCGGCGGCCGCTGGAGCAGCAAGCTGCTGGTGCTGGTGGACGGCCGCTCCATCTATACGCCGCTGTATTCCGGGGTCTACTGGGATGCGGTGGACATGCCCCTGGAGAACATCGAGCGCATCGAGGTCATTCGCGGGCCGGGGGGCACCCTGTGGGGGGCCAATGCCGTGGATGGGGTGATCAATATCATCACCCGCAGCGCCGCCTCGACCCCGGGCACCACCGCGAGCATCGGCGCGGGCAACCTGGAGCGCATCGCCTCCCTCAGTCATGGCGGGGAAATCGGCGACAGCGGGCATTTCCGGGTTTTCGCCAAGTCGACGCAGCGTTTGCCCTTCGACCGCACTGCCGGCGGCGCGGCCCACGACGGCATGGATTTGCGCACGGCCGGCTTTCGCGCCGACTGGGCGCTGGCGGGAGGGGACACGGTCATGGCCCAGGCGGGGTATTACGACGGCAGCGCCGACCATCTCGACCGCAACGTGACCCTCGGCCCGCCCTATAGCACGCCGCTGGAGTTCACCACCGGTCTGTCCGGCCACAATCTGCAACTGCACTGGACCCGGGCTTTGTCCGCCACCTCGGAGTGGACGGCCCAATTCTACTGGGACCACTACCGCCGTCGGGACGTCCAGGTGGGGGAAAGCCGCGATACCTACGACCTGGATTTCCAGCATCGCTTCCGCGCGGGGCGGCGCCATGAGATTACCTGGGGTGTCAATGCCCGCCTTACCGCCGACGACACCGACGACAAATTCCTCGCTTCCTTCCTGCCCCGCAAGCGTACGGACCGCCTGGTCAGCGCCTTCATCCAGGACGAAATCAGCCTGGTGCCGGAGACACTGCGCCTCACGCTGGGTTCCAAGTTCGAGCATAACGATTATTCCGGCAGCGAATACCAGCCCAGCGCCCGCCTGCTGTGGCGCATCGACCCCCGGCAAAGCGCCTGGGCCGCCGTCTCCCGAGCAGTGCGCACCCCCTCCCGGGCCGAGTCGGACATTCGCATCAATACCACCGCCTTTGCCTGCGGGCCGTTCTGTACTGGCCTGGTGAGCATTTTCGGCAGCCCGAATTTCGACTCGGAAAAGCTGCTCGCCTACGAGGCCGGCTATCGAGCCCAGGTGACCAAGGCGCTGTTCTTCGACGCCTCGGTCTACCTCAACGAATACAGCGATTTGCTCAGCGCGGAGCCCATCACTGCCTATCTCGAGGCTGTTCCCGCGCCGCTCCACCTGACCACGGGGAGTCTTTACTTCAACCGCGCCAGCGCCCGCAACCGGGGCCTGGAGTTGAGCGCCAACTGGCAGCCGACGGAAAAATGGACGGTGAAGGGCTCCTACAGCCGCCTTTCGATGACGGTACGGCGCGATGCCGACAGCGCCGATACCCAGGTGGAGAACAAGCCCCTCTTCGCGCCCAGGGAGCAATGGCAGGCCCATGTCTTTTACCAGGCCAACGCCAAGCTGAGCCTGGGGGGCTCCTTGTTCCATGTTTCCGGTCTTCCCGGTGGGGGAATCCCGACTTACAACCGTTTCGATGCCAACGTGGGGTGGCAGGCCAGTCGCAATGTCGAGGCGCGCTTGGCCCTGCGCAACCTGTTCGACCCCGGCCATCTGGAGTATTCCTCCGTGGAAGGGCCGACGGCCAGCCAGGTGCCGCGCAGCGTTTACGGAACATTGGTGGTGCGTTTCTGAACAGCAGGGTTTTGTAGAGCGATGATGTTCGCCTTTCATTCTTGCCGTCGGTGCCGCCTCGTGGTCGAGGCGATGCTGGCCTGCGCGTTGCTCGGCCTCTCGCCGGCCAACGCGCTGTCCCAGCCGGCGGGAGAATACGAGGTGAAGGCGGCGTACATCTATAACTTCGCCAAGTTCGTGGATTGGCCGTCGTCGGTGGGAAGCAAGCTGCGCCTGTGCATCGTGGGACCCTCCCCCTTCGGCGGGGCCCTCGACGCCATCCGGGGCAGGCCGGTCAAGGAGCGCACCCTGGAAGTGGTCCAGTTGGACGGCGACGCGTCGGCGGCGGGGTGTCAAATGCTGTTCGTCAGCGCGGCGGAAGAGCGGAATCTGGACCGCATCGTGGCCAGGGCCCGCGGCAGCGGTATCCTGCTGCTCGGAGATGGCGAGGGTTTTGCCCAGCGGGGTATCATGATCAACTTATATGTCGAGGAAGGGAAGGTGCGCTTTGAGATCAATCTCGTGGCCATCCGTCGCAGCGGGCTCAATGTCAGTTCCAAATTGCTCTCCCTCTGGCGCCTAGTGGAGTGACGGGAATGAAACTGGCCA
>JBFXHL010000164.1:0-2774 GCA_050177075.1 Sulfuricellaceae bacterium | reverse complement strand
GCGGCAGGCGCCAGGGGTTTTTGTTCTGACATGGTGCTGCGGGAAATCAGGTAAGGCTCGATTTTACCCGCTTTAGAGAATAATCCCGCCGCCCAGGCACACCTCGCCGTCATACAGCACAACGGACTGGCCGGGGGTGACCGCCCATTGCGGGGTGTCGAAATCGACCTGCATGCTGCCGTCTTCCAGATAGGTGATGCGGCAGGGCGCGTCCTGCTGGCGGTAGCGTGTTTTGGCGGTGTAGGCCTTGCCGGGGTCGGGTGCGGTTTCGGCGATCCAGGACAGCTGGCTGGCGGTCAGTGACAGACTTTGCAGCAGCGGATGGTCGTGGCCCTGTACCACGATCAGGGTGTTGCTGGCCATGTCCTTGCCGGCCACGAACCAGGGTTCGTCTCCGAAATCCTTCTGCCCGCCGATCATCAGCCCCTGGCGCTGGCCGAGGGTGTAGTAGCTCAGGCCCTGGTGCTGGCCGACCAGCTTGCCTTCCGGCGTCTGCATGGGACCGGGCTTTTTCGGCAGATAGCGTTCGAGAAATTCGCGGAAGGGGCGTTCGCCGATGAAGCAGATGCCGGTGCTGTCTTTTTTTGCGAAGTTGGGCAGACCGATCTGCTCGGCAAGCCTCCTGACTTCCGGTTTCTGCATGTGCGCGAGCGGAAACAGGGTGGGGGAGAGCTGGGCCTGGTTGAGGCGATAAAGGAAATAGCTCTGGTCCTTGTTCAGGTCTGCCGCGCGCAAGAGCGTGGCGTGTCCGGCAGCGTCCTGGCCGCGGCCGGCATAGTGGCCGGTGGCGATGAAGTCCGCGCCGCGCTTGATGGCGTCGTCGAGGAAGGCCTTGAACTTGATTTCGGCATTGCACAGCACGTCCGGGTTGGGCGTGCGCCCGGCCGAATACTCGGCGAGGAAATAGCTGAACACCCGCTCCTTGTACTCGGCGGCGAAGTTGACCGCCTCGACCTCGATGCCGAGTACGTCAGCCACCGCCAGCACGTCGAAGAAGTCCTGCTTGGCCGGGCAGTGCTCGTCGTCCTCGTCCTCCCAGTTCTTCATGAACACGCCGAGCACGTCATAGCCCTGCTGTTTGAGCAGATACGCAGCAACCGAGGAATCGACGCCGCCGGACAGTCCGACGACCACGCGCTTACTCATGAATGCGTCACGAAGTCGAGCGGGAAGCGCCGCCCGGAGAGGTAATCGTGGATGCAGCGCATGACCAGCGGGCTGCGGTGGCGGATGGGGCTCTTCTCGATTTCTTCCGGTGTCAGCCACACCGCGCGCACGATGCCCGTGTCGAGCTGGGTGTTCGGCTCGAAGCCGGTCACCCGGCACACGTAGGCAAAGCGCAGGTAGGTGATGTCGCGCGCAGGGTTGTAGGTAGTGTAGGCGCCCAGAAGATCGGTCGGCTCGACCACGTGCGCGGTTTCTTCCATGGCCTCGCGGATCACGGCTTGCTTCAGGGTTTCGTTGCGCTCCCAGTGGCCGGCGGGCTGGTTGAGGCGCAGGCCCTCCGCGGTTTCCTCTTCCACCAGCAGGAATTTGCCGTCACGCTCGCAGATGGCGGCGACGACCACATTGGGTTTCCAGATTTCTTCAGCCATTCAAGCAGCCTTCACTTCTTTCCATTCCCCAGGTTGCAGCTTGCCCAGGTTCCATTCGCCGATGGCATAACGCACCAGACGCAGGGTAGGGTAGCCCACCTTGGCGGTCATGCGCCGTACCTGGCGGTTCTTGCCCTCGGTGATGGTCAACTCCAGCCAGCTGGTCGGGATGGCCTTCCTGAACCGGATCGGCGGGTTGCGTGGCCACAGCCCGGCCGGCTCGCTCATGCGCCTGACCCTGGCCGGACGGGTGACGAAATCGCCCAGGCCCACGCCCTGCCTGAGCTGTTCCAGCGCCGACTCGTCGGGTTCGCCTTCCACTTGTACCCAATAAACCTTGGCCAGCTTGTGCTTAGGGTCGGCGATGCGTTTTTGCAGGCCGCCGTCATCGGTTAAAATCAGCAGTCCTTCGCTGTCCGCATCCAGCCGCCCGGCGGCATAGACGCCCGGGATGGCCAGATAATCCTTCAGGCCCTGCCAGCGCCCCTCGGGGGTGAACTGGGAAAGCACGCCGTAGGGTTTGTTGAACAGGACGATTTTGGCCACAACGCAGATTTCGCAAAACTGAATTTTACTCGACACCATGAGCTACCAGCATATCCAGATCCCCGCCGACGGCCAGAAAATCACCGTTAATGCCGACAACAGCCTCAACGTGCCGGACCATCCCATCATCCCCTTCATCGAGGGCGACGGCACCGGCGTCGACATCACCCCGGTGATGCGCAAGGTGGTGGACGCGGCCGTGGCCAAGTCCTACGGCGGCAAGAGGAAGATCGCCTGGATGGAAGTCTATGCCGGCGAGAAGGCCACCAAGGTCTACGACGCCGACACCTGGCTGCCGGAAGAAACCGTGCAGGCCGCCAGGGATTTCGTGGTGTCGATCAAGGGCCCGCTCACCACCCCGACCTCGGGCGGCATCCGCAGCCTCAACGTGGCCTTGCGCCAGATGCTGGACCTCTACGTCTGCCTGCGCCCGGTGCGCTACTTCAAGGGCGTGCCTTCCCCGGTGAAGGAACCCGAGAAGGTCGACATGGTGATCTTCCGCGAAAATACTGAAGATATTTATGCCGGCGTGGAATGGGAAGCCAACTCCGACGCGGTGAAGAAAGTCATCGAGTTTCTGCAGAAATAAATGGGTGTGAAGAAGATCCGCTTCCCGGAGTCTTCCGCCATTGT
>JBFXHL010000163.1:0-2875 GCA_050177075.1 Sulfuricellaceae bacterium | reverse complement strand
CCAGGGAGAGCACTTCCGAGGCGTTTCCGCGAATCACCGAAACCGCCGTGTCGTCGATGATGTTGCGCACGCTGCGGGATCGATAGGCCGTCGCCCCGGCCCCCACCGGATCGAGGATCACCGGCAGATCCTGACGATTGGCGACCCGGGCGGCCAGGAGCATGGCCTCGACCCAGGGGTCGGAGAGCGTTCCGATGTTGATCACCACGGCCTTGGCCATGGCAGCCATCTCGGCAACTTCGTGGCGGCTGTGCGCCATGACCGGGGAGGCGCCCATGGCCAAAAGGATATTGGCCGTGGTGTTCATCACCACCAGGTTGGTGATGTTATGGATCAGCGGAGCGGTTCTTCTGACTGTTTCGAGAAGATCAGCCGTGGTGCGCTTGATCGGCATGGGATGCGTCTTCTTTCTCGGCCGGTGCGGCCTCATGGGTGGTCTCGGGTGCTTGTGCCGGTGCCGTTTCGGCTTCCACGGCTTCCTCCGTCACCTCGGCTTCCGCTTCGGGCGCGACAGCCGGTTCTTCCTTGACCTCGGTCACCGCTTCGCCAGCGGCCGGGGAGGCTTCCTCCGGCAGTTGGCTGGCCACGAACTCCCAGTTGGCCAGCTTGTCCAGCACGGTCTCGACGAATTCGGCCCGCCGGTTCTGGTAATCCAGGTAATAGGCATGTTCCCAAACATCCACGCCGAAAAGCGGCAGCATGTCGTGGGCGATGGGCGTGTCCGCATTACCACTGGTGAAAATCGCCACTTGCCCGTCCTTCAGTACCAGCCAGGCCCACCCGCTGCCGAACTGGCCACTGGCGGCCTTGATGAAAGCCTCCTTGAAATCATCGTAGCTGCCAAAGGCGCCATCGATCATCTCGGCCAGCCGTCCTTCGGGCTCTCCGCCACCCTTGGGTTTCAGGGCCTTGAAATAGAACGCATGGTTCCATGCCTGGGCCGCGTTGTTGAAGATATCCGCCACCGCCGCATCGCCGGCCGTCATGCGAATCACTTCCTCGGGCGTTTTGCCGCCGCAGGCCGTTCCACTGGTCAGCGCGATGGCCTTCTTCACGTAACCGGCATAGTGCTTGTTGTAATGCAAATCCATGGCCTGGGCGCTGATATAGGGTTCCAAGGCGTCCAGCGCGTAGGGCAACGGTTCCTTGGTAAACTGGGCCGGCTCATTGCCGATCCCGCATTGGGTCAGGAAGAGCGATGCAAAGACACAGGCCAGGAGGAGCGATGCACACCGCAGGACACGATGGTGCGTAACGGGACGAGTTGCCATGGATTTTCTCCTTTTCATGTTTTCAACGTTTAAATGAAAATGGTTAAGTGAAATGGTGTTGTTTATCTCTCGAAACCCAGGGGCTGAAACGCCCGTAGGCTTTCGTACAACGCGATCCCCGCCGCCGTGGAAAGGTTCAACGAGCGGATCGCCGTTGTCATCGGAATTCGATAGCAGGCCTGCGGATAAAGGGATACAATCGTTTCCGGCAGGCCGCCGGTTTCAGAGCCGAAAATCAGGAACATCCGCCGCCGGGCTGGCATCTCCCAGAAAACCCGCGACGCTTTTTTGGAGAAGAGCGCTACTTCCGCCGCTTCGGGCGCCATGGCCTGGCAAAAGGCGTCAAAGTTTTCCCAGACCTTGACGGCTACCCGCTCCCAATAGTCCAGCCCGGCCCGTTTCACCTGGCGGCTTTCAAGGGAGAAGCCCAGCGGCCGGACCAGATGCAGCGTCGCCCCCACGCCCAGGCAGGTGCGCCCGATGTTGCCGGTATTCCAGTGGATCTCGGGCGCCACCAGCACCACGTGGCGTTCCGCTGAAAGCGTTGGCGGATCATTTTCACGGCTCACTATTTGACGACGCCCCATTCCTTGAGCCGTTGATAGGCGTAGCGGGCCTCATCGCCCTGCTGCACCTTTTGCAGATAGGCCTGATAGGCCTTGGCGGCCGGTTCGAGCTTCTGCATGCCTTCCAGGGAAAGCCCCTGGAAAAAGACGGTCTTGGGGTTGCCCGGCAACCGCCGCTGATAGGTCGAGAAATCCGTGTATGCCTCGGCGTACTTTTTGTTGCGCAATTCGGTAATCCCGCTGATGTGGTAGGCCTGCGCCTCCTCGGGGTAGACCTGTTTGGCGCGCTGGACATAACCCTGGGCGGCGGCGTTTTTTTTCTGCACCAGCTGACACTTGGCCATCAGCAGCAATCCCGTATAATCATCGGGCGCCTCGGTCAAGGCCTGTTTGAAGTGCGCCTCGGCATCGCTGTATTTCTCCTTGCCCATGGCCTCCTCGCCATCCAGCATCTTCTTGATGGCACCTTTTATTTTTCTCAACCGGACGGTCTGATCCATGTACCGCTCCCGATAGAGAGGATTTTTGCCGAAGCCTGCGTATTCGCCCTTCGCCTGGCTGACCGCCATCCGATAACGCTCCACGGACATGGGATGGGTGGCGAAAAGCAGATCCGTGGCGCTGGCCTTGTGCTGGTTCTTGGTGTTGAGCATTTCCATGAGCCCCACCATGCCCTGGGGGCTGTAACCGGCGCGGGTCATGTATTCCATGCCCAGACCGTCGGCCTGACGTTCGTTGTCGCGGCTGTACGAGGCCAGAAGGGCCCCGGAGCCCAGTTGCCCCAATTGGCCGGCCAGGTCACCGGCCGTCGAACCGACGGCCGCGCTGGTCACCAGGGCCAGCCCACCCACGGCAATGCTGGCCAGCTTGGCCTTGGACATGCTCGCCGCGGTGTGGCGGGCATTCACATGTCCCAATTCGTGTCCCAAAAGGGCGGCCAGTTCGGCCTCGTTGTCCAGTTCCAGGAGAATTCCACGGGTGCAGGCAATGCTGCCGCCGGGGAAGGCATAAGCATTCACATAGTTGGCATTGACACAA
>JBFXHL010000162.1:0-2958 GCA_050177075.1 Sulfuricellaceae bacterium | reverse complement strand
CATCGCCTTCAGCAATCGCTCTGGCGGCACCGACGGCCGGCCGGTCTTGGCGTAGACCGCCTCGAATTCCTTGTCCATCGTCGCCAGCACCGTGTCCACCAGGACGCGCAGCTTGCGCAGCGGGTGGTGCTTCGGAATACGCTCCTCCAGGCTCACGTAGGAAAACATCGCGCTTTGGTTGTTCGGGCGGCCTCGCATCGCTGTCATCGGGTCAGATATCGATGGGATGAATTTTACCTCCTCCAGGGCAGGCGGGGTTTTTCAACAGCCTGTTAATGTCCGGCGTGGGCCATAATGAAGCGCTTGATCTCGTCTGCGTCCGCCTTCACCACCTCGTAGCGCTGGGGCAATTGCTCCAGGCCGGCCAGGTCGGCGGGGCGTTCCGGCTCGCGCCCCAGGGCCTCGCGGATGGTTTCCTCGAACTTGGCGGGCAGCGCCGTTTCCAGGCACACCAGGGGAATACCCATTTCCCGATGCTCCAACCCCACCTTCACGCCGTCAGCGGTGTGGGTGTCGATCATCACGCCGTAGCTTTCGAAGACCCGCCGAATAGTGGTCAGCCGGTCGCCATGGTTGCTGGAGCCGGAGGTGAAGCCGAAATCAGCCACCTTTTCGAAATAGGGCGTTTGCGCCAAGTCGAAACTGCCGCCGGCATCCACCTTCTGCCACAACTCCTTCACCACCCTCGGGTCGCGCCCCACCAGATCGTAGACGAAACGCTCGAAATTGGAGGCCTTGGAGATATCCATGGAGGGGCTGGAGGTATGGGCCGTCTCGGGACGGGGCCGATAGACGCCGGTGCGGAAGAATTCGTCCAGCACGTCGTTTTCGTTGGTGGCGACGATCAGCTTGCGGATAGGCAGGCCCATCTGCCGGGCGATATGGCCGGCGCAGACGTTGCCGAAATTGCCGGAGGGGACGGAGAAGGAGACTTCCTCGTCCTCGCTCTTCGTCACGGCGAAATAAGCCTTGAAGTAGTACACCACCTGGGCGGTGACCCGGGCCCAGTTGATGGAATTGACGGTGCCGATCTTGTACTTGTCCTTGAAGCTCAAATCGTTGGACACCGCCTTGACGATGTCCTGGCAATCGTCGAACACCCCTTCCACCGCCAGGTTGAAAATGTTGGGGTCCTGCAGGGAGTACATCTGGGCCGTCTGGAAAGGACTCATCTTGCCCTTGGGGGACAGCATGAAAACGCGGATGCCCTTCTTGCCCCGCATGGCGTACTCCGCCGCCGAACCGGTGTCGCCGGAAGTGGCGCCGAGGATGTTGAGCTCCGTCCCCTCCTGCGCCAGCACGTATTCGAACAGATTGCCCAGGAGTTGCATCGCCACGTCCTTGAAGGCCAGAGTGGGGCCATAGGACAGGCCGAGGATGTGCAGCCCCGGCTCCAGGGTCTTCACCGGGGTGATGTCGTCGCTGCGGAACGCCTCGGCGGTATAGGTCTTGTCGAGGATGGCCTTGAGGTCGGCGGCGGGGATGTCGTCGGCGAAGCGGCGAATGACCTCGAAAGCCAGGTCGCGGTAATTGAGCTTGCGCCAGGCGGCCAGTTCTTCCTTGCTGATTTGCGGATAGCTCTCGGCGATGGTCAGGCCGCCGTCCGGCGCGAGGCCGCCGAGCAGAATCTCGGTGAAACTCTTGGGCGGCATGCCGCCGCGGGTGCTCAGATACTTCATGCGCTCAATTCTTCCATGCGAATCTTGGTGATCTTACCGCTGATGGACGACAGCCCCTCGATCTTGGCGATGGCCTGGTTGACGGCCTTTTCCACCGCTTGGTGGGTGAGGATGATGACATCGACCAGTTCCTCGCCCTCGGCGGGCTCCTTCTGGATCATGGCGTCGATGGAGATGTCAAGGTCGGCCAGGATGCGCGTGACGTCAGCCAGCACGCCAGGCTTGTCGAAGGCCTTGAGGCGCAGGTAGTAGGCGGTCCGAACCTCGTCGATGGGCAGCACCGGGGCGTCGGACAGGGCATCGGGCTGGAAGGCCAGATGGGGCACGCGATGCTCCGGGTCGGCGGTGTGCATGCGGGTCACGTCCACCAAGTCGGCCACCACGGCGGAAGCAGTGGGCTCGGCGCCGGCGCCGCGGCCGTAGTATAGGGTCGCGCCCACGGCGTCGCCCTTCACCAGCACCGCGTTCATCACCCCTTCCACGTTGGCGATGAGGCGCTTGGCGGGGATCAGGGTCGGGTGCACCCGCAGCTCGATGCCTTTGTCGGTGCGCTTGGTGATGCCCAGGAGCTTGATGCGGTAGCCCAGCTCCTCGGCGTAGGCGATGTCTTCCTTGGTGAGCTTGGAGATGCCCTCGGTGTAGGCCTTGTCAAACTGCATCGGGATGCCGAAGCCGATGGCGGCCATGATGGTGAGCTTGTGAGCGGCGTCCACGCCTTCGATATCGAAGGTGGGGTCGGCTTCCGCGTAGCCCAGGCGCTGTGCCTCGGCCAGCACGGTGTCGAAGGCCAGGCCCTTGTCGCGCATCTCGGTGAGGATGAAGTTGGTGGTACCGTTGATGATGCCGGCGATCCACTCGATGCGGTTGGCGGTGAGGCCTTCGCGCAGCGCCTTGATGATGGGGATGCCGCCGGCCACGGCGGCTTCAAAGGCGACCATCACGCCCTTCTCCTGGGCGGCCTTGAAGATTTCGGTGCCGTGCACGGCCAGCAGGGCCTTGTTGGCGGTGACCACGTGCTTGCCGTTGGCGATGGCCTTGAGCACCAGTTCCTTGGCTGGGGAATAGCCGCCGATGAGTTCCACCACGATGTCGATGTCGGGATGGTTCACCACGTCGTTGGCGTCGGTGGTGAGGGTCAGGTCGCCGGCGATAGCCTTGGCCTTGTCCAGGTTGCGCACCGCCGCCATGGTGACGCGGATTTCGCGCCCGGCGCGGCGGGTGATTTCCTCGGCGTTGCGGCGCAGCACCGTGAGGGTACCGCCACCGACCGTGCCCAGAC
>JBFXHL010000161.1:0-2969 GCA_050177075.1 Sulfuricellaceae bacterium | reverse complement strand
CGGGGGGCTGGGCGGGGTAAAACGCCGCGTCCTGGCAGGCGTCCCCGCGCTACTCGTCGGTTACGTGCCTAAGCTTCTGGAATCTCTTCGTACTTGGCCCTTCGAGGATTTCGCCCTTGTTCTGAAAGGCGAAGTCGAGGGTTTGCCGCCCGGCGCCCTGCCCTTGAGCGAAGCCGCTTCGGCGTCCGTGGACGAGAGCGTTCCGGTCACGGTCCGCGTCTTGGGCGTGGAAGAAGTGGCGGGGGAAATTCGGGCCAAGGTCGGGGTTTTTTTCAGCGAAATCCTCACCGGCTGCAGCTGCGGCTACGAACCCGAGCCGCAGAGCGCCTATTGCGAAATTCAGGTGCGGCTCGACAAGGCCACGGCCGATGCGGAATTTGTGCTGATTGAGTAGTATTTTTGCGCCAGTCAACCATTCGATATTGAACTCAAGGAGAGACTCATGATTGCCAAGGAAGACATCCTTGCCGCCTTCAATTTCCGCCACGCCTGCAAGACCTTCGACCCGGCCAAGAAGATCAGCGACGCCGATTTCGGCTTCATCCTTGAAACCGGCCGTCTGTCGCCCAGTTCCTTCGGCTTCGAGCCCTGGCGCTTCGTGGTGATCCAGAATCCGGCCCTGCGGGAGGCGCTGAAGGCCACGGTGTGGGGCGGGCAGGGGCAGTTGCCGACGGCGAGCCACGTGGTGGCGATTCTCTGCCGCAAGGGGGGGATGCGCTACGACGCCGCCCACATTCGTCACATGATGGTGGACGTGCAGCAGCTGCCGGAGGACAAGGTGGCGATGAAGCTCGACCGCTACCGCAAATTCCAGGAGTCGGACTTCCGCCTCCTCGACAGTCCCCGCGCCCTATTCGACTGGGCCTGCAAGCAGGCCTACATCGCCCTGGGCAACATGATGACTTCCGCCGCCCTGATCGGCATCGATTCCTGTCCCATCGAGGGCTACGACGTGGCCGCCACCGAAGCGCTGCTGGCCAAGGAGGGGGTGCTGGATACGGCGGAGTTCGGCCTGGCGGTGATGGTGGCCTTCGGCTACCGCATCAATCCCCAGTCGGTTAAAACCCGCCAGTCCGTGGAGGAAGTGGTGGCCTGGGTGCGCTGAAGGGGGGGCCGCCGGCGAGGACGAAAGGCACCGCAGGGTGCCTTTCGTTTTTGTCCCCTCAGGCCAGTTGCTCCCGGGTGAGGAGGAAGACGTGCTCGTCGCCGCCGTGGGTGTCGAGCCAGGTGAATTCCAGGTCGGGATAGGCCATTTCCAGTTCCAGTCGGTTGTGGCCGACTTCCACCACCAGCAGGCCGTGATCGGTGAGGTGTTGCTTGGCTTGGGCGAGAATGATGCGCACGTGGTCCAGGCCGTCGTTGCCGGAGGCGAGGGCGATGCGCGGCTCGTGGAGGTATTCCATCGGCAGGGTCTGCATGGATTCGGCGTTGACGTAGGGCGGGTTGCTGACGATGAGGTCGTAACGCTTGCCCTCCAGCTTCTCGAACATGTCTGACTGGATCAGGTTCACCTGAGTGTGGAGGCCGTAGTCGCCCACGTTGCGCTGGGCCACTTCCAGTGCCTGGGGAGAGATGTCCACCCCGTCCACGGCGGCATAGGGGAAGTTCAGGGCCATGAGGATGGCGAGGCAGCCGCTGCCGGTGCACAGGTCCAGGGCGCTGTTGATCTTGGCCGGGTCTTCCACCCAGGGGGAGAGTTGTTCGAACAGCAGCTCGGCGATGAAGGAGCGGGGAACGATGACACGCTCGTCCACGTAGAACTTGTAGTCCCCCAGCCAGGCTTCGTGGGTGAGGTAGGAGGCGGGCACCCGGTCCTTGATGCGGCGTTCGATCAGGTCCAGGGCGGCGGACACCTCGCTGGGGGTGAGACGCGCGTCCAGGTAGGGATCGATGAGCCCCGGCGGCAGGTGCAGGGCATAGAGGATCAGGTAGGCGGCCTCGTCATGGGCGTTGTCGCTGCCGTGGCCGAAGAACACCGCTCCTTCGTTGAAGCGGCTGATGGAAAAGCGCAGCAGGTCCCGCACGGTGCGCAGGGTGGCGCGGGCCTCGTTGAACAGGTTGTCCATGTTTCCCCTCGAGTTTTTGATCGGTTCTTAGGTTAGCAGGTTAACCAGGGTTTGACGGTAGATTTCGGACAGGGGCTCGATGTCCGCCACGTCGATGTGCTCGTCGATCTTGTGGATGGTGGCGTTGAGGGGGCCGATCTCCACCACCTGGGGGCAGATGTCGGCGATGAAGCGCCCGTCGGAGGTGCCGCCGGAGGTGGACAGCTCGGTTTCCAGGCCGGTGACGCGGCGGATGGCGTCCGACAGGGCGTCCACCAGGGTGCCCTTGGGCGTGAGGTAGGGTTTGCCGGTGAGGGACCATTTGAGGTCGTAGTCCAGGCCGTGCTTGTCGAGGATGGCGTGGACCTTCTGTTGCAGGCCTTCCTGGGTGCTGGCGGTGGAGAAGCGGAAATTGAACTCGATTTTCACTTCCCCGGGGATGACGTTGGTGGCGCCGGTACCGCCATGAATATTGGAAATCTGCCAGGTGGTGGGAGGGAAGTAGTCGTTGCCCTGATCCCAGGTGGTGGCCGCCAGTTCGGCGATGGCCGGAGCGGCGAGGTGGATGGGGTTCTTCGCCAAGTGGGGGTAGGCGATGTGGCCCTGGATACCCTTCACCGTCAGGCTGCCGGAGAGGGAACCGCGGCGGCCGTTCTTCAGGGTATCCCCTAGCCTGGCCACGCAAGTGGGTTCGCCGACGATGCAGTAGTCCATGCCCTCGTTGCGGGCCTGGAGAGCCTGCACCACTTTCTCGGTGCCGTCGATGGCGTAGCCTTCCTCGTCGGAGGTGATGTGCGGGGCGATGGAGCCGTTGGGGTGGGGGTTTTCGGCGAGAGAGCGCTCGGCGGCGGTGACGATGGCGGCGATGGAGGTGGTCTTATCCGCCGCGCCGCGGGCGTAGTGCTTGCCGTCGCGGTTGGTGGG
>JBFXHL010000160.1:0-3058 GCA_050177075.1 Sulfuricellaceae bacterium | reverse complement strand
CAACGCTTGTTGCGACGGCCAGCCCACACGGGTGGTATCAAATACCACGATCCCGTTAGCCTGAACATAAGCAGGTGGTGGTTCTCCGGTCTGGCCGAAAGCGTGCCACTCATCACACATCCAGGCATGATCAGGTCGCAGCAGGTAGCCACCGCCGCGCTGACCGATAGCATACTGTTCCATAAGTTGTCGTGCCGCCTCTACACTGCGAATCACACTGCGGATGGCCGGTTGACCTGGCACACGTAAGGGTGCATGACCCGGTTCGGTAGACCGCCCAAAGGCCTCTTCCGGAAGATCACGCCATGGTTCACGCAGGGTCGGCGGCCCGGTTTCGGTGGCCCTTTCACTACTCGGGCGTGGTGCCGGTTCGGTTCCAGACGGTGTGCCACCGCGTTCTCCCAATACGGGACCCTCGGGGCCATGACCAACACGGCGGGTGTCGAACGCCGCATGCCCCGCCTCGTCAACCCAGGCCATAGGGGCCGGTCCCTCGCCACCGGAAGCTTCCCAGTGGCGTTGCAATTCCGCCGGGTCGATATGATTGACATAGCCCCCGGATCGCTCACCCTGGACATAGGCCTGCTGCAGACGCTGTGCCTCGGCCAGGCTGTCTATCCTGACCGGGGCAGCGCGCACACCTGACGCAACGCCTTCAGACCAGCCTTCCACAGCAGGGCGGGCCGCTTCAGCCCGGGCAGCAAGTCGCTCCGCCCCCATGCGCGTCACCGCATCAGGCGGCCAACCGGTGCGGCTGGCATCGACCACCACACGTCCGTTAGTCTGCTCATAGGCGTAGGGAACCTCTCCTGTTCCCCCCAGGGCACGGTACTCCTCGGCGAAATAAGCGTGATCCGGCATCAGCTCCACACCCTCCGCTTCGCTGACTAAACGATCGCGCAGCTGGCGCGCCTCAGCCAGATCTCGGATGGGGCGCCTTACGCGAAGGCCGCCACCGGGTCCGGTGGGAGGTCCCTCTGTTGGAGGCCCCTGTTCGGGAGTCGTCGTCCTCTCCGTGGGCGCAGGCCCCGCCTCTGTAGGTCTTTCAGCCAGCCCCGATTCAGGCACGGTAGTACGCTCAGCCGCGCCAACTCCGGGCTCAGTCGCACGATGGGGAAGATCAGGCTCCGGCACGGTGGCGCGTTCGGCTGCGCCAGCACCGGGTTCAGTGGTGCGGTAAGGCAGGTCCGGCTCTGGCACAGTGGATCGTTCCACCGCACCTGGACCGGGTTCAGTAGGACGAGTGGCGGCTTCCGCGGCACCTGCCTCAACACCGGTGGCGGCCTCGGCCTCCACGGCCGCCGACATGCGTGCGCTGCTTGACATGCTTCGCACGCCCGCGACCAAGCCAATAACCGCTTCGATTGCCATCACAATCTCAGTGACCGCTTGGGTGGTGCGGAAGGTATTGGCGTCACGAATCCCCTCCCGCATATGATCGATCGCCCTGCCCAGGCCCAGGGTCAGAATACCCCATGCCTCTTCACCCACAACACGCATGTCCCTTTCGAATTGGGCACGGTTATAAGAACCGGACAGGGCGCGTGCCCTACGGGAGAGTCCCTGCAATGCCAAGTTGTATGGGTTCACCTGCGCCAGCAGGTTAGCGGTGCCCAATATGCCGTAGATCACCGTGAACAGGATGCCGATCGGTATCAGCGCGGCTTCCGTGCCGGACACCTCGATGGTACGACCTTCGGTTTCACCAATCGCAGCAAGGTCGCGTTCCCACTCGGCCATCTGGCCCATGATCGGATCCCAGAACCAACGTCCACTGACCAAATCACCCGCTGCTTCCAGGCCCTCGCCGATGCTCTCGGCCCATCTGCGCCAGCCGGTAGGCTCCGCCTGTTCCTCGCGGGGGGCCTCCACAACCGGGGGGCGGACCTCGAGCACGGGTTCCGGCTGCTCCCCCTCAATCGCCAGCCCCTCGGGTGCTTCGGTCACCTGCGCCTGCGGCATCAGCCGCAATCCTTCGATACGCCCACCCTGGCCACGAACAATCCGGACGCGAATGGTCAGCCAACGGTCACGGCTCATACGCGAGCCGCCGCCTGTCGCAGCCGGGTGACCCAGCGCTGCCAAACGCGCCTCCAGCAATGCTGCGAAATCCAGCGCGCGCACACAGCTCCGGTCGGCACTGCCGAAATTAGCCATCACCGCATCGATACTCGACAGGATGCTGGACATATCACCACTGATGTTCGAAAGGCGAAGGGCGATCACATCACGCGGACCTTCCTGGAATTGCACGCCATCGGCCGTGCCGCGGCGCAACCCATGCGAACCACGCGATGAACGCCGGTTACACGCCAGCCAGTTAGCAGACGCCCCTGAGACGCTGACGAATCGATGATCAGTGGCGGTCAACGCAGCAGCTGCAATGTCTGCCGCCTGTTCCAGGCCTGCCTGTTGCGCCACGGTGGCGGGATAGGCACCGCTTCGCCCCTGCTGAATGACATGAGCTAATTCATGCGCCAACAAGTGTTCGCCGGATTGGGTCTCCGGCGCATATTCACCGGCCCCAAAGAAAATATCCCGGCCATAGGTAAATGCCCTTGCACCCAACGCTTGATTCATCTGAGCCGCTTCATTGTCGGTATGGACTTTGACCTGGCTGAAGTCAAACTGCATACGAGGCTCGAAAAATGCCCGACGCTCCGCCGGCAGGAGCCGACCGGTTCCCCGACGGCCGGCAATCGCCCCTTCGAGAGCCGGCGTCACGGGCGGACGATCGTTGCCCTCCCTTTTGGGTTGGAGGAGTTCTTCTTCCTCCTCTTCTTCTTCAACCTGGCGCTGCAAATCGGCACCGTTGGCGTCATTGCCGAGGGGAGTAAACTGAACCCGCGCACCACCTTCCAGCGGTCGACGGGCCGAGGCCTCGTCCGGCATGCGCATCACCGCATCGGCCACGCGGTCCGCCTCCTGCTCGCAGACGTCGTTGGGTGCCCCCACGGTCAATTTGGGTTGAATACAGGAATGCCCGAGGATCCGGTGGATCTCCCCGGCCTGGCCGCTGCGACCAGGCCCGTACGCCGGAGGCCGGAGATGGTGGGTG
>JBFXHL010000159.1:0-3110 GCA_050177075.1 Sulfuricellaceae bacterium | reverse complement strand
CGCTTGTGCAGGCGTTGAAACAGGCACAGCTCACCGCCAGCACATCGGAGGCGATGCGTATGATCGAGCAGGGCGGGGTCAAGGCCGACGGCGAAAAGGTGAGAGACAAAAACATCCATTTGCCGAAAGGTGCGACGGTGGTCTTGCAGGTCGGAAAGCGCAAGTTCGCGCGCGTGACGGTTTCTTAGACGACTGTTTTGTAACAGGAGCGCAACCCGGGTGTCACCGGGGTTTCAAAAAACGCAGGGGTGCCGTTTGTCAAAAAACAGGATGAAGCGTTTAATCCAATCTACCTACGCCTGCTCGGTGCGAATGCTGTAATGCTTGAGGCGTATTTTTCCCCGCACCTGATCCATGAGTGTGACAATAAAATAATAGGGGACAGACCACAGTTTCCCCGCTAACTTTCATCCCCATATCCTTCTCAGGAGCCTGTCACGCTCCGCCGTCCCAGCTTGGCCCTGCCCGGCGTCCCGCTGCATCTGATCCAGCGCGGCAACAACCGCCAGGCCGGCTTCTTCGCCGATGAAGATTACCGCTTCTATCTGGACTGGCTGGCCGAGCATGCGGGCAAGGCTGGCTGCCATATCCACCCCCCAATCGCTGTCCCTATTCGATGCCGCGCCCTCTGTTTTCGTAGATGACTATGACAACCGGACAGATCACGTGCTACAAATCCTGACAAATCAAAAACTCGCGACAGTGTTTCAAAAAGTGTTTCAAAAAGCGCTGTTACGAGTTTTTAGAATTGTCCGGTTTTGTAGCACATGGATTGTCCGCTTTTTTGCAGGCGGCGGGAAGCGGCGCAGGGCGTAGCCTGGAGCCGCTTCCCGCCGCCTGCGGCTCGCCCGGCGGACAGTTCAGGCGGCCTGTTTCACCTTGGCCGTAACCAACGTTCCTTCCTTCGTATAGTCCGCCAGCTTGCGCGGTCCGTGAAATACGGACAGGTTGCCATCTGCGTAACGATGCACCCGCACCTTGGCTTTGACGTAGTGGCAGCGATGCCGATCCGCCGGGATTTGCAGTGACAGCTTTTCGAATTTCACGCAGTTGTCGTTGCCGACCGTGCGCACGGCCTGCTCGCACAGGATGTCGTCCAGGCTGCCGCCTATCCAGGGCACGAATGCCGTCCCTTCCTCTTTGGCGGGAACGGCGAACTCGGCGTTGAAGGCCGGCAGGTAGACTTCGGCGATATAACGGTTGGCCGATTCCCGGTCGGTGATGCCCGCCAGCGCCAGTTCTTTCGGCAGGCGTTCCTGATGAGTCGCGAAGGCGCGTTCCGAGCGGCCGCGGGCTTCCGGCGAGTACGCCGGGATCATCTCGACGCCCAGTTGCTTCAGCGCCCGTCCAAACTGGGTCAGGTTGGCCTTGTCGACCTTGCCGTCCGCCTGTGGCGTCGTCCAGTAATGGCTGCCCCGGTCGCTGTAGAAGGAACAGAACAACCCCCGGCTTCGAATGACATCGCCCACGCCGCGAAAGCTGCTGGCCGTGCCTTCCTCCTCGACCAGAAACATCGAGTAATGCTCGTTGGTGGCGTCGTCCATCGTGACGATCAGATCCCACCATTGCCCAGCCAGCCATTCGTGCCGGCTGCCATCCTGATGGATCATCATGCCCGGCAGCGGCTTGCGATCCCGCTTCTTGCGGTGTTCGCCTTTCTTCCTGCCGGCCTGAACCAGTCCGGCTTCCTGCAGGTGTTTCTTGACCCAGCTATAGCTGCGCTTCCCGCCATCGCGCTTGTACCAGGCGTGGAAATGCCGCACGTTCCAGCCCTGATGCCGCGCCCGGTAGCCATCCGTCAAGGCCATCACCTCGTCTACGGGCGCGCGACGGTTGGAAACCGCCTCCAGCCGACGGTCAATCAAGCCATCCAGACCATCGGCCTCGTAACGCGCCAGATACCGGCGAAAGCTCCTTTCGCACACCCCCAACAACTGGGCCGCCTCGGACTGCGTCAGACGCCCTGAATTCCACTTCTCATACGCTTCCTCAAATCTCATCTTCCGAATCTCCTGTAGCAGTTTCGTCCGTTGCATCAGCCACCTCCTTTAGGTGACTATGACAACCGGACAGATCGCGTGCTACAAATCCGGACAAATCAAAAACTCGCGACAGGGTTGAAACAGGGAGATTGCCTGATTCTGGCGCGCGCTGCAGAATCCCTGTGCCACCCGAGCCGTCCGGGTGGAGTGGCGGGGGTTCGTGCTCGGCTACGCCCCCAAGACGGAGAATCGTGCCGTTGTCCGTCTCTTCGACAACGGCGTCCTGCCGGGCGCCCGCTTGAAAACATTGCGAGAGTGCTCCAACCCGTGGAAACGCGTTCAATTGGAAATTCTGGTTAGGGTAGAAATAGTATGGCCGAGAAGAAATCCGCTCCCCAAAAAAATGGCCCTGTCGGTGCAAACCCCGGCCAGAACCCCCCCGGCCCCATTGCCCACGTACGCCAGCATCCGGATGGCACGTGGGTGACTCATCCCCTGGCAGCACATCTCGATGGCACTGCAAACCTGGCGGCCAGGTTCGCAGCCGAGTTCGGCGCCACGGAATGGGCGCGCCTTGCCGGGCTTTGGCACGACCTGGGCAAATACAACCCGCAGTTCCAGCGCTATATTGGCAAGGCGAGCGGTTATAACCCCGAGGCGCATCTGGAAGGCGATGCCAGCCGTCCCGATCATTCCACGGCGGGCGCTCTCCATGCCGTTGAAAGGCTGGGTATGGCGGGACGCATACTGGCCTACCTGATCGCCGGACACCATGCCGGTTTGCCGGATTGGCACAGCCCGGAAGAAGGCTCTGCTTCTTTGTTCCAGCGCATGGAGGGTGGCAAGCAAAACCTGCAGGCGGCCTTGGACGGGCACCCTTCACAAGCCATTCTCCAGCCATCTCTTCCCGCAAGCACGCCGCCGCAAGGCTCGCTGGCGCTGTGGATCAGAATGCTGTTCTCCTGCCTGGTGGACGCGGACTTTCTCGACACCGAGGCGTTCATGGATGGTGGCAAGGCGGAGAAGCGCGGCGGATATGCGGCGTTGACGGAATTGCTGTCCCTGTTCGACCGGCACATGGCGGGCAAGGCGGTAAATACGAAAGACAACCCGGTCAACCGCATCCGT
>JBFXHL010000158.1:0-3116 GCA_050177075.1 Sulfuricellaceae bacterium | reverse complement strand
AACGCCTGGGCCAGATCGGGTTCGACAGCGAAAGGCCAGCAGAACCGAAACCCGGAACCGGTCAGGGCGAGCACCAGCCCGTCGTCCAGGCCGTGTTCGACAAGGCGCATGTACAGCCTCAAGGCAACACGGATATTGTCCGCCACCCGGCCGTGCGCTTCGCCTGGGGCCTCCACGTCCAGCCAAGGCAGCACCACCCGTCCGCACGGCGTCTCGGACCACGCCGTCAACCAAACGCCTACCCGTCCATCGGCCAGATCGGGCAGGGGCAGGCCCGCCACCATGTCGGTGACTAGGCCCGCCTCTACCGTCCGCCAGGATGGCTTCTTGCTGAATTTGCCGGGCTTGAACGCCAGCTTGATGGTGGCCGGGCCACCGTAGTGACCCGGACCACCTTCCGGCGGGTCAAGTTCATTGACTCCGCTCACCCTAGAAGCTCCCGTCTACCGTAGCGGACGGAGGCTCTTGCACCAGGGTGTAAAGCCCGACGTTGTGAGGTTTGCCGTTGCTGTTATAGCCCGGGACGCGCCACATATCTATCACGAACCCCGCCCTGCGAAGTTCTTTCACCCGGCCAGGCGGGTGCAAGATGTCCAGGTCGTGGCGGGCGTCGGTGGTCGTTATGGGGCCTTGGCGCAAACGGTGTAGGAGTCGCGCTCGCTGGGCATCACTGGAATTGCCCTGACACTCGGGAGGAAGCTGTCTAGCCACGGCTAACCCCCTCTATAACACCTGTGAGGCGTGTTACGAGCGAACGAAGCTGGCGCTCCTCATCGGCGGGCATAGGCGAGAAGCCATTAAGAACTCGGTGGACATAGCCAGGAGAACGCCCTAGATACTTCGCAACATGGGCTTGCGTTACGTGTAGACTGGCGAGCGTTCCTTTCAGCTGATGGGGTACTACTCCAATGGCCTGGGACACTGACGAATGAAGCATGTAATAAACCTCCTAGACGGTACAAAGTTGCATTGTACCACCCAGGAGGTTGCAGTCTTCAATAGGAGTGTGGAAAACTTTTACAGTAGAGGTTGACAAAAAGCCGCTCTGGGCCTTATCAATCTTCAACTGGACATTCGGTGTTTGGACTCCCGCCGGCAAGCTAGAGGTCCGATCACCTACGTTATCCATTCCTGTTGAGACCGCCTGGTGACCCCCTGGGCGGTTTCTATTTTTATTACCCCAGGGGCAATTGCTGTGTCAACCCCTCGTCGCCCCCTCCAGATTTTTTGCCGCGCCTTTGTTGCGCCACCTTTTCCGTCGGGTTCGCTGGATCGAAAACATATAAGTCGTTTTCGGGATCGTACTCGATTTTGAACTTTCGGGTGAAGCCGGCATATTCGATTTCGTGGTAATCCAGGAACGGTTTGAAGCTGACAACGACACCAGACTTTCGCATGGCAATGGAAATGGCCCCGTCAGCCTCCAAATCGTCGGTAAACTTGAGGCCGATAAGGCGGTTGTCGTCGTCAAAGAAAAGCTGGACGGCCTTTTTTTGGTCCAGCCGAAACCGCTTCAGGGTGCCGGTCGGGATGGACAGTTGTCCGCGCGGCCAAATGCTGACGACAGCCTCATAGCTTCGCGTCTCACGCTGAAATAATTTGAACGCCATGGTCGTGCCCCCTGTGCATGTTCTTGCGCTATTTCTTGCTCAACTTTGTGAGTTTGTCCACAAGGTACGCCTCAAGCTCACGTCGGTCCTTCCGTAGCCGGACAAGTTCTGTTTCGAGTACACCCATTTTTTGACGTAGCCCTTCATTCTCGTCGGCTAGACGCTGCCGTGCCATGCGCTCATCGCGCAACTCTCCCTGGACTCGCTCCAGGGAGGTTCCCATGGTGGCCAAGTCCTCGCGGATGGCGTTGACCGACCGCATGAACTCCATGGCCATCACTTCGGGCTTCGCTGGCGGGCTGGCGTCCAGGTGGCGGTCACCAGCCAGGGTTACGTCTTGGGGCTCGGGCATTTCGGCGGCCATCGCCTCCCGCACCTGGGCCAACCTCATCCCCTTGCCGAACATTTCCGACGCTCTGGTCAAAACCTGTGATGCGATTTCGACCTGATAGAGGACCAGGCGGCCGGCTCGGCGTTGGGGAATGAACTCGGCCAGTGCCAGGGCGTACCTCCTGGCACTCGATTCCGGCAGGTCGCACACACGCGCTATCCTGGGTAGGGGCAACCATTCATCCATGCACAGCTCCGTGGTGGACTGGTGGCGTTACTGGCGTCCACCACTTCACCACCACCTTTATGGATAGCACTTTCAAATGGTTACCTGCAATTCGTGGCGTGCAAGTGGAGCTCATCCTTCACCGTCGCCCCGCGTACCGCTCGGTGCCTTGTCCCTGTGTGGTGGCGTGGTGGCGGTGTTCCTCCACCACGTTCTTCCGGCGGCCCTGGCCTGGTGTTACCAGCACCGACCGGGGCCGCTTTATTGCTACGCCTCCGGTACGTCCGGGGCGTCGTCGTTGGGTTGCTCCATGATGCGGGCAACCTCTTTACCGCCAATATACCATTTTCGTTCCCCGATGCGCTTGGCCTTAATTGTTCCTTTTGCGCACCACCTCCTGATTGTAGATGCCGGAATGCCTGAAAGTTCGGCAAGCTGCGTCACTGAATATAATTTCGTTTCGTCCATATTATTTCCGTCCAGGTGAACCGCCAAAGCATCAAGCCGGTCCTGGTCAATTTCACGTAGCAGTTCGACAAGGCGTCGATATTCGAACTCATCCTTAAGCTGCTTCACTTATGGCCCTCAAATAGACCTGGCGCACCATGGGCGGGGTCCAGGTGCGGCCCGTCTTGGTCAAGATGCCGTCGGCATTAAGCTGGCCGGCGATGCGATGGTAGCCATAACCCTTGACCCGCAAGCTCTCGATGAGGCGCAAAGCCCGTTGCTCCGCCTGATTTTCCACCAGGCGGCCGGCCGCCACGTCGTAGCCGAAAGGAACGCCTCCGCCGGTCTTCTCGCCTCGGGACCGCTTGGCCTTCAGAGCGTCCTTGGTGCGCTCCGCGATGGCCTCCCGCTCCCATTGCGCCACGCTCATAAGCACATTGAGCACCAGCCGGCCGCCTGCGCTAGACGTGTCCACCTGTTCGGCAACCACCAGGAGGTGCGCT
>JBFXHL010000157.1:0-3149 GCA_050177075.1 Sulfuricellaceae bacterium | reverse complement strand
CTGCGGCAGGAAGCGGATTTCGCCAGCCATGACGAAGCGGGCCAGCGGCAAATCTGCACCGGCCTGCTGGAACGGGCCTACGGCGATTTCGTCCGCTCCACGCCTCTGCGCGAAAAAGTGTTCAAGGTGTTCCGGGACGCCGAGGGCGTAAAGACCGTGTCCGTGGACAGCCTCCGCGCCGCGTTGCATTGAGCCTTCTTTGCGGTCCGGGCAGTCGGGCTGAACGGGGTCTGCTTTTCAGGTAAAATACCCGACTGTTTTTGTATTCTACTGGCGCGCCGCAGTGGTCGCGCCGGGCTTTTCTTTTGACTATTCGATTCGCAAGGAGTGATTCATGCCCAAGCCCCTCAAGCACATTTTTGTCTGTACCCAGAACCGTGGCCCGGGCCATCCCCGGGGTTCCTGTGTCCAGAATGGCTGCGGCGAAATGTGGGAGGAGTTTCAGTATCAGTTCCAGGTTCGCGATCTGTGGGGCAAGTATGCCCTGACCGCTACCGGCTGTATTGGCCCCTGCGGTTTCGGCCCCAATGTCCTGGTGTACCCGGAAGGCGTGATGTACGGCAAGGTGACCAAGGCCGACGTGGCGGCCATCATCGACGAACATCTGCTGGGGGAGCAGCCGGTGGAGCGTTTGAAAGTGCCGGGAGACGTTTGGTAAAAGGCGGGACGGCCGGCCGTGGAGAAGCCGCCGCGGCAGCTTATTTCGTGCGGCCGGTGGCCCGGTTGTAGGCTTCGATGCAGCGCTTGATGGTGTCGGCGGCGTTTTCCTTGCCCACCACGGCGCAGTCCACGTCTCCCGCCTCGGGGGTCGGTTTGGCTTGCGCCGCTGGGGGGGGCGGGGCGGGTGGAGCGGTTTTGGCGGCTTCGGCTTCTTGGGTGAGCTTCTCGTTCTGCGCCTTCAGGGCGGCCATTTCCTCTTGCTGTTTCTTCAACGCTTCCTGCTGCCGGGCGAGGTCTTCTGCCTGTTGATGGTATTCGGCCTCTTTCGAGGCCTGGAGGCGCTTGAAGGTAAGGACGGCGCTTCCGACGCCGATTCCCAGCACCACGAGGAGGAGCAGCGAGACCAGGAGGATTTTTTTGTGGGGCGAGGGCTGCGTTTCCGTGGTTTCTTCCGCGCTGGCTTCCTCTTCCGCCGTTTCGGGGGCAACGGCTTCCCCGGTTGCTTCGACGGCGGAGCGCTCTTCCGCCGGCGCGCGGCGGAACAGGCGGGTGAGCAAGCCGGGCTTGGCCGCTTCCTCGGTTTCGAGGGCGTCCCCTTCCGGCGTCACGGCGTCCGGCGGAGCGGAACGGCGGAACATGCCTTTCAGGCGCGACAGGAAGCCGGGTTTTTCCGGGGCGGCGGGCGAGGCGGACGGGGCCAGGGTTTCCTCTCCGACCGGGGGAGCCGGCGGGGCGGTTTCGGCGAATAGCATGGCCGCCAGGTCCCGGTCGGCTTGGGAAGGGGATTCGGTGATGTCGAAAAGCTGGTGCTCGTTTTCTTCGGCCATGGCCTGCTGGCTATCCGCGTTGAGTGCGGTTAGGATTATAGCCTGATTCGCCGAACGAATTTCCCATGGCCGACAATCCTATCGAGAATAAACTGAAAGCCGCCTACGGCCGCATCTATGAGCTGGCCGACGATCTGTCTTCCGACGGACGGGATAGCCTGGTCAGCCTTTCGCCGCCGCCGGTTGCGCCGCCCACCTATGAAGCCATGCGCCCCCCCGAGGAAAGGGTGATCTCGGTGACGGTTTATGTCCTGGGGATCAACGGCGACTACGAAGAGCCCGATGTTTTCGTCACCCAGGTGACCTGCACCGAGCAGGAGTACTACGAAGAGGGGGAGCACCTCGCCATGGCGGAGGCGCGGGCGAAGGAGGAAGGATTCGTGGAACCCTTCTTTGCCTTCGACGAAAGGGAAAGCCGGGTGATCGAAAAGCTGGGCCAGCTGTTCGGCGCCGGGCGTAGGCCTCCCCAGCATTCTTGACCGGATTCGCACCGAAACGGTGCGCTCTTTCCCGGGGGGATATCCCGGGCCTTGTGCGATCAATGGCTTATGGCTGTCGTCGCCGATGGCCCGTCTTTTGCTACATGTGGCCTACACCCCAAATTATTCCAGACGGTGACGGCCATGCCCAACGCTTCCGACGAGCCCTTTTCCCACGCCGATCTCCATGAAGTGGAGTTGGTCACTATTTACGAGATCAGCAAGATACTCAGCTCCTCCCTGGACCTGCGCAAAACCCTGCGGGAGGTGCTGAACCTGCTGTCGTCCCATCTCCATATGCGCCGCAGCATGGTCAGCCTGCTGCAGGAAGGGGAGCTGCGCGTGGTGGCGGCGGCCGGGTTGTCCGAGGAGGAAATCGCCCGCGGCCGTTTCCTGGCGGGGGAAGGCATTACCGGCCGCATCCTGAAAACCGGCGTGCCGGCGGTGATTCCCGATGTATCCAAGGAGCCGCTGTTCCTCAACCGCACCGGTTCACGCACGCTGCAAGATGGCGAGAGCGTCGCCTTCATCGGCGTGCCGGTGAAGGTGGGAAGGGAGTGCATCGGCGTGCTGAGCGTGGACCGGGAAGGCTGCGCCGGCGCCCAGGGCTGCGCCTTCGAGCGGGACGTGCGTTTCCTCTCCATGGTGTCCAACCTCATCGGCCAGACCGTGCGCCTGCACCACAACGTGGCGGCGGAGCGACAGCAGTTGATGCAGGAGACCTTCCGCCTGCAGAAGGAACTCCACGGCAAATACAGCCTGGATAACGTCATCGGCCACAGCAAGCGGATGCAGGAGGTATTCGCCGATGTGCACCAAGCCGCACCCGGCAAGGCCACCATCCTGCTGCGGGGCGAGTCGGGCACCGGCAAGGAGGTGATCGCCCGCGCCATTCACCATCTCAGCCAGCGCCGGGACGGGCCTTTCATCAAGCTGAACTGCGCCGCCCTGCCGGAAAGCCTGCTGGAGTCGGAACTGTTCGGCCATGAGAAGGGTTCTTTCACCGGCGCCACTCACGACCGAAAGGGCCGCTTCGAGCTGGCCAACGGCGGCACCCTGTTCCTGGATGAAATCGGCGACATCTCTCCTTCGTTCCAGGCCAAGCTGCTACGCGTGCTGCAGGAAAAGGAATTCGAGCGGGCCGCCACCATGACCCCGGGCAATCTCATCCTCCAGCTGGAAA
>JBFXHL010000156.1:0-3272 GCA_050177075.1 Sulfuricellaceae bacterium | reverse complement strand
CAACTCGAACGCCTCCTCCATTCCCAGGGTTTCGGCACCCGCAAGGCCTGCCGCGCCCTGGTGCGCGCCGGGCGGGTGAGCGTCGCCGGCGAGACCTGCGACGACCCCTTCGCCGACTTTGCGCCGGCAAACCTCGAATTCGCCGTGGACGGCGAAACCTGGCGCTACCGGGAAAAAGCCACTCTGGTGCTGAACAAGCCGCCGGGCTACGAGTGCTCCCACAAGCCCCTGCACCATCCCAGCGTTTTCACCCTCCTGCCAGAGCCCCTGCAGGCTCGCGGCGTGCAGTGCGTGGGGCGCCTAGACGAGGATACCCGGGGCCTGCTGCTGTTCACCGACGACGGCCAGCTCCTCCACCGCCTCAGCTCCCCCAAGCACAAGGTGCCCAAGGTTTACCAGGTGACCGCCAAGCACCCGGTGGACGCCGCCCAGATGGCGGCCCTCACCGGCGGCGTACAGCTGCGGGACGAGCCCGCCCCCCTCGCCGCCCTGGCCTGCGAAGCGGTGGCCGAACGGGTCATCCGCCTCACCATCGCCGAGGGCAAGTACCACCAGGTCAAGCGCATGGTGGCGGCGGCGGGGAACCGGGTGGAATCCCTGCAGCGCATCGCCGTGGGCGGCCTCGCCCTGCCGGATGACCTGGCCGAGGGGGAATGGCGCTGGCTGGAGGACGAGGACTTGGCGCGGCTGACGGCCAAGTAGCCCCGTCAGAAGCGGGAGCCGGGCTGGCGGAGAAAGGCTTCCTCGTCGGCGCTGGAAACCCGCCCGAGGGCTTCGTTGCGGTGGGGAAAGCGGCCGAAACGGGCCACCACTTCCCGATGCTTGCGGGCGTAGTCCAGGTACTCGCCGAAACCCGGACTCTCCGCCGCCAAGGCCTCGAACAGGGCCACGGCCTGGTCTTGGAGGGCCAAGTCCTCCGCGTGCTCGAAGGGCAGATAGAGGAATACCCGCTGCACCGGCAGCAGCTGCCGGTCGAACCCCCGCTCCAGGGCTCGCCAGGCCGCCGCCAGGGCCTGGCCATCGGTGGCGTAGGCCCGGGCCGTATCGCGGAAAAGATGGTGGGGAAACTGGTCCAACGTCACCACCAGGGCCAGGGCCCCCGCCGGGGTTTCCCCCCAGCCGTCGAGTTCCCCCGCCGCCGCGGCCTGATACAATGGGGCGAAGCGTTCCTGGACCGCCCGGTCGAAAGCGGGTTCCTTGGCGAACCAGGCGCGGCGGTGGGCACCGTATTCCGGCTCGCCCGGAACACCGAACCAGAAATCGAGGACATCGTGGGGATTGAACGTAACCATGCTTGCATTCTGGCCCATGACGCCATGCAGGGAAAGCCGCTAATGCCGATAATCGCCACACCGCAACGGGACTACCGCTGATGCACATCTGGGTCGACGGCGACGCCTGCCCGGCGGTAATCAAGGACATCCTGTTCCGCGCCGCGGAGCGGACGCGACTGCCCCTCACCCTGGTGGCCAACAAGCTGCTGCGGGTTCCCCCCTCCCCCTACATCAAGGCCTTTCAGGTTCCCCACGGCTTCGACGTGGCCGACGACCATATCGTGCAGCAGATCGCGGCCGGCGACCTGGTCATCACCGCCGACATCCCCCTCGCCTCCCAGGTGATCGAGCGCGGCGCCCACGCCCTCAATCCCCGGGGAGAGTTCTATTCCGTCGAGAATATCCGCGAGCGCCTGGCCATGCGCAACTTCCTCGACGAAATGCGCAGCGCCGGCCTGCCCACCAGCGGTCCGGCGGCCTTCTCCCACAGCGACCGCCAGGCCTTCGCCAACCAGCTCGACCGCTTTCTCGCCAGGCACCGCTGCTGAATGGCCCGCAACGCCAGGCGGGAGAGCGCAGGGGCCGATTCGCCTCCTTCCGCCTGCGGCTATCCGCCCTGGAGGAAGGCCGCCAAATCCCCTGGCCAGTCGCTCAAGCAGCTCGCCACGCCCGCCGAGAGGGGAGAGGAAGAATGGCCGTAACTCCAATCAAACAGAACTAAGATTAGGTATTTCTACCAATCGGCAAAGTCCTAATTGTTGAACGGGTGACAAAATCCTAAGCTTGTCCTGTGTCCGTTGAACATGAGTAGAACCATGCTGAATATCACCAAATCCAGCGAGCGTTGCTGCGGTACCTGCCAATACTGGAACGGCTGCCGGGTCGTGGAAGATGACGGTTTTGTGTACAGCATGGCCGCCGTGGAGGCGACCTGCAGCCATTTATGGGAAACCGGCAAGAACGATCCCCACTGCCACCCCTTGACCCTGTCCTCCACGGGAGGGTGCGCGGACTGGGCCCGCTGGGAGGCGACCGCCGCCCCGACCAAGGTTCCTGAGCGTCGCCCCTCCCCTCGCAGCGAAGGGCTGTGGCAAGCCGCGGGACTGTTTTCCAGCCCGCCTATACCTTGAAGCGCCCCACCACTTCGTGGAGGTGCTGGGCCAAATCCCGCATGCGATGGGCATCGCCGGCGGATTCGCTGACGGCGGCGGCATTCTCCTCCGCCATGTTGGCGATAACCTCCACATTGCGGGCGATTTCCTGACTGGCGATTTTCTGCTCCGCCACGGAGGCGCTGATGTCGTCCACCCCCTGGGTGCTTTGGCTGACGGACGAATTGGCCTCCGCCAGCACCTCCGCAACGGTTTCCAGGTGATCCTGGCTGGCATGGAGGGCCTGCAGGCCGTTGCTGATGGCCCCTTCCACTGACTGGGCCTGGCTACCCAACTTCACCGTCACGCCCTCGATGTCCTTGGCCGACTTGGCGGACATTTCCGACAGCTTGCGCACCTCGTCGGCCACCACGGCGAAGCCCCGGCCCTGCTCGCCGGCGCGGGCCGCCTCGATGGCGGCGTTAAGGGCCAGCAGGTTGGTCTGCTCGGCGATGTCTTTCACCTGATTGGTCATGGCGCTGATGGCCTGGGCGCTGCGGATGAATTCCGCCACGGTGTCGGCGATTTCCTCCACCGCCCGTTCCACCCGGCCCACCTCCCCCAGCAGGCTGGACAGGCTCTCGTTGCCGCGCCGGGTCTGTTCCAGGCTCTCCTGGGCCACCTGGCGGACCTCCGCCGCGCTGTCGGCGACGGATGAAATGCTCACGGAAAGCTGTTCCACCGCCGCCGCCGTGGAGGAGGACATTTCCTGCTGGCGGGTGGAGCCTTCGCTCACCCGGTCCGCCATCGCCACCTGCTCCGCGGCGGTCTGGGATACCTGCTCGACCACTTCCCTCGCTTCCCGCAGAATTTCCTGGATTTTCTCGGCGAAACGGTTGAAAGCCGC
>JBFXHL010000155.1:0-3372 GCA_050177075.1 Sulfuricellaceae bacterium | reverse complement strand
GTTACCCTAAATTTGCGCTTCTGTTTGCAGCGTAGTCCCAGCTTCTTGCGCAGTGTCCGAACACGGTATGGCGATACCTGTACCCCATGATCCGCCAAGTCGCTGTGCAGCCGTTCCGCGCTGTAACTCTCACGTGTCCGCCGATGTGCCGCCAGAATCTCCACCTCCAGCCTGGCATTCTCCAGGCTACGCCTGGATGGCATCCGGTTCTGCCACGCATGAAAGCCGCATTCCGATACACCGAGTGCCCGGCACATCAGCGCCACCGGATAGCCCTGTCGCATGGATTCAATCTGGCGATACTTCACCGCGACCCCTTCGCGAAATACGCCGTGCATTTTTTAGGAAATCACGCTCCATCTTGGTTTCCGCCAACTCCCGCTTCAGCCGAGATAGCTCCATTTCCAACTCGCTAACCGGTCTCTGACTCTTGCCAACTGAAGCCAACTTCCCCTGCTTGGCCGCCAGCACCCAGTTATTCAGCGATGACTTCGGTAACGATAGCCGCTTGGCAACCTCGGCTACTGACAAGCCACTTGCCTGATAGGTCCGTACGGCCTCTTCCCTGAATTCCGGGCTGTATTCCGCCCTGGGTAATTTCTCCATTTCCATCCCCCGTTTCTCTTCACATTTTACAAAACGTTGGACTCTTTGAAATTCAGCTTACGTCAGTTGGATACAACATGCTGTGGTCAGGCGCCGCATACAGCAAAGCTGAAGCCACCGCCGCCAAAGCCGCCAAGGAAAAGTATAAGGCTGCGGCCTGACCGCTCCTTGGCCCGCCGGCTGGCGCGGCATAACCGGAGCCGCAACCAGGCAAAGGAGGGGAGGTGAGCAAAACCCACCTCCCCTCTTTTCAGTTGCCCTCGCGCTCCCCGCCGCCGCCCAGGGCCTTGTAAAGCTGGGCAGCGGAAGTGAGCCAGGCACGCCGGACCTGCACCGTGGCTTGCTGGGCGGAGAAGGACTCCCGCTGGGCGTCCAGCACTTCGAGATAAGAGGCGACGCCGCCGCGGTAGCGGGCTTCCACCAGGCGCAGGCGCTGATCCTGGGCCTTCTGCGTCTCTTCCAGGGATTGCAGTTGCTCCGCTAGGTTCTTGCGCGCGGCAAGGAGGTCGGCCACTTCCTGGAAGGCCTGCTGGATGGCCTTTTCGTACTGGGCGACGGCGATGACCTTGCGCGCTTCGGCCAGGTCCACGTTGGCGGAGGCGCGGCCGAAGTCGAAGAGGGGCTGGCGCAGGACGGGCTGAAAGCTCCAGGCGCCGCTGCCGTCGAACAAGTTTGAGAGCTGGCCGCTGGCCACCCCCAGCATCGCGGTCAGCGTGACGCGCGGCAGGAAAGCCGCGCGGGCGGCGCCGATATTGGCGTTGGCGGCGATGAGCTGCTGTTCCGCCGCCAGCACGTCGGGACGTCGGAGCAGCACGTCCGACGGCAGATCGGCGGCAAGGTCCGGAACGATGCCCTGGTCCTTGAGCCCGGCGCCCTGGGGGAGGTTCTCGGGCCGGGTGCCCACCAGCAGGTTGAGGGCGTTGACGGCGGCGGCCCGCTGGTTTTCCAGGCTGGCGAGGTCGGCCTTGGCCTGCTGGTAGGCGCCGTCCGCTATGAGGTAGTCCAGGTCGCTCGCCAGCCCCACCTCCCGGCGGCTACCGACGAGGACGCGGCTCTCCCCCCGCGCGCGGACGGTGTCCCGCGCGAGCCGAGTGCGCTCTTCCATCTCCAGGGCGGTCAGATAGGCTCCCGCCACGTCGGCGATGAGGGACAGACGGAAGGCCCGCTTGGCCTCCTCGGTGGCGAGGTAGCCTGCCAGGGCCGCGTCGGAGAGGTTCTTCACCCGTCCCCAGAAGTCCAGCTCAAAGGAAAGCACCGACAGGCCGGCATCGTAGCGGTGGCTGGTGTATTCCTGCCCGCTGAGCGAGAGATCGGCCGGGGTGCGCGCCGAGTTGCCGGTGACGGCGAGGTCCACGTTGGGCAGGCGGTCGGCCCGGGCGATGCCGTAAAGAGCCCGCGCCTCCTGCACCCGTGCGGCGGCGACGCGCATGTCGCGGTTGTATTCCAGGGCCGCGGCGATCAGCGCCTGCAACCGCGCGTCGGGGAAGAACGCGCGCCAGTCGAGGTCCGCAACCTGGCGCGCGCCCTTGGGGTCGGCGGTTTCCGGCCACTGGGCGTCCACCGGGGGGGGCGGCCGCTGATAGTCGGGGGCCAGGGAGCAGCCTGCCAGGGCCGCGCAAACGGCGGCAAAGATCAATGGCTTACGCATGGTGAGTTTCCTCCTCATGGCGCGGCTTGCCGGGGAAGATGCGGCGCACCACGACGAAGAACACCGGCACCAGGAAAATGGCCAGGAAGGTGGCCGCGAGCATACCGCCGATGACGCCGGTGCCGATGGCGTGGCGGCTGTTGGCGCCGGCGCCGGTGGAGATGGCCAGCGGCAACACGCCCAGGATGAAGGCGAAGGAGGTCATGAGGATGGGGCGGAAACGCAGGCGGCACGCTTCCAGCGCCGCCTCCACCACGCCCATGCCCTCCGCCTGCAAGTCCTTGGCGAACTCGATGATCAGAATCGCATTCTTGCTGGAGAGGCCGATGATGGCGATGAGGCCCACCTTGAAGTACACATCGTTGGGCAGGTCGCGCAGGAGCACCGCCAGGGCGGCGCCGAAGACCCCCAGGGGCACCACCAGCATCACCGCGAAGGGGATGGACCAGCTCTCGTAGAGGGCCGCCAGGGCGAGGAACACCACCAGGAGCGACAACGCGAAGAGGAACGGCGCCTGGCTGCCGGAGAGCTTCTCCTCGTAGGAGGTGCCCGACCATTCGAAGCCGAAGCCGGGGGGCAGTTCGCCGGCCACCTTCTCCATGGTCTGCAGGGCCTCGCCGGTGCTGTGACCGGGCGCCGGGCCGCCGGCGATCTTCATCGCCGGCACGCCGTTGTAGCGGTCGAGCTTGGGCGAGCCGATGATCCAGCGCGGCGTGACCAGTTCCGCCAGGGGCACCATGCCGCCGTTCTTGTTGCGCACCGGCAGGCGGAGCATTTCCTCCGGCGACGTGCGCAGCTTGGCGTCCGCCTGCATCTGCACCCGCAGGATGCGGCCCTGGCGCACGAAGTCGTTGATGTAGGCGACGCCCAGGGTGGATTGCAGGGCTTCGTTGAGGGCGGCGATGGTCACCCCCAGGGTTTCGGCCTTGTGGCGGTCGATGTCCAGCATGAGCTGGGGACCCGCCTCCTGCCCCTCGGGACGCACCCCGGCCAGCTTGGAGTCCTTGCTCGCCAAGCCGAGCGCCAGGTTGCGCGCTTCCAGCAGCTGTTCGCGGCCCAGGCCGGCGCGGTCCTGCAAACGGAAGTCGAAACCGCCGGTGGACGCAAGTTCGGGGATC
>JBFXHL010000154.1:0-3475 GCA_050177075.1 Sulfuricellaceae bacterium | reverse complement strand
ATAGCGAAAGCCCTCTTAGCCTTCATGCTTATATTAGATCAAGCCATGTGAAATGTGACTTGCGAATGCAGTTGTTGTGCAACCATTTGATTAGACTTTGTTTGTGCGGCTGCTACATAATTCCGTTCTTTTGGCGAAGCAAAAGAAAGTAACCTGCTGTCGGGCAGCCCCCGACACCCAAACCATCCGCGCGAAGCGCGACAAAAGACAAAGGGCGCAAAAGCAAACCGCCTTTGCGCCCTCGTCCCAGAACAACGTACAGATCAGCCGCTATCGCTTCTTCGGCAACATATCCGTAATCGTCCCCTCTATCATCTCCGCCGCGAAGCACAGCGTCTCCGACAAGGTCGGATGGGGATGAATCGTCAGCCCCAGGTCGGTGGCGTCCGCGCCCATCTCCAGGGCCAGCACGGCCTCGGCGATCAGTTCCCCGGCGTGGGGGCCGGTGATGCCGGCGCCGAGCACGCGGCGGGTTTCCTTGTCGACGATCAGCTTGGTTACGCCGTAGTCCGCGTTGAGGGACAGGGCGCGGCCGCTGGCGGCCCAGGGGAAGTTGGCTTTCTCGTAGGCGATGCCCTGCCTCTTGGCTTCGGTTTCGGTGAGGCCCATCCAGGCGATTTCCGGGTCGGTGTAGGCCACGGAGGGGATGGTGAGGGCATCGAAGGCGGCCTTGTGGCCGGCGATGACTTCCGCCGCCACCTTGCCTTCGTGTACCGCCTTATGGGCCAGCATGGGCTGGCCGACGATGTCGCCGATGGCGAAGATGTGGGGGACGTTGGTGCGCTGCTGCTTGTCCACGGGGATGAAGCCCTGTTCGGTGACCTGGACGCCGGCGTTCTCGGCGCCGATGAGCTTGCCGTTGGGGCGGCGGCCCACGGCCACCAGCACCTTGTCGAACGCCTGGGTTTTCGCCTCGCCGGAGGCAGTTTCGAAGGTGACGTGGATGCCGTCCTTCTTGGCCTCGGCCTTGACCACCTTGGTCTTGAGCAGGATGGCTTGGTAGCGCTTCTCAATGCGCTTGTGCAGGGGCTTCACCAGGTCCGGGTCGGCGCCGGGGATGAGCTGGTCGCCCAGCTCCACCACGGTGATTTGGGTGCCCAAGGCGGAGTAGACGGTGGCCATTTCCAGGCCGATGATGCCGCCGCCGATGACCAGCATGGACTTGGGCACGTCCGCCAGGGCGAGCGCCCCGGTGGAGTCGATGATGCGCGGGTCCTCGGGGAAGCCGGGGAGCTTCACGGCCTGGGAGCCGGCGGCGATGATGGCGTGGTCGAAGACCACCATCTTCTCGCCCTCGGCGGTGTCCACCTTCAGATGGTGGGGAGCGGCGAAACTGCCGCGGCCGCGGATGACGGTGACGCCCCGCTGCTTGGCGAGCTGGGCGAGGCCGCCGGTGAGCTTGCCGACGACGCTTTCCTTCCAGGCGCGGACCTGGTCGATGTCGATATTGGGCTTGCCGAAGGAAACGCCGTGGTGGGCCATGTCCTCGGCTTCGGTGATGGTCTTGGCGACGTGGAGCAGGGCCTTGGAGGGGATGCAGCCGACGTTGAGGCACACCCCGCCAAGGGTGGCGTGGTATTCCACCAGCACCACTTTCTTGCCCAGGTCGGCGGCGCGGAAGGCGGCGGTGTAGCCGCCGGGGCCGGCGCCCAGGACCAGGACTTCGGCGTGGATTTCGTGGCCGTCGGTTTTCGGCGCGGCGGCGGGGGCCGGCGCTTCCGCGGGCGGTGCGGCGGTCGTTGCAGCGGCAGCGTGGGCCGGCGCGGCTTCAGCCGCTGCGCCCGCTTCCAGGGTGAGGATGACGCTGCCTTGGGACACCTTGTCGCCCACCTTGACCTTGACGGACTTGACCGTGCCGGCGTGGGAGGCGGGCACGTCCATGGTGGCCTTGTCGGACTCCAGCACCAGCAGGGTGTCGTCCACGGCGATGGCGTCGCCGGCCTTGACCGGGATTTCGATGATCTCGACGTCCTTGAAGTTGCCGATGTCGGGGACGGTGATTTCGATCAGCTTGCTCATGGTTCCCCCTTACAGCAGCAGGCGGCGCACGTCCGCCAGCAGGGTGCCGAGCAGGGTGGTGAAGCGGGCGCCCTGGGCGCCGTCGATCACCCGGTGGTCGTAGGACAGGGATAAAGGCAGCATCAGGCGCGGGGCGAATTCCTTGCCGTTCCACACCGGCTTCAACGACGAGTGGGAGACGCCGAGGATGGCCACTTCCGGCGAGTTGAGGATGGGCGTGAAGTAAGTGCCGCCGATGCCCCCCAGGCTGGAGATGGTGAAGCAGCCCCCCTGCATGTCGGCGGGGCCGAGCTTGCGGTCCCGGGCCTTGGCGGAGAGGGCGATCAGCTCCTTGGAAATCTCCAGTACGCTCTTCTTGTCGGCGTCGCGCACCACGGGCACCACCAGGCCGTCCGGGGTGTCCACGGCAAAGCCGATGTGGAAGTACTGCTTGAGGATCAGGCTTTCCCCGTCCGGCGAGAGGGAGCTGTTGAAGGTCGGGTAGGCCTTCAGGGCCGCCACCACCGCCTTCATCAGGAAGGGCAGCAGGGTGAGCTTGGTGCCCTGGCGCTCGGCCTCGGCCTGCATGGTCTTGCGGAAGGCTTCCAGGTCGGTGATGTCGCTCTCGTCGAACTGGGTGACGTGGGGCGCGGCGACCCAGTTGCGGTGCAGGGCGGGACCGGAAATCTTCTTGATCTTGGGCAGGGCCTGGGTTTCCACCGGGCCGAATTGGGCGAAGTCCACCGCCGGCATTTCCGGCAGGTTGAGGCCCAGGCCGCCGGCCACGCCGCCCCGGGGTTTGGCCAGGGCGTTCTTGACGAAGGCCTGGACGTCTTCCTTGAGGATGCGGCGCTTGGGGCCGGAGCCGTTGACCAGGGAGAGGTCGACGCCCAGTTCCCGGGCGAAGGCGCGCACCGACGGGCTGGCATGGGGCTTGGTGCCGGCGGGGCCGGCAGCGGCCGCCAGTTCGGCGGTGGGGGAGGGGCGGAAGGCCGGAATATTCCCCTCCCCCGCAGGCGGGGGAGGAGTTAGGGGAGAGGGTTGCGGCGGCGGGGGAGGTGCAAGCGCTTTTCCCTCTCCCCCCGCCCCTCCCCCGCTTGCGGGGGAGGGGGGTGAAGCGGCGTCGTCGGAGGCTTCCAGAGTCAGGATCAGGCTGCCCTCGGAGACCTTGTCGCCCACCTTCACCTTGAGGGACTTCACCTTGCCGCCGAAGGGGGCGGGCACGTCCATGGTGGCCTTGTCGGATTCCAGCACCAGCAGGGTATCGTCGGCGCTGATGGTGTCGCCGGCCTTGACCGGGATTTCGATGATCTCGACATCCTTGAAGTTGCCGATGTCGGGGACGCGGATTTCCTTGATGTTCGCCATGTCGTCCCTCCCCTTAGACCGTCAGCGGGTTGGGTTTGTTGACGTCGATGCCGTACTGCTTGATGGCCTCCGCCACCTTGGCGGCGGGGAGCTGTCCCTCGTCGGCCAG
>JBFXHL010000153.1:0-3488 GCA_050177075.1 Sulfuricellaceae bacterium | reverse complement strand
ATCATCACCATTTCGCGGGGATCCTACAGCCGGGGCAAGGAAGTCGCCGAAAAGCTGGCGCAAAGGCTCGGGTACACCTGCATCTCCAGGGATATTCTGCTCGAGGCCTCCGACGAATTCAACATCCCCGAAATCAAGTTGATCCGTGCCCTGCACGACGCGCCTTCGGTGCTGGAACGGTTCCGGCACGGCAAGGAACGCTACGTCAGTTATCTGCGCTCGGCGCTGTTGCAGCATGCCAAGCAGGACCGCCTCGTCTACCATGGTCTGGCGGGGCATTATTTTCTCAGGGGGATTCCGCACGTTCTGAAGGTGCGCATTCTCGCCGACATCGAGGACCGTGTCGCCGAGGAGGTCAAGCGGGAGGGGATCTCGCCGGAAAAGGCGCGCTACATCCTGCAGAAGGACGATGAAGAACGGCGCCGCTGGGGGATTCAGGTCTACGGCACCGATACCTGGGACAGCCGCCTCTACGACATGGTCCTGAACATCAAGACCCTGACGGTCGATGATGCCGTGGACATTCTCTCCGGCGTCGTCGCCAAGCCCCGTTTCCAGACCACTCCCCGGGCTCAGAAGATCGTGGACGATCTGGCCTTGGCGACCCGGGTCCAGGCAACTCTGGCCAAGATCGCCCCCCGTTTGGCGGTCATCGCCGACGGCGGGACGGTTTTCATTCGCAACGCCGAGGAGACCTCCGCCTTGTCGGAAGAAGCCATCGCCGAGATCCAGGCGATGGCGGCGAGGATCGAAGGGGTTGAAAAGGTTCAAATCGATGCGGCTGGAGGCCCGCCGCAAAGCAGCCATGTCAACCCGTTTCACAATATTGGGTAAATCGGACACCCCGGAGTCCATATGGGTATTGACAGAGCGCTCCGGAGCCAATAGATGGTCTGGGGTACTGAATCGGCGGTAATTTCAATCGGGAGGGCATTGCGATGAGCTGGTTGGTCGGGACCTTCGGCACGGCGATCGGCAAGAAGCTGTTCATGTCGGTGACGGGGTTGTGTTTTTGTTTGTTTTTGGTGGGCCACCTGGCCGGCAACACGCTGTTGCTGTCCGGGGCCGATGCCTTCAACGCCTATGCGGCCAAACTCCAGAGCCTGGGGGCTTTGCTGCGGATCATGGAGGCGGGGCTGATCTTTTTCGCAGTGGTGCATGTGGGGACGGGGCTCTACCTGTTTTACCAGAACCTGCAGGCGCGGCCGGTGCGGTACCGGGTCAACGCCAGCGGCGGAGGGCAGACACTGGGATCGGCGACCATGCCCTACACCGGAGTGCTGATCCTGGCGTTTCTGCTGTTTCACCTGGTGCAGTTCACCTTTGTGGACAAGGGTGATGCGGGAGTGTACGCGCTGGTGGCGGCGGCGTTTGCTCAGCCTTTTTACGTCGGTTTGTACATTTTGGCGATGGCGGTGGTGGGCGTCCACGTGAGCCACGGTTTCTGGAGCGCCTTTCAGACACTGGGGATGAACCACGACAAGTACTTCGGGCTGCTGCGGATGGGCAGCGTGGTGTTTGCGGTGGTGCTGGCCGCGGGATTTGCGTTCTTGCCGGTGTTTGTGGGTTGGGTGGCGTAGGAAGTTTTTTATAGGTCTTATAAGACCTAGGGGACCTATAGGTCTTATATTCATTTTTTCAGGAGAGCGAGATGACCAAGCTGGATGCGAAAATACCGGGAGGGCCGATCGAGAGCAAGTGGGAACGGCACCGTTTCGATTTGAAGCTGGTCAACCCGGCCAACAAGCGCAAGTTCAACGCGATCGTGGTGGGCACGGGTTTGGCAGGCGGGTCCGCCGCGGCGTCCTTGGCAGAGTTGGGCTACAACGTGAAGGCCTTTTGTTTCCAGGATACCCCGCGGCGCGCACACTCCATCGCGGCCCAGGGAGGCATCAACGCGGCCAAGAACTACCAGAACGATGGCGACAGCGTGTGGCGGCTGTTTTACGACACGGTCAAGGGGGGCGATTTCCGGGCGCGGGAGGCCAATGTGCACCGGCTGGCGGAGCTGTCGGTGAACATCATCGACCAGTGCGTGGCCGCCGGGGTCCCCTTCGCGCGGGAATATGGCGGGCTTTTGGCCAACCGGAGCTTCGGCGGCGCGCAGGTGTCGCGGACGTTCTACGCTCGCGGGCAGACGGGACAGCAGTTGCTGCTGGGTTGTTACAGCGCGATGTGCCGCCAGATCGGTACGGGCAAGATCAAGATGTTCCCGCGCCGGGAGATGCTGGACCTGGTGATGGTGGACGGCCGTGCGCGGGGCATCGTGGTGCGCAATTTGATTTCCGGGGAAATCGAGCGCCATACCGGTGATGCGGTGGTGCTGTGCACGGGTGGTTATGGCAATGTATTCTTCCTCTCCACCAACGCCATGGGCTGCAACGTGACGGCGGCCTGGCGCTGCTACAAGCGGGGGGCATACTTCGCCAACCCGTGTTTCACGCAGATTCATCCGACCTGCATTCCGGTGCATGGCACCTACCAGAGCAAGCTGACGCTGATGAGCGAAAGTCTGCGCAACGACGGTCGGGTGTGGGTGCCCAAAAATCCGGGGGACAAGCGGGCGCCGGGGGAGATTCCGGAGTCCGATCGCGATTATTATCTGGAGCGGCGCTATCCGAGCTTCGGCAACCTGGTGCCGCGGGATGTGGCCAGTCGTGCGGCCAAGGCGGTGTGCGACGAGGGCCGCGGCGTCGGCGACACGGGATTGGCGGTGTATCTGGATTTCGCCGATGCCATCGCCCGCGACGGCCGGGCGACCATCGAGCGGAAGTACGGCAATCTGTTCGCGATGTACGAGAAGATCACCGACGAGGATCCGTATCGGCAGCCGATGCGGATTTTCCCGGCGGTGCACTACACGATGGGCGGACTGTGGGTGGACTACAACCTCATGAGCAACATCGACGGTTTGTTCGTGCTGGGGGAGGCCAATTTCTCCGACCACGGCGCCAACCGTCTGGGGGCCAGTGCGCTGATGCAGGGGTTGGCCGACGGGTATTTCGTGATCCCCTATACCATTGGGGGTTATCTGGCCGGGACGCCACTATCGCCGGTGAGCGAGGACGATGCGCCCTTCATGGACTCGGCCCGGCAGGTAACCGAGCGCACCCAGCGCCTGCTGTCCATCAAGGGACACCGCACGGTGGATGATTTTCATCGGGAACTGGGGTCGATTCTGTGGGATTACTGCGGCATGTCGCGCAACAACGATGGATTGGCCAAAGCCCGGGAGATGATCCGGGACTTGCGGGCGCAGTACTGGCAGAACGTGCTTGTGCCAGGGCGGGGTGACGATTTGAACCAGAGCCTGGAGCGTGCCGGCCGGGTGGCGGACTTTCTGGAATTTGCCGAGTTGATGGTGGAAGATGCGCTGGCGCGGCAGGAGTCGTGCGGGGGGCATTTCAACGAGAAATTCCAGACAGCGGAGCACGAGGCGATGCGCGACGACGAGAATTTTTGTCACGTGGCCGCCTGGGAGCACACCG
>JBFXHL010000152.1:0-3499 GCA_050177075.1 Sulfuricellaceae bacterium | reverse complement strand
GGCCAAATTGGCCGGTCAGGCGCTCTTGTGCTTTGCCACCTACAACCTGGTTCGGATAGGCAGCCTGTCTGGCTGGTGGAATGCGCAGCATGTGTAGGGCGAAATCCGCCCGGATTCCGTCCAAAGGTGGAAAAACAGCCTGGAAACAGGCGATATGGGTTCCCAGCCAAGGCTGAACAGGGTCGATTTGACGCGATGACGCCGAAAATCCACCGTTCAGGGATGGGTTGGGGAGGTTGATCATGGATTTTTCAACGGCCTGTTAAAGCGCCGTAGCCGGGAAATTAAAAAAGCGTCCTTCCTTGGAGGGGCGCTTTTTTACGTCGCGTGCGCCCGAAGGTGGAAGCCGCCGTCGCTCAGGAGAGTGGAAAGTGGTGGTTGGCCAGATGCTCTTCCAGAAAAGCGCGGTCAGAGGGGTTGAGGAATTCCATGAACTCGACACCGCAACGGAACTGATGAGAGGAACCATCGTAAACCGTCTGCACCATCCGGCCCTTGATTTCCAGGACCCGGTTGCCGGGTTTGTGGCCGGAGAGTGGGACCTGGATATAAAGAGTGAAGCGGCCTTCGATGAAAAGATTCTGGGGAATGAACACGGATGCGCCGCCCAGGGAGATGTCCTTGGTCGTGCCGTGAATAATCGTCTGCTCGCCGTTGGTGATGTGCGCGATGGCCGCGCGCCATTTAATCAGGTAGCGGGGAAAACGGCGCCGTTCTTCGACGCTGCTCCTTTTCTTGGTGACTGCGGCGGATTTGCTCTTGCCTTTGGCGGGTGGAGCTGCGTCCAGAAGTGAGGATACCAGGCCTTCGATGGAAGGTTTTTCTGCCATAGGTTTTGCTCAGCAAGTAGGGGGAGTGCCGGTCTTTATCTTCAAAAGCTTTGTTTAGCAAGCCGGCTCGTCTGCTAGAATCAAGCGTCAGCGTGATTTTAATTCATTTCTAGAGTGCGTGTATGTATTTGAAAGGGAAGAAGGCATTGGTCATCGACGATATCGCGGGCATGCGGTCGTCCATGCGCACCACCCTGGCCAACCTGGGAATCGAGGATTGCGACCTCGCATCCACCGCCCGAGAGGCGGTGGATAAGATGAAAGGCAAGTTTTACGACCTGATCGTTTGCGACTACTACCTGGGGGATGCCACCGACGGCCAGCAGCTGCTGGAGCTGGTGCGGCGCACCAAGGTCATCAGCCACAAGACCCTTTTCATCATCGTCACCGCCGAGCGCACTCAGGACCGGGTGGTGGCCGCCGCCGATTTCATGCCCGACGATTACCTGGTCAAACCGTTTACCGCCGATGTGCTGGGCAAGCGGGTGATGGCGCTGACGGAAAAGAAGGATTATTTCCACGACGTTTACACCGCCCTGGATCACGACGAGCTGGAGTCGGCCCTGGAGAAGCTCGAGCCCCTGCTGCAAAGCAAAAACAAATATTGGGTCGATGCCATGCGCATGAAGGGGGAAACACTGCTTCGTTTAGGGCGCAATTCCGAGGCGGAAAAAGTATTCGATGGGATCATCGCCCTCAAGGCCATCCCCTGGGCGGTCATGGGCAAGGTCAAGGCGCTAAAAGGGCAAAACAAGGCGGAAGAAGCCCAGTTCCTGCTGGCGGAATTGCTCAAGGAGCATTCGGAATACTTGGCGGGCTACGACATGCTGGCCACCCTGTTTACCGAGCGGGGAGACAGCAGCGTCGCCCAGCGGCTGGTGGAAAAGGCCCTGGAACTGGCGCCGGTGACCCACCGGCAGAAGCGGGTCGGCCAGCTGGCCTTCGAGAATGGCGATTTGGACAAGGCTCAGCAGTTCCTGTCCGAAGTGGTGGAGAAGGGGAAGTATTCCTACTTCAAGGAGCCGGAGGATTACACTCTCTTGTCCCAGGTGCACATCGAGAAGGGCGATACCGAGCAGGCCCGGTCCGTGCTGGACATGGTGAACCAGCGTTTCCGCGAGTCCCCCGAAATTCAGGCCCAGGTTCAAGTGTACAAGGCCATGTCCTGGCAGAAGGAAGGCAAGCCCGAGCAGGCCAAGGCCTTGCTGGAGCCTCTGCTGGCCGACCCCTCCAAAGTCCCCGACGGCGCCAAGCTGGACTTGGCCAAGGCCTGCTTTCAGATGGACGACAAGGAAGCGGGAGCCAAGCTTGCCCGCGAAGTCATTCAGAGCAACCACGACAACCCGGAACTCAAGGCGCAGACGGTCAAGATGCTGGAGTCCGTGGGGCTGGGGGAAAAGGCCCAGGAATTTGTCTCCAAGGCGGTGGAAGAAGTGACCGTCCTCAACAACCGTGGTGTCGCCCTGGCGCGGGAGGGCAAGCTGGAAGATGCCTCCCAATTGCTGCGCGATGCGGCGGAACGTTTGCCCCACAATGTGACGATCCTGCTGAATACGGCCTATGTGTTGATGATGTCCATGGAGAAGTCAGGCGTGGATGAGCAAATCATGGCCTTGGTGGATGAATACATCACGAGGGCCGAAACGCTCTCCCCCAGGCATCAGGGCTTGCCCAAGGTACGGGAACTGCGGCGGAAACTGGGGGAGGGGTGACGCCCATGGCTGATCTGGATTTCGATACCGTCCTGGCCACCGCCGTCCACGAGGTGAAGAACCTGATGGGGGAGTTGTCCCTCAACTTGGAAGCCTATCACCTGCAGCACATGGAGCCGGAGACGGAAAAGATGCGGGCCCTGGCTCGGGTGTTGCAAAACCGACTGGTGCAGATTTTGATTCTGCAAAAGGCCGGGCACCAGCATCTTACCGTCAACGCCGACGCGGAAAACCCTGGGGAGTTTCTTGACGAGGTGGTGGCGGAGGCACGCTTGATGTTGCCGGCAGCCGTCGCCATCGAACTGCGCAACGAAGCGGACCAGGTACCGTTCTGGTTCATCGACCGTTATTTGGTCTCCCAGGTGTTGATGAATGCCATCCATAACGCCGGCAAGTTTGCCCGCTCGCGCATAGTGCTAGGGTGCCGGGAGAAAGACGGGGGCCTGGAGTTCAGTGTTGCCGACGATGGGCCGGGCTATCCTGATTTGCCCGGCTATCGGGCAGCCCTGGCGGCGGAGAATGCGCCGCGGGGAACCGGTCTGGGCTTGCTGTTCAACGAGCGCATCGCGCAGGCCCACGGTGGGCATGTCTCCCGCGATAACTCGGATGGAGCGCGATTTACGCTTTGGCTGCCGAAATGACTATTCGGCAGGGGATTCTGCCTGCACGGTTTTAACCGGGTCGTTTTCTTCCAGTTCTCCCAGCTTTTTTCCTTCGAGCTTCTTTAAGGCCTCCGGGGAGAGGGAGAGGGTCTTTTCCAGCGCGTCTTCCAGGGACGTGCCTTCCTGCAGGGCCTTGGCGATCTGGAAGCGGTTGCGTTCGGAAAGGGCGGATTTGCCGTTGAGCGCGCCGATCAGCCAGGGATGGCGCAGGAGTCCTTGCACCGTGGCCGCATTGGTCTTGACGATGAACTGGCTGAAGGCACGGTAGTCGTTGAAGCTGGCGGAGTCGTCCTTC
>JBFXHL010000151.1:0-3539 GCA_050177075.1 Sulfuricellaceae bacterium | reverse complement strand
TGGCCTGGAGGAAGGCGGCGAACTGGACTTTGATGGAAAGCAGATACTTGGGCAGGATGGAAGAAAGCAGGTGCGGCTTCTGAAAATAGCTTTGTTTGTAGCGCTGGCCGTCCAGCCACACGGCGAAGGTGTCCGTCAGGTCGAAAAGCGCCCAGTCGTGGCCGGCATCGCGGGTGGAAATTTCAAACTCGTCGATCTTGGCGCGCAGTCGCAGTTCGTCGTTCTGGTCGTAGACGCAAAAAATGACCCGCTGGGCGGCGGCCGCATCATCGCGCCAGGGGATGTGGATGTGCCTTTTGTAGTTGCGGTTAAGTCGCTTGATCCGGCTCACGAATCCACTCCATTTCCCGATGGGTCAACAGGTTGGGAAAAGCCGCCTCCATCACAGCGCCCACGCGTTTGAAGACCATCCACCCGCGCTGGGAAGCCTCGGCGGCCAGCTCGATGACATGCTCCGGAGAAACATCCAGGAGCTTGGCGTACTCGGAATTAAACAGCCCCTCTCCCCGGGCGTCTTGCAGGTAGCCGAGAAGCAGCGCGTAGGCGGCGGCTCCAGGTGTTGCCACGGCCTTGATTCGAATCTTTTTTATCCGGCCGGAAAGATGTCCGGATTGGGTCCAGGAAGAGCGGATGTTCTGGGCCGCCGACTTGAGGGTAGCGGCACTGAAGCGGCCCGGCTCCTGATCATCGAGATAGTCTTCGATTCTCTTCCGGCCGACTTCTGTGCCCGGCTTGCTTGCCAATATCAAGGGCGCGCTCATCCGCAAGACGCTATCGCGGGCATAGGCGCAAAGCAGGGCCAGCAGAGGACGGCCGGCATCATCCCTTGCCCAGTAATACCGCAAGGCCCTGAAGAGGGTGACGGACGAATCCAGGGCACACAAGCGGGTCAGATACTTAATGGTAAGCTGGCGAGTCTGGCCGGAGCGCTTGCCCAAGACGTTTTGCTCGACGATGGCACGCGCATACGCATCCCGGGGCGCCGCCGGATCAGCAACGTGATCCAGCAGCTCTGACAGCTCCCGCAGCATGATGGTGCGCGCCAGGTGCACGCCGCCGCGGTCGAAAGAAAATCCAAACTTCTCGCACTGTTTGTGGCTCATAAATAGCTTTAATTTTAAATAAATAGGTATCTTTAAAAGAGTTCTCGTCAGAGCAAGCCATACCACGAACCACTGACATACCACGTCACAAAAAACAGAGCCCGCACGGCGAAAGGTGAAATCTTTTCGCCTGGCGGGCTCTTCACGGACCGGTTGTCCACTGATTTTCAGTCACAATGCCCCTTCCTTGCGGTTTTGGGGTCAACGCTGGATCAACCTACTGAAGCTTCCTTCAGATTGCAAGCCTTGTCGGCTGTATTTTTTAGCAATTACCAATGATTACTATTTTTGCGCAACTAATTCTCTCCCTGAAACGGTCGTTCTGGCCTGTCATGGCTTCTCTTTGCCCACTGCCGGCATGGCCCGATCAGGCGCGCCTGACCGCAGGCCGGCCGCGGCATTCTTTCTCAGTCCCGTTCCACCACCCGCGCCACGGGCTCACCGCAGGCAGTGCAGGTGCCGCGCAGGACGAGTTGCCCCTTTTCGATCTTTGCCGACAAAAGCCGCATCCCGCCCGCCTCCCGGCAGGTGCGGCACCAGACGTTGCCGAGCAGCATGGCCTGAAGCTTGGGCGGAATCCGCTCCCAGCGTTTCTTGGCCGCCGGGGTGAAAACAGGGGACGGCGCCGCGGCAGACCCGCCGTAGGGCTGCCGCTTCTCCCGGGCCGTGAAGCCGATCTTGCGCGGGGGTTCGTCCTCGGGTTCCAGCAGCCGGCGCAGGGCCGTGAACACGGCCTCGAACTGCGCGTCGTAGCGCTTTTCGAGTTCTTCGATCTTGCGGCGCAGTTCCCGGTGGCCGATCGCCATCTGGCGCAGTTGCATAAAGGTGCGAATGATCTGGATGTTGACTTCGATGGCCCGTTCGCTGTTCAGCACGCTCGACAGCATGGCCACCCCCTGTTCGGTGAAAGCCAAAGGTAATTTTCTGACGCCACCCCAACTTGATGTCACAATCTGTGACATCAAGTTGTCAAGCTCGGAACGGGTAAGCTGAAACATGAAATCATCCGGAAATCGTTTCACATTTCTCTTGACGGCCTGATTGAGTGCCCTCGTTTCTACACCGTAGAGCTCCGCCAGATCCCGGTCCAGCATCACCTTGCGCCCCCGGATCGAGTAGATCCGGCCGGCGATGGCCTCGGTGGAGAGGACTCTGGTCATTTCATTGTTCCTTCCTTCCGCCGTGCGGTATCCATGTTCTTTCGAAACTTTGGCGCCGCCCACTGCCATGCCACGTCACAAAAAACAGAGCCCGCACGGCGAAAGGTGAAATCTTTTCGCCTGGCGGGCGCTTCACGGTCCGGCTGTCCACCGGTTTTCAGTCACAACGCCCCTCCCTTGCGGTTTCGGGGTCGACGATTGGGCGAATCTACTGAAGTCTCCTTCAGATTGCAAGCCTTGATCGGACTGCCAGTCCAATGGAGCCCCCTCTTTCCTGGAGCTTCACAGTCCATCCGAGTCGATGAGCACCCGGCCGTGCCCGTGCCGCTCCAGCCACCAGTAGGTGAAATGCTTGGAAAGCCAACTGGCGGCGCGCTCCGTGGCAAGATCGCGAACCGTCGAGGCGTAGATGATGGGGATGCCGAACTTGGCCTCGATGGCGTCCAGGGTGCCGCAGATGGCATTCGGGTGAACATCCGAGGGGATGTCGAAACGTTCGATGCCGCCCGTATGTCCTCGAAGGTCGCCTCCACCAGGATCGCCTTCCAGGTAAATCCGGAAAGCCGGGCACAGGCGGCCGGTGGTGGCCGAGCAGTAAATGATCCCTTCTCTCATGCGAACAGCCTTCCAGCAACACCCCTTAATTTGCTGCCGAAGGGCCAACCGGGACAACCATTCGGCCAGTATGCCCGCAGCCCCTAAAACGCCCCGGCGATCTGCCGTAGACCGCCCCGGTGGTGTGGGCTTCGTCTTGCGAATGGTCGCATGCCCAAAATACGAGGCGCCGGCGCGTCTGGGTAAAGGCATGGGCCGGTATCCGATTCCCGTGGTTCTGCTGGCACGACTCGCCGTTTCGTTGGGCTATCAGGGCCACTGCGTCGGCAGGGGCCTTCTCCAGGATGCCATCCTGCGCACTCTGACCATCGCGGACCCTGCGGGAATCCGCGCCCTGATGACCCATCCCCTGGACGATGCGACAGCTTCCTTTGACCTGCGTTTCGGTTTCGTTCCTTCACCGCTGCGCGAACGCCAGCTTCTGCTCCTGCTGAAAGATGCTCGCCGTCTGGTTTCCAACCTGTCTGTGTGACACATCCCCTCCCCCGCTCTAGCCAGACCAGGCCGCAGACGATTTTCGGCATTGCGGTCCGGGAGACAGCTTTCAAAAATTCGATCCTGTTGTCGGACCGCCCTTCAATCCCTTTCCTTCGCCTTGCAGTAATCGCCCAGCACTTTTTTGAGGTAGCCGCCCTCGGCCTTGAGCAGCTTGGCGCCACGG
>JBFXHL010000150.1:0-3748 GCA_050177075.1 Sulfuricellaceae bacterium | reverse complement strand
TCACCCCTAGCCCCTCGCCCGCAGGCGGGAGAGGGGCTAGGGGTGAGGGAAAAATCCACCGATATTGGTGGTTAATACTCCTGCTAACCTTCCTGCTGCCGACCGCCGCCCACGCCGATATCACCGTTCAGGACGACCTGGGCCGCAAGCTGACCCTGCCCGCCCCCGCCCAGCGCATCGTCAGCCTGGCGCCGAGCATCACCGAGACCTTCTTCGCCGCCGGCGCCGGCGGCCAGCTGGTGGGGGCGGTGAATTACAGCGACTACCCCCCGGCGGCCAAGGCCCTGCCCCGGGTGGGCCGCTACGACAGCGTGGACGTGGAGGCCATCGCCGCCCTGCGGCCCGACCTGGTGGTGATGTGGCAGTCCGGCAATCCGCCCGGCACCCTGGGGAGGCTGGAAAAGCTGGGGCTCAAGGTGTTCGTCAACGAGCCCCGGCGCCTGGAGGACATGCCCGCGACCCTGGAGCGTTTCGGCCTCCTGGCGGGAAAGGCCGGCGAAGGCGCCGCCGCCGCGGAGGCCTTCCGCCAGCACCTGGCCGCCCTGCGGGGCAAGTACCAGGGCCGCCCGCCGGTGCGGGTGTTCTACCAGATATGGAATTCCCCCATGATGACCGTGAACGGCGCCCACCTCATCAGCGACGTGCTGCGCCTGTGCGGCGGCCGGAACGTCTTCGCCGACCTTCCCGCCCTGGCGCCCACGGTGGGGCTGGAAGCCGTGCTGGCCGCCGATCCGGAAGCCATCGTCGCCAGCGGCATGGATTCCCGCCGCCCGCCGTGGCTGGACGACTGGCAGCGCTGGCCCAAGCTGAAGGCGGTGAGCCGGGGCAATATCTTCTTCATCCCCTCCGACATCATCAACCGCCACGCGCCCCGTATTCTGGACGGGGCGGAGCAGTTGTGCGGGGATTTGGAGCAGGCGAGGGGCCGGCGCTAGGGCAACGCTGAATAAATGGCTGCACGGGCGAATCGCTGCGTTGCACGGTGCTCGCTCCCTCGCCTATCTTCTTGATATGTCTCGGCCGTTGAGCTCCGTGCGCCTTGCGCTTTATCCCGCTCGCCGATTTCTTCAGCGTTGCCCTGGAAATCTTCAGCGGGGCATCTCGTGCGCCAATAACCGCTCGAATTCATCGGCCGGAACGGGCCGGGAGAACAGGTAGCCCTGGGCGTAGTCGCAGCCCGCCGCCCGCAGCAGTTCGTGTTGCTGCGGGGTTTCCACCCCTTCGGCCACCACCTTGATGCCGAGGCGGTGGGCCATCACGATGATGGCCTCGCACAGCGCCAGCTCGTCAGACTCGGCGGTCATGGGGCGCACGAAGGAGCGGTCGATCTTGATGTAGTCGATGTCGAAGCGCCGCAGGTAGGCCAGCGAGGAATAGCCGGTGCCGAAGTCGTCGAGGGCGACCTGGATGCCATGGTCGCGAAAGCCGAGGAGCTTGCTTTCGGTCGCCTGGTTGTCCTCCACCAGCGAGGTTTCGGTGATTTCGACCACGATGCTGTCGCCGGGCAGCCCCAGTTCCTGCAGCCGAATCGGCCAGTCCGTTTTGCCGCCGTCGTTCTGGCGGAACTGGAGCGGCGATTTGTTGACGCTGATCTGGAACCCCGGCTGGTAACGGTCGCGCCACTGGCGCACCTGGCGGGCTGCCTCCTCGAACACCCAGTTGCCGATGTCCCCGATCAGGCCGCTTTCCTCCGCCAGGGCGATGAATTCCCCCGGCGCGATCAGGCCGCGCTCCGGGTGCTGCCAGCGCACCAGGGCTTCCGCCTTGCGGATGCGGCGGTCGGCGAGATCGACGATGGGCTGGTAGTGCACGCGAAATTCGCCGTTGGCGATGGCCCGTCGCAGGTCGCGCAGCTGGCGCATGCGGAACTGGGCCTGTTCCTGCATGCCCTGGGTGTAGTAGCGGTAGCCGTTGCGCCCCTGCTGCTTGGCGGCGTACATCGCCTGGTCGGCGTTCTTGAGCAGGTTTTCGGCGTCGGTGGCGTCGTCGGGAAAGAAGGTGACGCCGATGCTCGGCGTCACGAAGGCCGTTTCGCTGCCGAGCTGGAACGGCTGGCTAAAGGCCTGCTGGATCGCGGCGATGATGCGCTCGACGGTGGTGCCGGATCGCAGGTCGGAGAGCAGGATGGTGAATTCGTCGCCGCCGAGGCGGGCCACGGTGTCCGCCTCGCGCACGCAGCTCGAGAGGCGCTTGGCCGCTTCGCATAGCAGGAGGTCGCCCATGCTGTGGCCCAGGGTGTCGTTGATTTCCTTGAAGTGGTCGAGGTCCAGGTAGAGCAGGGCGAAGCGCTCCCCGTTGCGGTGGGATTTGCGGATTTCTTGCGCCAGGCGGTCGTTGAACATGCGCCGGTTGGGCAGCTCGGTGAGGGGGCAGAAGTTGGCCTGGTGCCAGATCAGTTCCTCCGAGCGCTTTTTCTCGGTGATGTCGGCGAAAACGGAGATGTACTGGCTGATGGCGCCGTCGGCGTTGCGCAGAACGTTGATGGTCTGCCACTTGGCGTAGATTTCGCCGCTCTTCTTGCGGTCCCAGATCTCCCCTTCCCAGCGGCCGTCGGTTTCGAGAGCCTGCCACATGGCGCGGTAGAAGTCCTTGTCGTGCCGGCCGGAGGCGAAAACCTTGGGGTCCTTGCCGCGCAGTTCGTCGAGGGTGTAGCCGGTGATGCGCGTCAGCGCCGGATTGGCGGCGAGTATGCGGTTGGCGGCGTCGGTGACGACGACGGCCTGGTCGATGGTCGCCAGTACCGTGGCCGCGATTTGCCGCTGTTCTTCGTCGCGGATTTTTTCGGCGATGTCCTCGATGAAGACGAAGATGCGTCCGCCGGCGATGTCCTGGCGCAGGGTGGTGACGATCTCCACTGGCAGGCTGCGGCCGTCCTTGTGCCGGTGCAGAGTGCGGAAGCGGTCATAGCCCTGGCGCAGCAGCAGCTCGATGTGGGCGGCCGTCTCCGCCGCCGATTCCTTGGCCTCCAGGTCCGTGATGCGCATCGTCAGCAGCTCTTCGCGGCTGTAGCCGGTGAGGCGCGCATAGTACTCGTTGACCTCGAGCAGGCGTCCCGTGGTGTCCGCGAGCCAGAATCCCGCCGCGGGCGTTTCCACGATGGCGCGGTAGATGGCCTGCTGTTCGAGCAGCACCGCCTCGGCCTGCCTGCGCTCGGTGATGTCGCGGACGATGGCGAGGTAGCCCCCCGTCGGCAGCCTGCGGGTGGAGATCTCGGCGTGGAAGCGGCCGCCATCCTTGCGCACCAGTGTCCATTCGCTCGTCAGCAGTTCGCCTGCTCGCATCCGCGCCATGTGTTCGGGCAACAGCGGCTGCTGCTCGGGGCAGACGAGGTCGGGAATGCCGAGGCGGGTCAGTTCGTCCAGGTGGTAGCCCACTTGCCGCAGCGCCGCCGGGTTGGCGTAGATATAGCGGCCGCCGTCGTCGGTGCAATAGACCCCGTCCTGAATCAGGTTGAGCAGTTCCTGGGAGGAGGCAATGGCTTGGCAGGCCGGTTGCCCATCGTGCTCTTGTTCTTCTATCGAATCGCCCACGTTTTCGAATAGTGAATGTAGATGGCGGTTTTCAGATTAGCCCAACTTATAAATGACTGCTGTTGGGTTGTCTACTTATTGTCGCCTGGCGGGCTGCCATAGGGGTCGCTCAGTAAGCCGTCGGCGTGCCGCCGGCGCCGTCCGGCCAGGTTTCCTCGAACAGGATTTCCTCCCGCGGCAGGCGCTTGCCCCAGCCCTGGCTTTCCAGCAGCGGGGCC
>JBFXHL010000149.1:0-3878 GCA_050177075.1 Sulfuricellaceae bacterium | reverse complement strand
GTGCTCCAGGCGCCGATGAGAAACGTTGCACCAAACCGCCATGGGGGCAGCAACCCGGCGGAGAAAATCGATGTGCCAGCGGAGCGTCCCGTTTCCCCTGATGTGCCGTCCCACCCGGGCGGCCAGTCCTCCCGGCCCCTGGGCACTTCCCGTATAGGCGTACCAGCCGCGGACAAAATCCACGGCTCCCAGGCCGCCCACAACGATGCGCCGGGCCGACGGCAGGCGCAGCCACAGGACATAGGTGCCCCCTTCCGGCGGCAGGTGCAGCAGCTCCGGGGGGTTGTCTTTTGGCGCGGGGCTGTCGTAAATAGGCCTGCGGTTGGAACGGGATTTTCGGAGTGGTTTCATTGTTATGTTTTTTCTCAAACAACCCGATGCCGTCCCGGTGGGACGCACGATGACTCTTGGAAATGGAGGAACCCTTTTCATGCACCCCCCTGTCGATGCTGAACACAAACTCGAAATTCGCAATCTGCGCCCCGAGGATTACCCGGACATCCGTGACATCATGGATCGCGTCTATCGCGGCATGGGCGGTGCCTGGAGTCCTGCGGAGTACCATCGGTTGCTGGAGATTTTTCCCGAGGGGCAGATCTGCATCGCCGACAAGGGCCGGGTGGTGGCCGCAGCCTTGACCCTGATCATCGACTATGCCAAGCACGGCGACCGGCACAGCTACGACGACATCGTCTCCAGCGGCGAGTTTACCAACCACGATGCCGAAGGCGACTACCTCTACGGCATCGATCTCTTCGTTCATCCCGACTACCGGGGCATGCGCCTGGGGCGGCGCCTCTACGACGCCCGCAAGGAGCTCTGCGAAAAACTCAACCTCAAGGGAATCCTGGTGGGCGGACGCATCCCCGGCTACGCGGCCCACGCCGCCACCCTGACTCCCAAGCAGTATATCGAGAAGGTGCGGCAAAAGGAAATCATCGATCGGGTGCTCACCTTTCAACTGGCCAACGATTTCCATCCCAAGCGGGCCATCGAGAACTACAACCCCCAGGACCAGAAGAGCCAGCGCTACGCGGTGCTGCTGGAATGGAGCAACATTTTCTACCGAGGCCGCAAGCGTATCGTCTGGGGCCGCAAGTCCAACGTGCGCATCGGCACGGTCCAGTGGCAGATGCGCCTTTTCGCCGACCTGGACGACGTTCTGCAACAGGTGGAATTCTTCGTGGACGCCATCTCCGGCTACAACGCCGACCTGCTGCTGTTCCCCGAGCTGTTCAACGCCCCGTTGCTGGCCCACCAGAACCAGGATGATCCGCCGGCGGCCATGCGCGCCATCGCCGAGTACACCGAACAGTTGCGCAGCGAGATCCTCAATCTGGCGGTGAGCTACAACATCAACATCGTGGCCGGCAGCCTGCCCGAGTACACGGACCGGGGGTTGTACAATGTGGCCTACCTCTGCCGGCGGGACGGCACCTGGGACAGCCAGTACAAGTTGCACATCACCCCGGACGAGGCGGCCTACTGGGGCCTGCGCGGCGGCAACGGCCTCAAGGTCTTCGACACCGACGTGGGCAAGGTGGGGATTCTGGTGTGCTACGACGTGGAATTCCCCGAGCTGGCGCGCATCCTGGCGGAAAGGGGAATGCAGATTCTGCTGGTGCCCTTTTGGACCGACACCAAGAACGGATACCTTCGCGTGCGCCGCTGCGCCCAGGCGCGGGCCATCGAAAACGAGTGCTACGTGGCCATCACCGGATCGGTGGGCAACCTGCCCAAGGTGGAGAACATGGATATCCAGTACTCCCAGTCGGCGATTTTCACCCCGTCGGATTTCGCCTTTCCCCACGACGCCACCGCCGCCGAGGCCACCCCCAACACCGAGATGACCCTGGTTACCGATTTGGACCTGGATCTGCTCAAGGAACTGCGTCGCCAGGGCAGTGTACGCAACTTGCAGAGCCGGCGGCGGGACCTGTACGAGGTTCGCTGGAAGGCGATGGCGCCGGTGGGCAGCCGAAGCCGTTAACCGAAGACGGTGCCATGAAGCCTGCGCGACCCAAACGCCGCCCTTTGTCCAGGACCTTGTCCGCCGTCCGGCGCCGTCCGGGCCGCTGGCTTCTGGCGGGACTGTCTCTGCTGGTATCGCTGACCGTGCTCCAGGTGCTGGCGCTGCGCTGGGTGCCGCCGCTGTTTACCATCCCCATGGCTTGGCACTGGGCGAGTCGGCCATTCGTCGATGGCGCGCCGCCGCCTGTCCGATATCGGTGGACCGGTCTTGGCGACGTGTCACCCCATCTGCGACGGGCGGTGATCGCCGCCGAGGACCAACGTTTTTTAGACCATGGCGGCTTTGACATGGTGGAAATCAGGAAAGCGGTGGCCGAAGCCGTGGGCGGCGAGCGCCTGCGCGGGGCGTCCACCATCTCCATGCAGACGGCCCGCAGCGTTTTTCTCATTCCCAGCCGCAGCATCTGGCGCAAGGCTCTGGAAGCCTACTACACCGTGCTCATCGAGGCCCTGTGGAGCAAGCGGCGGATCCTGGAAATTTACCTGAACACGGTGGACTGGGGGGACGGGATCTTTGGTGCCGAGGCGGCCGCCCAGTCTTATTTCAAATCTTCCGCCGCTGAATTGAATCGATCCCGGGCGGCGCTGCTGGCGGCCATTCTGCCCAATCCCCACCGGTTTTCACCGACACGTCCCAGCGCTTTCGTGCGCCAACGCCAACAGCGCATCCTGGCGGACTTGTCCCGCATGCCACTGGTGCGCTGAATTTCATTGACAGGTATCAAACACTTGATTTAATCAATTGATTAAATCAAGTGGCCCTATTTTTTGAAGGGAGGCTGAAGTGAGTGAAGCCCTTTCCGGCACGCGGGAACGGATCCTGACGGCGGCGGCGGAGATTTTTGGCGTCAGGGGATACCGGGCGGCCACCACGCGCCAGATCGCCGAGAAGGCGGGGGTGAACGTGGCGGCCATCAACTATCATTTCAAGGGAAAGCTGGGGCTGTACACCGAGGTGTTGGAAACGCTTCTCCGCGAGGGATTCGACCGCTATCCGGCCGCCATGGGCCTGGGGCCCGAGGCCCCGGCGACCCAGCGCCTGGAGGCTTTCGTCCGTTCCTTCTGTTACCGGCTCCTGGGCCCGGAAGGTTGGGGCGGCTACCATGGCAAAGCCCGTTTGATCGTCAAGGAAATGGCCGATCCGAGTCCGGCTCTGGCCGAGGTGGTGGCGCGGCACATTCAACCCCACAAGCAGATGCTGGTGGGCATTGTCCAGGAGCTCCTCGGTCCCGGCGTGGCGCCCCGGACGGCGGTGGCCTGCGCCCTCAGCATCGTGGGCCAATGCATCTACTACGCGATGGCCGAACCCCTGCTCACGCTGCTGGTGCCAGACCAGCAGCGGGTTGAGGCGCGGATCGAGGAGCTGGTGGATCACGTGGTGGTTTTTTCGCTGGGGGGGATGGAAAAAATCGCCGACAGTTCATCGGTGAAGCCGGTGGAGGAAAGGGCATGACCCCAAGACTAAAAATCGCGTTGATTTTGGCCGGCGTGGTGGCCGCCGCGGCGGCGGTGGGTTTTGTGGTGCGCCAGAATGGCGATTCGGGGGGCCGGGTGCAATTCTCCGGCAACATCGAAGTGGTGGACGTACCCCTTTCCTTCAAGACGGCCGGGCGTCTGCAAGCGCGCTTGGTGGATGAAGGTGACCCGGTGCGCCGGGGCCAGGTGGTGGCCCGCCTGGATACCAGCGACCAGGAGCGGCTGGTGGCCCGGGCCGAAGCCGATTTCCACTATGTCGAGGCGGTGCAGGCCGAGCTGTTGGCGGGCAGTCGTGCCGAGGATGTTCTAGAGGCGGAGGCCCGGGTGGCCCAGGCCCACCAGCACCTCAAGGCGCTGGAAACCGGCAGCCG
>JBFXHL010000148.1:0-3922 GCA_050177075.1 Sulfuricellaceae bacterium | reverse complement strand
GGGCGCGGGCCTGGGCCAAGTAGGTCTCGTGACCACGGTGGAGGATATCGAAGCAGCCATTGGTGAACACCAGGGGCCGAGGCAAGGAGGAGGCCCTTTGCCGGAGGTCGGCCGTCGCGCAGATCTTGCCCTCGAAGGCGGGGGGCGTGTTCAATCCAGATACTCGAAGAGTTTGACGACCTTTTGCACGTCGCTGGTGGTGCTCGCCAACTCCGTCGCATCGTCGGCTTCCTGGCGGGTGACGATGCCCAGGAGATAGACCACTCCCCCCTCGGTCACCACCTTGACATGGGTCGGCTGGAATTTATTGGCCTCCAGGAAGCGCGTCTTCACCTTGGAGGTAATGAAGGTATCGTTGCTGCGCGCCGTGAAGGAACTAGGTCCTGCTATGGCCACCTCGTTGACCACCCCACGGACATTGGGAATCCCGCGGACGATACGCCCCACCTCCTGCCGGCTCTCCTCGCTCGGAGCCTCGCCGGTGATCAGCACGGTACGGTTATAGCTGGTGACGTTGATGTGCACCTTGTCGCCCAGGGATTCGGAAATGCGATTAGCCGCCTTGATTTCGATCCCCTGGTCTTCCACGTAGGTCCCGAAGGTACGGCGGTCGCTGGCCACCACGGCCCCGCCCACCACGGCCCCGCCGGCCACGACCGGGGCACAGGCCTGCATCACCGGCGCCAGGAGGGCCAGCAATAAAAGGATTTGAACACGCATTATTCGACTCCCATAAGCAAACAATCGATGGCATCGCACAGGCAGTGAATGGACAGCAGGTGTATTTCTTGGATTCGTGCGGTCCGCTCACCCGGCGCACAAATATGGATGTCCCCATCGCGCAGGAGTTCCCCCATCTGTCCGCCACCCTTGCCCGTCAGGGCCACCACGGTCATTTCTCTTTCGTGGGCGGCCTGAATCGCCTGCACCACATTGGGGGAATTGCCACTGGTGGAGATTGCCAACAGGACGTCTCCGGCCTGCCCCAAGGCGAGCACCTGCTTTGAAAATACCTGTTCGAAGGCATAATCGTTGGCGATGGAGGTCAATGTCGAGGCATCCGTGGTCAACGCCATGGCCGCCAACCCCGGCCGCTCCATCTCGAAGCGATTCAGCAGTTCCGCAGAAAAATGCTGGGCATCCGCAGCCGAGCCTCCGTTGCCGCAACTGAGAATCTTGCCATCGGCGAGCAGGCATTGGACCATGCGCTCGGCGGCCATCGCCAATGGCGCCGCCAGGATATCCATCGCCTGCAGCTTGAAGTGCACGCTTTCGGTAAAATTGTTGCTGATTCTGGCGACAAGATCCATGCGCTTTCTCTTGATGACGAAACGGGAATTGTAGCGCTTTAGCGCCTGGCCAGAAACCCGCTTATCATGCGGAAAAAGCGTCCCGCACCCATTCAATGCCTGCGGTATCCAACTCTTTCAACAGGACCGCATCGAAGCGGCACGGTGGTGTCTCGCCCAGCCTTGCCAGATAATGTCGGGCGGCTTGGATAAGCCGCCGGCGCTTGGCCGCCGTAATGCTTTCCGCAGCCCCGCCGAAACCCCCGCTGCGGCGCAGGCGGACTTCGACAAAAACCAGCGTCGAACCGTCCCGACAAACCAAGTCGATCTCCCCTTGCCGGCAGCGGTAATTTTTCTCGACGATGCGCAACCCCTGCTCCTGCAGGAATCTTGCCGCGAGCGCCTCCCCCCGATCGCCCTCGTGTTTCACTGCTCTTTGGCTTGCGAAACGAGTTGCACCTCGCCCTGGCGGAATTCGGCCAGGGGCAAGTCGCGCAGGAACTGTCCATGCTCGCCCAAGCGTATCCGCCCCGTCACGCCATCCAGTACCACATTGCCCTCTCGGAAGGAAGGATTGACCAGCCAATTCAGCAGGCGGTAGGCGTCGATTCCCAGCGCATACAGGCGCTCCATATCGAGGCTATAGCTCTCGGGCGGACGGGGGTAAATCATGACCGCGGGGTGGTCGGGCTGGACCAGCCAAGGCATGTCGACAAACAGAACCCCGTTCAAATCCACGTTGCGCTGGCTGCCATCTCGAGCCCCGTAGACCTGCGAAGTGCCGTAGGCAGGAACCGCACCACCGATATAGGGCCTTGCCATCCTGGCCCGCCGCGCATCGGTGGCAAGAAAGACCATATCCGGCTTGACGGCGGCCACCTCCTCCTGCAACCCTTGATAGACCGCCTTTCCTGGAGGCAGGATATAGTTGTCGACCACGCCGTCCCCCAACACGCTCCATTCGTCGGCAAATGCCTGCTGCATTCGCTTGGCCAGTGGCGTAGAGGCCGTCACGGTCAGAACGCGGCGCGCGCCGCGCGCATGGGCATAGAGCGCGACCAAGTGGGCTTCCGCTTCGACTTGGATACCGAAGGAATAGAGCCGTGCCGGCCGCTGCTTGTCTTCAACATCCGGCGTATTGAGGGCGATGGTCGGCACAGTCACCAAGCCGCTCTTGGCCACGGCAGTGACTGCATTCCGCGTAAGCGGACCAATCACCACCTGGCAGCCTTCTTTGATGGCCTGCTGATAGGCCGTTACGGATTCTTCGGGTTTATCCCCGGTGGCGTAAACGTTGGCGGAAAATTGGGACTGGGCTTCATCCACTTTCCGCGCCGCCATAAAACCCGCCTGGACTGGCTCAGCCAGGGCACCATAGCTTTCCGACTGTAACGGTAGAATCAGGCACGCCTTATGGGCGCTCGCGGACGCCGCCTCGGCAGGCAAACCCTCTTCGCTTTTTGGGGTTAGAATTTGGGGGGACGTTTGTCCTGTCGGACTATCCGGCTGTACATCCGGGTCGGCAGCGTAGGCATGCCCCCCCCCCAGCAGGAACACCATTGCCGCTACCCAAAGGAAGGAATTTCTACCTTGCATCCCGATCAGCAACCCGTTCTCGATAAAGGGACATTATATGTTGTTGCCACGCCCATAGGAAATCTGCAGGACATCACCCTTCGCGCCCTGGATACCCTCCGCAAGGTGGACCTGGTCGCTGCCGAAGACACGCGAAACTCCGCCAAATTGCTGCAACATTTCGGCATTGCGGCGCGCATGCAGGCGCTCCACGAGCATAACGAACGAAGCGCCGCCGAACTGCTCATCAAGCAGCTCAGCGAAGGGAAATCCATTGCACTGATCAGCGATGCCGGCACGCCGGCCATTAGCGACCCCGGCGCTTATCTGGTCAATGAAGTGCGGCGCCGTGGTTATCGCGTTTGCCCGATACCCGGGCCTTCGGCTGTTGCTACGGCGCTCTCCGCATCCGGAGACCTTAATCCCCACTACCTGTTCTACGGATTTCTCCCCCCCAAACATGGCGCACGCAGCAAGGTACTGGAGCAGCTGGCGCCGCTTCCCTACACGCTGGTTTTCTACGAGGCTCCCCACCGTGTTATGGAAACGGTGAATGATTTGGCAGGCATCTTCGGTCCGGAACGTAACATCACGTTCTGCCGCGAACTGACCAAGCTATTCGAAAGCATTCACACCTGCCCTCTGTCCCAGGCCAAGGAATGGCTGGAAGAAGACAGCAACCGCTTAAAGGGTGAATTTGTTCTGCTGGTCGATGGCCAAACCGAGGCCACTTCTTCGGACAAGGAAAAAGAGGAAACGCGCCTTCTGGAAATTTTACTTGCCGAGCTGCCGTTAAAGCAGGCCGTAAAATTGGCGGTGGAAATCAGCGGCGGGAAGAAAAACCGTCTGTATGAGTTGGCGCTCGCCATGCAAAAGCAGCATTAGGGTACGGCGGCAGCGTACAACGTCGCCATACCATTCGCTTTGCAGTCCCACAAACGCCAAAGCCCTCCGGAGGAGGGCTTTGGTTTAGGAAGGGAGCCTGGCGATGACCTACTTTCACGTGCGGATGCACACTATCATCGGCGCTGAGTCGTTTCACTTCTGAGTTCGGGATG
>JBFXHL010000147.1:0-3974 GCA_050177075.1 Sulfuricellaceae bacterium | reverse complement strand
GCGCTGGCATCGCCTTCGGGGCCGATTACGCCGCGCAGCTCCACCTGGGCCGTGTGCTTACCGGCGATGGGCGGCTCGCCACGGCCGATCCATCCCATGATGGCAAACAACGCCAAGAATAGGAAGACGAAGGTCAACAACTTGAAAAAAATGCCCCAATGACGCGCCCGCCTTTGTTCCTGAAGGGCGGAAAGGGCCAGCTTTTCCAGGGTCTGGCGTTCCCAGTTATTCTCATCCGGCATGGCGAGCGATCCGTTCGAAGGCTAAGGATGACAGGAATTGTACACGGATATCAGGCATGTGCCGCCAACCAGTCGTGGAGCCCGGCATAGTCCGAAAAGCACTCCAGTGGAGACAATGCCTCAAGATTCTCCCGGGGATGGGCGCCATAGCCCACGCCAACCGCCGCCACATTGGCATTCTGCGCCATCAGGAGGTCGTGGGTGGTATCGCCGATCATCAGGGTCTGCTCCGCGGTCACCCCCAACTCATCCATCAGTTCCAGCAGCATTTGCGGGTGGGGTTTGGAAAAGCATTCATCGGCACAGCGGGTGGCATGAAACCTCTCGCCGAGACCGGTATACCCCAGGGCACGGTCGAGACCCTTGCGGCTTTTTCCCGTCGCGACGGCCAGCATGAAACCGGCCTCGGCCAGATCCCGCAGGCTTTCCTCCACGCCGCTGAAAAGAGGAATTTCCGCATCCCGGCCAAGATAATGAAAGCGATAGCGATCCACCATTCGACCGTAGTCGGCCGCGTCCAAATCCGGCAGCAGCGCCTGCATGGCCTCGTTGAGGCCGAGGCCGATGATATGGCTGGCGGCGGCCTTGTCCGGCACGGGAAGCTCGAGGTCGCGACAGGCGGCCTGAATAGAAGAAACGATGACAGCCGCTGAGTCCATTAGCGTACCGTCCCAATCGAAGACAAGCAGTTCAAAGCGTTTCGGCATAATGCCCTTGGTCCATGGGGTTTCAAATTCGTTCCGCGGCAGCGACAGCGGATTGAAGTCGACTGCGCAATCCACTATCCTAGGTTGATTTTAACCGAAGACCGCTCCATGGCAGTAATCATCAAGACTCCTGAAGAAATCGAAAAAATGCGCCTGGCCGGAAGGCTGGCTTCCGAAGTATTGGACTACATCGAGCCCTACGTTCAGGCAGGCGTTACCACAGGGGAGTTGGACAGGTTGTGCCATGACTACATGGTCAACGTCCAGGGCGCCATTCCCGCACCCCTCAATTATGCGCCACACGGTCACCGCCCCTATCCCAAGTCGATTTGTACCTCCGTCAACCACCAGGTGTGTCATGGCGTGCCCGGGGAAAAGAAGCTCAAGGCGGGAGATATCGTCAACTTGGACATCACCGTTATCAAAGACGGTTTCCACGGCGACACCAGCCGCATGTTCTACGTCGGCGAGCCCTCCATCCAGGCGCGCCGTCTGTGCGAACTGACTTACGAAAGCCTGTGGATCGGTATCGATCAGGTCAGGCCGGGCGCTCATTTGGGGGATATCGGCCACGCCATCCAAGTCTTCGCGGAAAAAAACGGTTTCAGCGTGGTGCGTGAGTTCTGCGGCCACGGCATCGGGCGAAATTTCCACGAAGACCCCCAAGTCTTGCACTACGGCCGTGCAGGCACCGGGATCAAGCTTGAAGCAGGAATGACCTTCACCATCGAGCCCATGATCAACGCGGGACGCCGTGACATCAAGCAGCTTGGCGACGGCTGGACCGTGGTCACCAAGGATCACAGTCTTTCGGCCCAATGGGAGCACACGGTACTCGTCATTCCTACCGGCTGCGAGGTGTTGACGCTTTCCGCCGGCACGCCACCGCGCCCCTCCAGCAAAGCCGCCTAAGCCACCATGCCCCCTACCCCGTCCCTCGTCCACTGGCGTGCACGATTGGCCGAGGGCAAGGAGGCGCTGCATCGCCAATATCAGCACAACGGCAATGCGCTGGCGCTGCTGCGCCATCTCAGCCGGTTCATCGACCAGCTATTGACGGACCTGTGGCAGGAAATGGCCCTTGCGCCGGGTTTGGTCCTGATGGCCGTGGGAGGTTATGGACGTGGAGAACTCTACCCCCAGTCCGATATCGATCTTCTCATCCTCCTGCCCGAGGGAGAAACCGCGGAACATGACGACTCTCTCGAGGAGCTGATTCGCTTCCTCTGGGATATCGGCCTGGAGGTGGGGCACAGCGTCCGCACCCTGCCCCAATGCCTGGAGGAGGCCAGAAAGGACATCACCGTCCAGACCAACCTGCTGGAGGCCCGTTTCATTTGCGGCAAAGCCGAGCTTTTTTGCCGCTTCAAGCAGGCCATACGCCGCCAGCTCAATCCTGCGTCCTTCGTCGAAGGCAAGCTGCTGGAGCAACAGCAGCGCCACCAGCGCTACCACGGGACTTCCTACAATCTGGAGCCCAACCTGAAGGAAAGCCCAGGAGGCCTGCGCGATTTGCAAAACGTTCTCTGGGTCAGCGGTGCCCTCGGCCTCGGCTACAACTGGCACGAGCTGTCACAGAACGGCCTCCTGACCCGGGAGGAAACCCAGGAAATACGCCACCACGAACTGTTGCTGCAGAACCTGCGCATCCGCCTTCACTACCTGGCCAAGCGCAAGGAAGACCGCCTGCTGTTCGATCATCAAAAAGCGCTGGCCGAAGAAATGGGATTTGCCGATTCCGGCCAGCGCATCGCCAGCGAACGGCTGATGCAGCGCTACTACCGCACCGCCAAGGCCGTCGCGATGCTGAATGAGTTGCTCCTCAACACTCTACGGGAGTTTTCCCTGCCGGACCGGCAAGCCGACATCCAGCCCATCGACGAGCACTTTCAGATCCGCAACCGCTACCTGGAAATCCGCGACGATAACCTATACCAGCAACGCCCTTCCGCCATTCTGGAAACCTTCCTGGTCTTGGAACGCAATCCCAAGCTGGAAGGTCTGAGCCCCTCCACTTTGCGCGCCCTTTGGCGTGCCGCTCCGCTGATCGACGCCACCTTCCGCCGCCAAGCTGAAAACCGCGAGCTGTTCATGCGGATTCTGCGGGAACACCACGGCATTACCCACGAATTGCGCCGCATGAACCGCTACGGCATCCTCGGCCGCTATCTGCCCGCCTTCGGCCGCATCATCGGCCAAATGCAGCATGACTTGTTCCACGTTTATACTGTGGACGAACACATCCTCTTCGTCGTGCGCAACCTACGGCGTTTCACCGTTCCCGAATTCGCCCACGAGTTCCCCTCCTGCAGTCGGCTGATCAAGGGTTTCAAACGCCAGGAAATATTGATTGTCGCGGCCTTGTTCCACGACATCGCCAAAGGACGCGGCGGCGACCATTCCCGGCTCGGCACCAAGGATGCGCGCCGCTTCTGCAAACAGCACGGCATTGACGACGAAGATACCGAACTGATCTGCTGGCTGGTGGAAAACCACTTGGTGATGTCCGCTACCGCCCAGAAGCAGGATTTGTCCGACCCTGACATCATTGCCGCCTTTGCCGCCCGGGTGCGGGACGAACGCCACCTGACCGCCCTTTACCTCCTGACGGTGGCGGACATCCGTGGCACCAGCCCACAGGTCTGGAACGCCTGGAAAGGAAAACTGCTGGAGGACCTGTACAACGCCACCCTGCGCCACCTTCGGGAGCTAGGCGAAATCCCCTCCCATACCTACCTGGAGGAGCGTCAAGCGGAGGCACTGGCGATCCTGCGCCATCACGCGGTTGCAGACGATGCCCATCTGGCTCTGTGGCGACAACTGGATGAGAGTTATTTCCTGCGCCACGACGCCGACGAAATCGCTTGGCACACTCGTCTCCTCCACCGTCACGTGGACGACACTCAGCCTGTGGTGCGCGCTCGCGTGGTGCAGGAAGGCGAAGGGTTGCAGGTGCTGATTTACACCCACTCCCACGACTACCTGTTTGCCCGTATTTGCAGCTTCTTCGAACGCGCCCATTACA
>JBFXHL010000146.1:0-4021 GCA_050177075.1 Sulfuricellaceae bacterium | reverse complement strand
GCTTTACCGTGAACAGCATGGTAAATGTGCCTATTCGCTGGAGCCATTGGACATCAACCGGCTGTTCGAGATGGGCTATGTCGAAATTGACCACGCCCTGCCTTACTCGCGCAGCTTCGATGACAGCAAGAACAACCGGGTGCTGGTGCTGACGCGGGAAAACCGTGACAAGGGCAACATGACGCCGTTCGAGTACCTGGGCGGCAAGGAAAACAGCGAGCGCTGGCGGCAATTCGCGGCTTTCGTTGATTCGAATAAATCCTACCGTCAGGCCAAGCGCAATCGCCTGCTCAAGAGGGGTTTTGGCGAAGCGGAGGCTAAGGATTTCCGCGACCGTAACCTCAACGACACCCGCTATATTTGCCGCTTTTTCAAAAACTATGTCGAGCGGTATCTCAAGTTGCACGAGGACAGCGAGGCTAAGCGTTGCGTGGTGCTCAGCGGCCAGCTGACTTCCTTCCTGCGCGCCCGCTGGGGGCTAGTGAAGATCCGTTCCGACTCCGACCGCCACCATGCGCTGGATGCCGCCGTGGTGGCCGCGTGCAGCCATGGCATGGTCAAGCGCTTGTCGGACTACTCCCGCCGCAAGGAGTTGGAAAAGGCGCGGGAAGGACTCATAGACATGGAAACCGGCGAGATCGTCAATCCGGCCATGCTGGAACGGCTGGAGCAGCATTTCCCCGCGCCGTGGCCGCATTTCCGCGACGAACTGGTGGCGCGGCTGAGCATAGACGACCGGCAAGTCCTGCGGGCCGAAATGGAGCGTCTGGGCAGTTACCCGCCGGAAGCACTGGAGGAACTGCGCCCCTTGTTCGTTTCACGCGCGCCGCAACGGCGCAATGGTGGCGCGGCGCACAAGGACACCATCTACGCCCAGCCGGAGCGGCTGAAGCAGACGGGCAGCGTTACCCAGAAGGTTTCCGTGGCCGATCTGAAGCCCGGCGATGTGGACAAGCTGATTGACCCACACCGCAACGAAAAGCTTTACACTGCCCTGCGCGATTGGGCAGGCAAGCGCGAGGGGCGGGAAAAACGCGCCAGGGAAATCGAGAAAGCGGCAAAGGAAGCCAAGCGCGAACTCACTGCCGAAGAGAAGGCCGACATCGAACGCCTGCGCGCCTTACCCCGCAAACCGGACAAACAGGGCAACCCCACTGGCCCCATCGTGCGCACGGTGACCATGGTGATAGACAAGCTCTCCGGCATCCCAATACGGCACGGGATTGCCAAGAACGACACCATGTTGCGGGTGGATGTGTTTACCAAGGCGGGGAAATTCCATCTGGTGCCGGTGTATGTGCATCACCGGGTGACGGGGTTGCCGAACCGGGCGATTGTGGCGTTCAAGGATGAGGAGGAATGGACGCTGGTGGATGACAGCTTCCAGTTCTGTTTTTCGTTATATCTGAGGTTCCCTCGGTTTTTCGTCTTCCAAGAGGTGGGGTTCATGCTACCAGTTTTTCGCCATGCTGAGCGCTGATCCAGTCCTTCATGAACTGGATGGGCGACTTGTAGCCAAGGGTCGAATGGCGCCGTTTCCGGTTGTAGAACACCTCGATGTACTCGAAGGCGTCCGCCTTGGCCTCGGCCCGGGTGGCGTAGCGGGTGCCGTGGACTCGCTCGTTCTTGAAGCTGTTGAACCAGCTCTCCGTCGGCGCGTTGTCCCAGCAGTTGCCCTTGCGGCTCATGGAGCAGGTCATGCCGTACCCGGCGAGCCTGTCCTGGAATGCCCGGCTGGCGTACTGGCTGCCCCGGTCCGAGTGGTGCAGCACGCCCGGCGCCGGTTTTTTGCGGAACCACGCCATGGTCAGCGCATCCGTCACGATGTCCGCCGTCATCCGCGGCTTGATCGACCAGCCGACCACCTCGCGGTTGAACAGGTCCAGCACGATGGCCAGGTACAGCCAGCCCTCGTCCGTCCAGAGGTAGGTGATGTCCGAGGCCCAGACCTGGTTGGGCTTGGAGGGCTGGAAACTCCGGTCCAGGGTGTTCTCTGCCACCGCAAACCCGTGCTTCGAGTCCGTCGTTGCCTTGTAACGCCGCCTGTGGCGGGCCCGTATGCCGTTCTCCCGCATCAGCCGCTCGACACGCTCCTTGCCGGCAGAGAAACCCCGGCCGCGCAGTTCCCTGACCATCCGGGGGCTGCCGTAGGCGCCTTTGAGTTCGGCATGAATGGCGCGGATCAGGGCCAGCATCTGGGCATCCGTCAGCCGTTTCCGATCCGGCTTGCCACCGCCTCTCCAGGCACGGTAGCCGCTCACGCTGACATCGAGCACGGCGCACAACTCGGCCAGCTCGAAGGTCTCGCGCTCAACATCGATCCAGGCGTACTTCACAGCGCATCCTTGGCGAAGTACGCCGCCGCTTTTTTTAGGATTTCGCACTCCCGCTTGAGCCGGATGTTCTCCGCCCGCAGCCTCGAGAGTTCCATCTGCTCCGCCGTCACCGGTTTTGCCCCCGGCCCGTTGAGCTTGCCTGCCGCCGCTGCCTTGACCCAGTTGCGCAGTGTCTGTTCATTCAGCCCCAGCTCCTTGGCTGCGGCTGCAGGCGTCAGCCCTTCCTTGACCCGCTTGACGGCCAGTTCCTTGAACTCGGCCGTGTATTCCTGCTTCGGTATCTTCATCGTCTTCCTTTCCAAAAGTAACGTTCATTTTACGTCACCCTTGGAAGACGAAATTTCGGGGGAAGCTCAATCCGAATGATTTTGTGCGTATCCAACAGAAGGGCAAGGCGGCGATTAGTGGCTACTATGCTAGTTGCCATCGAGGAACGGGTAACCTCAATGTTTGGGCGCACGATAGAAATCAACAAATCGGTAAGGACGGAATGATTGAGGGTGTTGGCGTAAAAACCGCCTTGAGCCTTGAAAAATTCAATGTGGACGTCCTCGGTAACCTCTACCCCGCTCCCCCGGAGCAACGCCGTGACTTGGCGTAGCGTCGTCATCTCCCGCCCGGCCAGGTTGCGCCGGGAGCATTATTCCCTCGCTATAACCCAAGGTCACTTCCTGGGGGGCGTCGAGCAGGAGCAGACGGCCTTTGTGCCGTTCGAGGACATTGCCGTCATCCTGCTCAACCACCGGGAGATCACCCTTACCCATCCCGTGCTCTCGGCTTGCGGAGAGTACGGCATCAGCCTGTTCGCCACGGGTGACACCCACCACCCCAGCGGCGTGTTCCTGCCCTTTCTGCCCCATTCCCGCGCCACGCGCTGGATGCGGCTGCAACTGGATTTGCCGCGTCCGGCGGCCAAGCAAACTTGGGCGGCCATCGTGCGGCGCAAGATCGCCAACCAGGCCATTGTCTTGCGTCTTGCCGGACGGGAGGGCTGGGACCGGCTGGAATCCTACGTGGCGCGGGTGCGGTCCGGGGATGCTGACCATATGGAGGGGCAGGCGGCAGCGTATTACTTTCCACAACTCTTCGGCAAAGGCTTCCGGCGGGTGGAGGACGGTTTCATCAACGCCGCTCTGGATTACGGCTACGCCGTGCTGCGCGGGGCCATCGCGCGTGGATTGGTGGCCCACGGCATGCTGCCCGCCTTTGGCCTTTTCCACGCCAGCGAGCAGAACGCCTTCAATCTGGCGGATGATTTGATCGAACCCTTCCGCCGTCTGGTGGATTTGTACGTCAGAAACCTGCCACCCTCAGCGGAAGGCGAATTGCAGCCGCAAGACAAAGTGGCCCTGGTCGGTCTTCTCAACGTGGATGTTGGCATGCCGCGCGGCAAGATGTCCGTGCTGTCCGCCATCGAGCAGATGGTGGAAAGCCTGGCGCGGATATACGACGGCGGCGATGCCGGGCTGCTGGAACTGCCCACGTTGATCGGGCTGGAGCCGCATCACTTCGAGTGCTGACCCATGAGCGGGGAGAACAGGCGATTTATGCGACTGATTGTAAATCAGCGTGCAAAACTGACCAGGATTCTGGGGTGATCAGCGTTCAAATTTGACCACCCTGGGTTTGTGCCATCATCCGGCCTTTGGCCGGAGGAACCTGGAGTGTTATGCATGGAGACCATC
>JBFXHL010000145.1:0-4107 GCA_050177075.1 Sulfuricellaceae bacterium | reverse complement strand
CCGACACCAGCGTATCGGCATCGCAGTGGCGTCAAGGATTCGCACAGCCGGGCTTCGCCCGCCCTTGACCCCACCGCAACGCCACAAATCTTCCCCATGCTACCCACTCGAAATTTGAGAGAGGCAAATCAATTGACTCGACATTGCCAAAGTAATGCCGATGGTGATAGCCGTGCTGGTTATCGTAGCCGACCACTCGCCCGTTATCGCCCTGGTGCAACCCGTGGTTGATATACGCCAGGTTGTAGCGAGTCACGCACCCCTGCTCATCCACCCACACCTCACGTCGGAGTTGGCCATTCCCACGGCGGTCCGAAATCTTGTGCGACTCGTCGATAACTTTCCTATCAGGCATGATCTAGTATAACACCCCTGAAACACCAAACAAGTTGAGTTTTACCGCACCCACGGACCGCATTACTTGCCCCCCATGGCATCCAACTTTTCCGCCAAATCCTCCGCCCTCAAGTGCGTATAACGCTTGAGCATCTGCATGGTTTTGTGACCTGAAATCGCTGCACCTTCTGGTCACTCAACCCCGCCTCTATCTGGCAACAACCGTCGGTTCCGTGCAGGCGGCGGCGACGGCTTGCGGATATTCATCACGGGATTATAGATAAGCCCCACTCCCGAATGGCCACCGTGTAGAGATGAGACAACAGAGCCAGTTCCAGGCGAACCGAACTAGCCGAAATAGGTTTTTTAGTTACCGTGCTGACCGTGGCCAGCAGGTCATCCCGATACCTGGCCACCAAGTCGGGTTGGATAGCCGCCAGGCTATAGGCCCCCAGGAGCGAAATAAGAGGCTTGGAGCGGGTGATATCAGATTCATGGCTCCCAGGACTTGGAGGGTGAAATCCCCTCTCAGATAACGCTCTAACGCCTTTTCAAGGGTCAACCGCTTGGAAGGGGTGTGCTGAACGTACACGCCGCGGACCATTTCGCCCTCGGTGCGACGCGCCCAGTCCTCGGCATCACGCTTCGTCCTGAACGTCTTGGACGTAGTGGGCCACCTCTGGCGACGAACGAGGGCTTTATGTACCGGAAGGAGTTTTTACGATGATGGCCATAGAGCCTCCTGAGAGCACAGTGTACTGAAACCGTACTTCCAGGAGGCCTTAGCCGTCCAGACGTTATTGCAACGCCTTGAAAATATGGGGTGGACGATGGGACTCGAACCCACGACAACCGGAATCACAATCCGGGACTCTACCAACTGAGCTACGTCCACCATTGAACTGTCGCGCACAACGAATTCTTGGCGTGCCCGACAGGGATCGAACCTGTAACCCCCAGCTTAGAAGGCTGGTGCTCTATCCAGTTGAGCTACGGGCACCGCTCAACCTGCTAACCTTGGTCGGGGTGGAGAGATTCGAACTCCCGACATCCTGGTCCCAAACCAGGCGCGCTACCAGGCTACGCTACACCCCGAAGGCGCGAAACTATACCGCGCTCCCGGACAAAGGTCAATCCGCCTTGAGTGAAAAGGCGCAAAAATGGGATAATTTCACTTTCCCACTACCGGTCTACTTATATCATGCCCGCTAAAATCATCGACGGCAAAGCCATCGCCGACAACCTGTTGCAAGCCATCCGCAACCGCGTCGAAGAAAGGGTGGCCGCCGGCAAGCGACGCCCCGGCTTGGCCGTGGTACTGGTGGGGGACGATCCGGCATCGTCCATTTACGTGCGCAACAAGCGCCGCGCCTGCGAAACCACCGGCTTTCACTCCGTCTCCTACGACCTTCCCGCTGCCACCACCCAGGAAGAACTGCTGGCGCTGATCGACAAGCTGAACGAGGCACCGGACATCGACGGCATCCTGGTGCAAATGCCGGTACCGGCCCATATCGACCCGGAAGCCATCGTCGAGCGCATCCACCCGGACAAGGACGTGGACGGCTTCCACCCCTACAACATCGGTCGCCTGGCATTGCGCATCCCCGTGCTCCAGCCCTGCACGCCGCGTGGCGTGATGACCCTGCTGGAAAGCACCGGCGAAAACCTGCGCGGCAAAAACGCGGTGGTCGTCGGCGCCTCCAACACCGTGGGCCGCCCCATGGTGCTGGAACTGCTACTGGCGGGCGCCACCGTCACGGTGACCCACAGCGCCACCCGGGACCTGGAATCCTTCGTGCGCAATGCGGAAATTCTAGTGGTGGCGGTAGGCCGCCCGGAGCTGGTGAAAGGCGAGTGGATCAAGGACGGCGCCATCGTCGTCGATGTCGGCATCAACCGTCTGGAAAGCGGCAAGATCTGTGGCGACGTGGAGTTCGAGGCCGCCAAGGAGCGCGCCTCCTGGATCACCCCGGTGCCCGGCGGCGTCGGCCCCATGACCGTCGCCACCCTGCTGGAAAACACGCTGGACGCCGCCGAGAAACTGCATGTTTGAGGCGGAATATTTCCTTCATGCAGGCCCTAGCGTGTTTCAGTGAAAGCGAACCTGCGTAGGCAGGTTGTGCTGAAACTAAAACACGCTGGACGCCGCCGAAAAGCTACACAGTTAACCGAACCGTTCCAGCGAGCACCAAAAACAAACCCGCCCTCCGGCGGGTTTGTCATTTCAGGCCCTGTTGCACTCACTTAACCCTGGCATGCCACCAGCGCAGCAAATCCAGGTCCACATAGCTCTTGCCGTTGGTCTCGCCCTTCAGCACCCGGAAGGGCTGATCGGGCTCACCGAGATCCGACAGAACGGCGAAGGCCCCGTCGAAATCCTCGTGCTCGGTGTAATTGCTGACCGTCACCAGGGTCGGCAGGCCGGCGCCAAGGCTGGACAGGACGCCGTTACGGGAATCCTCCACGGCCAGGCATTCCGACGTCTTCCACCCCGCCTTCTCCAGGGCCCAGAGATAAATGTCCGGCGCCGGCTTCTTGGCGGGGACGATATCGCCAGCGGCGATGACGTCGAACCAGCTTTCCGAATCCGGCGCCAGGCTGTTTTTGATCAAGGCCGTGACGTTCTCGGGCGTCGTGGTGGTGGCCACGGCGAGACGCACGCCGGCGGCCCGGGCCTCCTCCATGAGACGCTTGATGCCGGGACGCATGGGAATGCGCCCTTCCTCCATCATGGCCACGTAGTGACGGGTCTTGGTCTTGTGCAGCGTCATCACCAGATCGTCGAAATCCTTGGGCCTCTCATAGCCGGGATGGAATCTCTCGACGAAGTAACGGATGCGCTCCTTGCCACCGGTCACGGCCAGCAGCTTGCCGTAGAGGGCCTCGTCCCAGTTCCAGTCGAGCCCCAGTTCCTTGAAAGCGGCATTGAAGGCCACCCGATGTCCATCGCGCTCGGTATCGGCCAGGGTGCCATCCACGTCGAAAATCAAAGCGTTAAGTGTCATGTCGTCCTAAATTGTGTTGCGATGAAAATGGATTTCTGCTATTAAAGCGGTTTTTTGTTTTCAACCGAAAGAAGTGGGGCCCCATGCCAGTTGAACTGCACAAACAATTCACTCCCTACGTCGCCAAAAAGGGCGAGGAGTACATGAACCCCAAGCAACAGGCCCATTTTCGCAAAATCCTCGAGGACTGGAAAGCCGAGCTGAGCCGGGACATCGACAACACCGTTCACACCATGCAGGAAGAAGCGACCCTGTTCGCCGACCCCAACGATCGTGCCAGCCAGGAATCCGACATGGCCTTGGAACTGCGCAACCGTGACCGGGAGCGCAAGCTGATCAAGAAAATCGACGAGACCATCGCCAAGATCGAATCCGGCGACTACGGCTACTGCGAGAGCTGTGGCGTGGAAATCGGCCTCAAGCGCCTGGAAGCCCGCCCCACCGCCACCCTGTGCATCGACTGCAAGACCCTGGACGAGATCCGGGAGAAACAGGTCGCGAAATAAAATTCGCGGCCTGTTGCAAGAAGGGAACGCGGGCTTGAGGCCCGCGTTATGCCCAGGGCGCTAGCCGTCGTTGCCGACAGGCTGGCCCGCCCTGATTAAGTCCATGCTTTCCGTACATCGCGAGCTTCTTCCCATGACCGCAGCCGACCAGGATCACGCCGAGTTCGACCGCCTCTACAACGGCCTGCTGTTCAGCCTGATGAGCTGGGAACAGCTGTCGGATTTCTGGCAGCGCCTCGATACCTCGGCCGGCTGGT
>JBFXHL010000144.1:0-4156 GCA_050177075.1 Sulfuricellaceae bacterium | reverse complement strand
GGCGAGGCCAAGGATGACGAGGTCCGCGCCTACGCCAAGGCCATCATCAACACCAACAACGAACTGATTCCCCACAACCCCCACTACAGCGAGGAGTTCAAGTACTTCCTGGCCCGCTTCAATCCCAACGAGCCGTCTTTCCTCGCCGACTTCGCCGCCAGCCTGACCACCTCCACCAAGGAGGAGCTGCAGGAGGTGATGGACGCCATCAACCTGCGCCGCCGCATGCAGAAGGTGCTGGTGCTGATCAAGAAGGAACTGGACGTGGCGCGCCTGCAATCGCAAATCCGCGAGCAGGTGGAGGAGAAGATGACCAAGCAGCAGCGGGAATTCTTCCTCCGGGAGCAGTTGAAGGCCATCCAGAAGGAACTGGGGCTGGCCAAGGACGACCGTACCGCCGACGTGGAGCGCTTCCGGGAGCGCATCGCCAAGCTCAAGCTCACCGAGCCGGCGCAAAAGCGCATCGACGAGGAGATGCAGAAGCTCGCCATCCTCGAATCAGGGTCGCCGGAGTACGCCGTCACCCGCAACTATCTGGACTGGCTCACGGCCCTGCCCTGGGGCAAGTACTCCAAGGACAAGCTGGACCTCGGTCGTGCCCGCCGCATCCTCGACCGGGAGCACGACGGCCTGGACGACGTGAAAGACCGCATCATCGAATTCCTCGCCGTGGGCGCCCTCAAGGGCGAGGTGTCCGGCTCCATCGTGCTGCTGGTGGGGCCGCCGGGGGTGGGCAAGACCTCCATCGGCCGCTCCATCGCCCATGCCCTGGGGCGCAAGTTCTACCGCTTCTCCCTCGGCGGCATGCGGGACGAGGCCGAGATCAAGGGCCACCGCCGCACCTACATCGGCGCCATGCCGGGCAAGTTCGTCCAGGCCATCAAGGAGGTGGACGTGGCCAACCCCGTGATCATGCTCGACGAGATCGACAAGATCGGCGCCTCCTACCAGGGGGACCCGGCCTCGGCCTTGCTGGAGGTGCTGGACCCGGAGCAGAACGTGGATTTCCTCGACCACTACCTGGACGTGCGCTTCGACTTGTCCAAAGTGCTGTTCGTCTGTACCGCCAACCAGCTCGACACCATTCCCGGCCCCCTCCTGGACCGGATGGAGGTGATCCGCCTCTCCGGCTACATCACCTCGGAGAAGGTGCGCATCGCCAAGCATCACCTGTGGCCGAAGCAGCTCAAGAAAGCCGGCCTCAAGCGTGGCGACATCAGCCTCGGCGAGTCGGTGGTCAAGCGCATCGTCGAGGGCTACGCCCGGGAAGCCGGGGTGCGCAACCTGGAGAAACAGCTCGGCCGCATCGTGCGCAAGGCCGCGGTAAGCATCGTCAACGGCGAGGAGAAGCCCATCCGCGTCGGCGTGGCGGAGCTGGAGGAATACCTGGGCAAGCCCGTGTTCGTGCCGGAGAAGCCCATCGCCGGCGTCGGCGTGGTCACCGGCCTGGCCTGGACCGCCATGGGCGGGGCCACCCTGTCCATCGAGGCCACTTTGGTCCATACCAAGAACCGGGGCTTCAAGCTCACCGGCCAGTTGGGGGACGTGATGAAGGAGTCGGCGGAAATCGCCTACAGCTACATCGCTTCCCACCTGAAGCCCTTCAAGGGCAATCCCGGTTTCTTCGATGAAGCTTTTGTCCACCTCCACGTGCCGGAGGGGGCCACCCCCAAGGACGGCCCCAGCGCTGGCATCACCATGGCCACGGCCCTGCTGTCCCTGGCGCGGCAGGAGAAAATCGCCCGCCCCCTGGCCATGACCGGCGAAATCACCCTCACCGGCGAAGTGCTGGCCATCGGCGGCGTGCGGGAGAAGGTCATCGCCGCCCGGCGGGTGAAGGTCATGGAACTGATCCTGCCAGCCGCCAACCAGCGGGATTTCGAGGAGCTGCCGGCGCACATCAAGGAAGGCATCACTGCCCATTTCGTGCATCATTTCCGCGAGGTGGTGAAGATCGTCTTCGCCTGAGTCCATGACCGAAGCCCTCGCCGAACCCATCGCCAAGCTTTACGGCCAGCCCCTCACCGAGCTGCCCCAGGACCTCTACATTCCTCCCGAGGCCCTGGAGGTGTTCCTGGAGACCTTCGAGGGCCCTCTGGACCTGCTGCTGTACTTGATCCGCAAGCACAACCTGGACATCCTCGATATTCCCATGGCCCGCCTCACCCGCCAGTACATGGAGTACGTGGAGGCCATGGGGGCCGCCCAGCTCGACTTGGCGGCGGAGTACCTGCTGATGGCTGCCTGGCTCACCGAGATAAAGTCGCGCATGCTGCTGCCCCGTCCCGAGGCGGTCATCGAGGACGAGGAGGACCCCCGGGCCGAACTCACCCGCCGCCTGCTGGAATACGAGCAGATGAAGCTCGCCGCCCAGCGTTTGGACAGCCAGCCCCAGGCGGGGCGGGATTTCGCCCTGGTGGAGGTGTGGGTGGAGAAGGTGGTCCAGGAGCGCCTGCCCGAGGTGGTCATGGACGACCTGGTGCAGGCCTGGAAGGCCATCCTCGCCAAGGCCAAGGTCACCAAGCACCACAAGATCACCCGGGAGGAATTGTCGGTGCGCGAGCACATGACCCGGGTGCTGCGTTTTTTGCAGGATCGGGAGTTCGTCCCTTTCGACGAACTGTTCAACCCCGAGGCGGGCGTGGCGGAACTCGTGGTGACCTTTCTCGCCGTGCTGGAGCTGGTGAAGGAAAAACTGGCCCTGGTCAGCCAGCAGGAAGCCTACGCCCCGATATACGTCCGCCACAACCAGGCCATTACCGAAGAAGCCGATGCGTAACCTCCAGGAAGTCAAACTCATCCTCGAAACGGCGCTTCTCACCGCCGGCGAGCCCATGACCGTCAGCGAGCTGAAAAAACTCTTCGACGAGGACATCGCCGCCGATGCCCTGCGCAAGGTGCTGGAAGAGCTGCGCCAGGATTGGACCGGCCGCGGCGTGGAGCTGACCCTGGTGGCTTCCGGCTGGCGCTTCCAGGCCCGGCCCGAGTACCAGAAATACCTCGACCGCCTGAGCCCGGAAAAGCCACCCAAGTATTCCCGCGCCGTGCTGGAGACCTTGGCGATCATCGCCTACAAGCAGCCGGTGACCCGGGGCGACATCGAGGAAATCCGCGGCGTGACCGTCTCCTCCCAAATCCTCAAGACCCTGGAGGAGCGGGGCTGGATCGACGTCGTCGGCCACCGGGAAGTCCCCGGCCGCCCGGCCCTCTACGCCACCACCAAGGGTTTTCTCGACGACCTCAACCTGCGCTCCCTGAGCGAGCTGCCGCCTCTGGAAGAGGGCGAGAAACCCCTGTTGCCTGTATAGTGGTGGCATTCACAGCCGAGGAAAGTTCATGACACGAAAGCCGGAAGCCCCCGCTTCCCACGCCGTCCAGGCGGAAAAACTGCAAAAAGTGCTGGCCCAGGCCGGCGTCGGCTCTCGCCGCGAGATGGAGGAGTGGATCGAGCGCGGCCGCGTCACCGTCAACGGCAAGCCCGCCACCCTCGGCATGCGCGTCACCCCCGACGACCAGATCCGCGTCGACCGCCGGCTCGTTCAGCGCCGTTCCGCCTTCAAGGCCCCACGCATCCTCATCTACCACAAGCCGGAAGGGGAAATCGTCAGCCGGGACGACCCGGACAAGCGCGCCTCGGTCTTCGACAAGCTGCCCCGCATGCGCGGCGCCAAGTGGATCGCCATCGGCCGCCTGGACTTCAACACCTCCGGCCTGCTGATTTTCACCACTTCCGGCGACCTCGCCAACCGCCTGATGCACCCCCGCTTCGAGGTGGAGAGGGAATACGCCGTGCGCCTGCTGGGGGAGCTCGACCCGCAACAGATCGCCCAGCTCAAGGAAGGGGTGGAACTGGAAGACGGCCCCGCCCGCTTCGACCAGCTGGAGGATGCCGGCGGCGAGGGCGCCAACCACTGGTACCGCGTCACCCTGCGGGAGGGGCGCAACCGGGAAGTGCGGCGCATGTTCGAGCTGGTGGGCCTGAAGGTGAGCCGCCTGATGCGCACCCGTTTCGGCATCATCAATCTGCCACCCCGCCTCGGCCGGGGCAAGACCCTGGAACTGGAGGCATCCGACGTTACCGCCGTGATGCGCTGGGCCGGACTGGATATGCCGGAGGACGTGGTAGTGTCGGAAAAGGCGCCGCGCCGGGGGGCTG
>JBFXHL010000143.1:0-4181 GCA_050177075.1 Sulfuricellaceae bacterium | reverse complement strand
GGTCCCAGGCGAGAGGCACGCCACGCTCCGCCCGCCGGGTCCGGAACACCCCATCGCCGTACATCGGGCCGCGGTCGGTGACGGAAATCGAAGCGGCGGGTTGGCCGTTGACCAGGCTGGTCATGGTCGGCTATGGGGAAAAGAAAGAGAAAAAACGGGTGGTGCCCGGAACCGGAATCGAACCGGTACGCCGGTAAGGGCGAGGGATTTTAAGTCCCTTGTGTCTACCAATTTCACCATCCGGGCTATTCAAAAGTCTTGGCTGTGGAATGCCGCACCGGCGACCGGGCGCCTTACATCCCCGGCCCACCATTGCTAAAGGAAACCGATTATACCCGATCACCCCTCTGGAGAAACATCTCGCCGACACAGCATGGCGCGACATTTGCTGCGTTAACCATATACCCCGTTCGAGGCACCCGAAATATATTCCAGGAAGGCCCGGGTCACCGGCGAAACATGTTTTCCCTCGGGGTAGACGGCATACCACTGGCGCACAAGGGGAAATCCCTGCACATCGAGCACCGCGAAGGCGCCCGAAGCGGCATCCAGGGTCAGCGTGTGCTGGGACAGGACCGCCAGGCCGAGCCCCCCGGCCACCGCCTGCTTGACCGCCTCGTTGCTGCCAAGGGTCATGCGCGCGGAAAGCCGCACGCGGTGCAGGCTGAAAAACCGCTCGGCGGCGAGGCGGGTTCCGGACCCCTGCTCGCGCACTATGAACGGCTCCCCCGCCAGGCGGGCGGGGTCGATATCCTTTTCCTTTGCCAGGGGATGGTCCGCCGGGGCCACCACCACCAGCGGATTCTTCATGAAGGGCAGCGCCACCACGCTCAGGTTATCCGGCACCTGGCCCATGATGTAGAGGTCGTCCAGGTTCTGCGACAGGCGCTCCAGGATGCGGTCGCGGTTGTTCACCTCCAGCGCCACCTCGATGCCGGGATGGCGCTTGCAGAAATCCCCCAGGAACCGGGGAACGTAGTATTTGGCGGTGGTAATGATGGACAGCTTGAGACAGCCGCGTTCCAGCCCCTGGGTTTCGGCCAGTTCCATGGCGAGCCTGTCCAGGCGGTCGAACACATCCCTGGCGGCGGCCTCCACCAGCCTGCCGCTGTCGGTCAGGAACAGGCGCTTGCCCACCTGCTCCAGCAAGGGCTGGCCGACGATGTCGGCCAGCTGCTTGAGTTGGATGGACACGGTCGGCTGGGTCAGGTGCAGTTCCTCGGCGGCGCGGGTCACGCTGAGGTGGCCGGCCACCACCTGAAACACCTTGAGCTGGCGCAGGGTTGCATGCTTCATTCCCGTTCTCCCCGGTTTTACCATTGATCATTATCAATGATAGACATCGAAATTTACAATTATTTTTTATGAACGGCCATCGTTATAGTGGCTTCAAGCTCAAACGAGCCACGCGCCATCCACCGGGACGGCATACGGTTGAACCACTAAAGCGAAGGAGCTTGCAATGGCCGGAAAGACATACAACGCGGGCGTCAAGGAATACCGCGAAACCTATTGGGATCCCAACTACACGCCGAAGGACAGCGACATCCTGGCGGTGTTCAAGGTCGTGCCGCAGCCCGGCGTGCCCCGCGAGGAAGCGGCCGCCGCGGTGTGCGCCGAATCCTCCACCGCCACCTGGACCACGGTTTGGACCGACCTCCTGACCGATCTGGACTACTACAAGGGCCGTGCCTACGCCATCGAGGACGTGCCCGGCGACGACGAGGCCTTCTATGCCTTCATCGCCTATCCCATGGGCCTGTTCGAGGAAGGCTCCGTGGTCAACGTCTTCACCTCCCTGGTGGGCAACGTCTTCGGCTTCAAGGCGGTGCGCATGCTGCGCCTGGAGGACGTGCGCTTCCCCCTGTGGTTCGTCACCACCTGCGACGGCCCACCCCACGGCATCCAGGTGGAGCGCGACAAGCTGGACAAGTACGGCCGTCCCCTGCTGGGCTGCACCATCAAACCCAAGCTCGGCCTGTCCGCCAAGAACTACGGCCGCGCCGTGTACGAGTGCCTGCGAGGCGGCCTGGACTTCACCAAGGACGACGAGAACGTCAACTCCCAGCCTTTCATGCGCTGGCGCGACCGCTTCGATTTCTGCCAGGAGGCGATCGAGAAGGCGGAACGCGAGACCGGCGAGCGCAAGGGACACTACCTCAACGTCACCGGTCCGAACATGGAGGAAATCTACAAGCGCGCCGAGTACGCCAAGGAAATCGGCACTCCGATCATCATGTCCGACTACCTGACCATCGGCTGGGCGGCCCAGGCGAGCCTGTCCCGCTGGTGCCGCGACAACGGCATGCTGCTCCACGTGCACCGCGCCATGCACGGCGTGATCGACCGCAACCCCAAGCACGGCATCAACTTCCGCGTCCTGGCCAAGATGCTGCGCCTCCTCGGCGGCGACCACCTGCACTCCGGCACCGTGGTGGGCAAGCTGGAAGGCGACCGCGCCGCCACCCTGGGCTGGGTGGACCTGATGCGCGAGCGCTACGTCAAGGAAGACCGCAGCCGCGGCATCTTCTTCGACCAGGACTGGGGCCACACGCCGGGCGTCATGCCCGTGGCCTCCGGCGGCATCCATGTCTGGCACATGCCCGCCCTGGTCTCCATCTTCGGTGACGATTCCGTCCTCCAGTTCGGCGGCGGCACCATCGGCCACCCCTGGGGCAACGCCGCCGGCGCCGCGGCCAACCGCGTCGCCCTGGAAGCCTGCGTCCAGGCCCGCAACGAAGGCCGACAGATCGAGAAGGAGGGCAAGGACATCCTGACCAACGCCGCCAAATCCAGCCCCGAGCTGAAGATGGCGATGGAAACCTGGAAGGAGATCAAGTTCGAGTTCGACACCGTCGACAAGCTGGACGTCGCGCACAAGTGATGAACGGTGAGGCGCAAGGGGGATATAGGTGACGCGAAAAATCTCACCTCCTCACGCCTCACTCCTGACCCCTCACCTGAATTAAAGGAATTATGAAATGAGCGAAATGCAAGACTACTCGTCCCGCCTGTCGGACCCCAACAGCCGCAAGCTGGGTACCTTCTCCTACCTGCCCCCGATGGACGCCGATCAGATCCGCAAGCAGATCCAGTACATCGTCAACCAGGGATGGAACCCGGCCATCGAGCACACCGAGCCGGCCGAGGCGCGGAGCAACTACTGGTACATGTGGAAGCTGCCCATGTTCGGCGAGACCGACATCGACCGCATCCTGGCCGAAATCGAGGCCTGCAAGAAAGCCAACCCCGGCCACCATGTGCGCCTGATCGGCTACGACAACATCAAGCAGTCCCAGGGCGCCAACATGATCGTGCACCGCGCGCCCATCACGGTCTAAGCGCTGCAACCACCGGGATGCCCGCCGGGGCATCCCGCCACCGAATTCAAGGAGCCATGCCATGAGCGACATCAACCGCGACCAGTTCTTGGTCAAAAGCCAACCCTACTATCGTCCGGTGGCCGACGAGGTGGAGCTGTACGAGGCCGCCTACGACGCGCGCATGCCCGTCATGCTCAAGGGCCCCACCGGCTGCGGCAAGTCCCGCTTCGTCGAATACATGGCATGGAAACTCGGCAAGCCCCTGATCACCGTGGCCTGCAACGAGGACATGACCGCCTCCGACCTGGTCGGGCGCTTCCTCCTCGACATCAGCGGCACCAAGTGGCAGGACGGCCCCCTGACCACCGCCGCCCGCATCGGCGCCATCTGCTATCTCGACGAAGTGGTCGAAGCGCGCCAGGACACCACCGTGGTGATCCACCCCCTGACCGACCACCGGCGCAACCTGCCCCTGGAGAAGAAGGGCGAACTGGTGGAGGCCCACCCCGACTTCCAGATCGTCATCTCCTACAACCCGGGCTATCAGAGCCTGATGAAAGATCTGAAGCAGTCCACCAAGCAGCGCTTCGGCGCCATGGACTTCGATTACCCCGAGTCTTCCATCGAGGCCGAGATTGTCGCCCACGAATCCGGCGTCGACGCCAAGACCGCCGAAAAGCTGGTCCAGGTAGCGGCCCGCAGCCGCAACCTCAAGGGCCACGGCCTGGACGAGGGCATGTCCACCCGCCTCCTGGTCTACGCCGGCCAGCTCATTGCCAAGGGCATCGCCCCGGCCAAGGCCTGCCGCATGGCCCTGGTGCGCCCCCTGACCGACGACCCGGACATGCGCGACACCCT
>JBFXHL010000142.1:0-4206 GCA_050177075.1 Sulfuricellaceae bacterium | reverse complement strand
ACTGATCGACCTCGACATTGAATCGGCCGGCAAAGAACAGCGCAAGAGCAATATCTACAAAGGGGTCATCACCCGCATCGAGCCCAGCCTCGAAGCGGCCTTCGTCGACTACGGCACCGACCGTCACGGCTTTCTCCCCTTCAAGGAAATCTCCCGCAGCAACTTCGTCGAGGGTGCCGATGCCTCCCGCGCACGCATTCAGGACGCCATCCGCGAAGGCCAGGAAGTCATCGTCCAAGTGGAAAAGGACGAGCGTGGCAACAAGGGCGCGGCCCTGACCACCTTCATCAGCCTGGCGGGCCGCTATCTGGTGCTGATGCCCAACAACCCCCGCGGTGGCGGCGTCTCCCGCCGAATCGAAGGCGAGGACCGCAACGAATTACGGGATATCATGGCCCAACTGGAAGTGCCACAGGGCATGAGCATCATCGCCCGCACTGCCGGGATCGGCCGCACCCTGGAAGAGCTCCAGTGGGACCTCAACTACCTCCTGCAACTGTGGGGCGCCATCGAAAACGCCGCCAAGCTGCAGAGCGGCGCCTTCCTCATCTACCAGGAAGGCAGCCTGGTCATCCGCGCCATCCGCGATTACTTCCAGCCGGAAATCGGTGAAATCCTCATCGACACCCCCGCCATCCATGAGCAGGCGGTGCAGTTCATGGGACATGTAATGCCCCAGAACGTGAACAAGGTGAAGCTGTACACCGATGACATTCCCCTCTTCTCCCGCTTCCAGATCGAGCACCAGATCGAGAGCGCCTTTTCCCGGGAAGTGACGCTGCCTTCCGGCGGCGCCATCATCATCGACCACACCGAGGCCCTGGTCTCCGTTGACGTCAACTCTGCCCGCGCCACCAAGGGCTCCGACATCGAACAGACCGCCCTCAACACCAACCTGGAAGCCGCCGACGAAGTGGCCCGCCAGCTGCGTCTGCGCGACCTGGGCGGTCTGATCGTGATCGATTTCATCGACATGGAAAGCCAACGCAATCAGCGGGAAGTGGAAAACCGCCTGCGGGAAGCCCTCCACTACGACCGCGCCCGGGTGCAAATGGGCAAGATTTCCCGCTTCGGCCTGCTGGAGCTGTCCCGTCAGCGCCTGCAGCCGAGCCTGGGCGAAACCAGCCACATCTCCTGCCCCCGCTGCCACGGCACCGGCCACATCCGCGGCATCGAATCCTCCGCCCTGCACATCCTGCGCATCATCCAGGAAGAAGCGATGAAGGAGAACACCTATGCCGTCCACGCTCAGGTTCCCGTGGATGTCGCCACCTTCCTGTTGAACGAGAAGCGCAGCGATATCCACAGCGTCGAGGCTCGCCTGCGGGTCAACGTGCTGCTGATCCCCAACATCCATATGGAAACCCCCCACTACACCGTCACCCGCCTGCGCCGCGACGATGCCGCCCAGCCGGAATACAACCAGCCGAGCTACCGGATGGTTGATGCTCCCGTAGCGGAAGGCACCCTGAAAGCGGAAGCCGCCGAAGCCAAACCCCACCGCCCCCAGGCCGCCGTCCGGGGCATCACCCCCGAGCAGCCGGCCCCGGTGGTAGCCGAGCCCGCCGCCACCTCTACCTGGATCGCCAAGATCAAGGGCTGGTTCCAGAAGCTCAGCGCGCCCAAGGAAGAAACGCCTCCCCCCAGGAAGCGTCCTGCCCGCCAGGAACAGCGCCGCCGCGAAGGCGGACGCGACGGGCGAGGCCGTGAGCGCGGAGAGCGCGGCGAAGGCCGTCAACAGGCCCAGCGTCAACCTCGCCAGGAACGTCAAGAACGGCAGGAACGCCCCGCTCCGCAGGCGAAACCCGTAGAGCAGGCAGCCAAGCAACCGGTCGCCGCGAAACCCGAAGCCCCGGTTGGCGAGGGCGGTGACAATCGCCGTCGCCGCAACCGTGGCGGTCGCCGCGGCGAGCGGCGGGAAGAAGGCGCCGCAGGAGCACAGGAAGCCCAGGCGGAAACCCTTGCGGCAGCCGTGCCTGTCGCTGCGGCAACGGAGACGGTGGAAACGCCCCGCCACGAACCGGTCGTCGCTCCTTCGCTTGGCGCCCCGGAAGCGAAGCGGGAAGAGAAGCAGCCGGCAAAACAGTCCACCGAAGTCCCGGCCGCAGAAAAGACTCCGGCAGAAGCCGCGCCCGCTGCTCAGTCTGTGGCGACTCCAGGGGCCGAGCCAACAGCGGAAGATGCTAAGCCACGCCGCCGCCCGCCCCAAAAGGTCGCGCCCCGCCCGGCTCCCGCAGCAGCTCCCGTAGCAGCTCCCGTAGCGGCTCCGGCCAGCGATCTGGTCATGATCGAAACCCGGCCCGAAGCCGTCCAGGCGATGCAGAGCCAGCCGGAACCCGAGCCCGCGGCAGCGCCGTCCCGCAGCGCCACGCCGCGCCCCTGGCAGATGCAGCCGGAAGTGTCCAATGAACCGATGGTAATGGTCGAAACCAAGAAGGAAGATTGATCAAACCACCGGGCGACAAAAAAGGCGAGGATTCCTCGCCTTTTTTGTTGGTCCCCGCTGTCCGGGCTTGGCGCTACTTGCGCTTCCGGGCCAATTCCTCCAGCAAACCTTGGGCAGCATCCTCCACCAAGTCCAGAACGTGCTCGAAGCCCTGAGCGCCGCCATAATAAGGGTCGGGTACCTCCTCATCGTCAAAATTGCGGCTGTATTCCAGAAACAGCTTCACCTTGCCGCGCTGCTCCGGCGCGCACAAACGGTGAAGGTTGGCGAGATTGTCCCGGTCCATGGCCAGGATCAGGTCGAAATGCTCGAAATCCCGACGATTTACCTGCCTTCCCCGTAGGGCGCTCAGGTCGTAGCCCCGTTTTATCGCCGCCTGTTGGGTGCGCCGGTCCGGTTCCTTGCCGACGTGATAGTCGTGGGTACCGGCCGAATCGATATGGAACGCGTCGCTCAGCCCAGCCCGTTCCACCACATGGCGGAACACGCCTTCAGCCGTTGGCGAGCGGCAGATGTTGCCCATGCAGACAAACAGCACCTTAGTCTTCGTCATGTAGTTCCACCCCGTAAAACTTCTGTTTCAACTCTTTCAGTTTGTCCCTGAGCTGGGCGGCCTGTTCGAACTCCAGGTTCTTGGCCGCTTCCAGCATTTCCTTCTCGATCCGTTTCAGCTCTCTGACCAATTGCTTCTCGGTCATGTGCTCGTAGGTGGCGCGTTCCTGGGCAGCCTTCAACTCCTGCTTGGCCTCGTCCGGGCTGTAAACGCCGTCGATGATGTCCTTGATGCGCTTGGACACGCTCTTGGGCGTGATGCCGCGCGCCTCGTTGTGGGCGATCTGCTTGGCACGGCGGCGCTCGGTTTCGTCGATGGCGCGACGCATCGAATCGGTGATCTTGTCGGCATAGAGGATGGCGGTGCCGTGCAGGTGCCGTGCCGCCCGACCGATGGTCTGGATCAGGGAACGCTCGGAACGCAAGAAGCCCTCCTTGTCCGCGTCCAGAATGGCCACCAATGACACTTCCGGGATATCCAAACCCTCCCGCAGCAGGTTGATGCCCACCAGGACGTCGAACACTCCCAGGCGCAGGTCGCGGATGATTTCCACCCGCTCGACGGTATCGATGTCAGAGTGCAGATAGCGCACCTTGATGCCGTGCTCGGACAGGTAATCGGTGAGGTCCTCTGCCATGCGCTTGGTCAGAGTGGTGACCAGCACCCGCTCGCCGTTGGCGATACGGGCATTGGCCTCGGACAGCAGGTCGTCCACCTGAGTCGCCACGGGGCGGATTTCCACCACCGGGTCCACCAAGCCCGTCGGGCGCACCACCTGCTCCACTACTTGGCCGGCATGCTGATTTTCGTACTCCGCCGGAGTGGCGGAAATGAACACGGTCTGGCGCATCATGCGCTCGAATTCCTCGAATTTCAGGGGCCGGTTGTCCATCGCCGACGGCAGGCGGAAGCCATATTCCACCAGGTTTTCCTTTCGGGCCCGATCGCCTTTGTACATGCCGCCGATCTGGGGAACGGTGACATGGGATTCGTCGATGAACATCAGGGCATTGGGCGGCAGGTAGTCGATCAGGGTCGGCGGCGGCTCCCCCGGCTTGCGCCCGGAGAGGTGGCGGGAATAATTCTCGATGCCCTTGCAGAAGCCCAGTTCGTTGAGCATTTCCAGGTCGAAGCGGGTGCGCTGCTCGATGCGCTGGGCTTCCACCAGCTTGTTCACCTTGTTGAAGTAGGCCACCCGCTGGCGCAA
>JBFXHL010000141.1:0-4536 GCA_050177075.1 Sulfuricellaceae bacterium | reverse complement strand
ACGGTGGATGATGAGGCCTCCTGGCGGAGGCGTCAATAAATCCGATGGGCGGCGGGCGGAGAAGTTCCCGGGGCGGAAAAGGCGGGGAGCTTCCCGCGCGGCGGAATGTCACGCGGGAAGGGGGATTGGGCGGGGGTGAAAAAATTCTAGGGGGCGTCCTGCGCTTCCCCTCCCAGGGCTTCCACCAGGTTGGGCAGGAAGCGGGCCAGTTCCCCGGCCATGAGGGCGAAGTCGGCGTCGAACTGTTCGTCGACGGTGGCGGCCTGGGATTCCGCTTCCTCTTTCAGGATGTCGAGGAAGGCCACCTGCTTGACCTGCAGCTGGTCGTTGAGGACGAAGGAGATGCGGTCGTTCCAGGTCAGGGCGAGGCGGGCGGCGAACTTGCCGTCGGCGATGTGGCGCCGGATTTCCTCGCCGTCGAGGGTGTGGCGGGTGTAGCGGACGGTGGATTTTTCCTCGCTGGGAGCCTGGAGGACGCAGTCCCGGTCGATGGTGAAGCCGGCGGGCGGCTCTCCGGCGGCGAGCCAGCCGGTCATGGCGGCGACGGGGGACTGCTGGGTTTTCAGCAGGGCGAGGGGCAGGTCGTCCAGGCTGTCCCGCAGCAGGCTCAGCAGTTCTTCCGCCCGGGCGCTGTTGGCGGCGTCCACCACCAGCCAGCCGTGGATGGGGTCGATCCAGGCGTGGACGGTGCGGCGGCGGCTGAAGGCGCGGGGCAGCAGTTCCGACATCACTTGCTCCTTCAGCTCGCGCAGCTGCTTGCGCCCGGGCCGGTAGCCCTGCTGGGCCTCGATGAAGTCGGCCTTTTCCTGGGTCAGCTGGTTGACCACCACGGCGGGGAGCAGCTTCTGCTCCACTCCCATGGCGATCAGCAGTTGCCGGTTGAGGGAATGGACCAGGGCGTCACCCTTGGTCGGCGGGACCCAGCCGCGGCTTTGCATTTCCAGCCCACCGCAGGGCTGGAGGGGGTGGCGGGCAAGCCGCTCTTCGATCTGGGCGGCGGTGACGTTCCAGCCGGCGGGGAGGCGATAGATTTGCAGATTCTTGAACCACATGCGCGTAATTCCGACACAAAAGGCGCCATTGTACAGGCCGAAAGGGCCGTGAGGAAAAGGCGGCGCCGGCGCGGCGCAGGGGGTCAAAAACCGGGGATGACCATGTCCGAAGTGCCGGGGCAGACCCAGCGCGGATATTCCCGCGACGTGTCGATGCAGCCGCCGTCGGCGTAAACCCCCTTGGGGTCCCGGTAGCGGAGCATGGCGTCGAGAATGGCCTCGGCTTCCGCCGGGTTGCGCAGGGAGGCCTGGACGCAGGCATCCACCACGTCTTCGTCGATTTGAAGTTCTCCGGCGGCGTCATGGTAGGCGCCATGGCGCCAGTGGAAGATTTCCAGGCATTTCGCCGCTAGGGTATAGGGCTGGTCGCGCTTCCAGAAATTGGTGAACAGGCCGCCGCCGAGGTAGAACACCCACGAGCCTTCGTAGCCCGTCACGTCGGAGGAATGCTCGTCGGGATTGCGAAACCAGAGGCGGTCGCCGGGGACATAATACTTCGGTGGCAGGGGATCCTCCATGGAGCCGTATTCCCGCAGGAAGACGTCGTGAAAGCGGCCCGACATGATGGCCCGGGTTTCCCATTGCCGCTGCAGGCGGTGGTACAGCTCGGGGTTGTGGGTGCTCAGTTCCTGGGCGATGGCGAGGAGGATGACATATTCGGTGGCCCGGTAGCAGGAAAAGGAATAGCGCTTGCCCGACATCTCGGGTTGGGTCGCCTTCTGCAATGCCGCGAGGAGGGATTTCCCCGGTAGCACGGTGAAGCCCCGCTCTTCGTCGTAGGTCCAGTAGTCGGCCGGGCGCTCCGCCTCGCTGGTGTGGAAAGCCAGAGCCGTCCGCCGTGCGGCTTCGACGATGTTGCGCCGAACCCGGATGGCGGCCTGGAGCTCGGCGAAGCTGGGGAATTCGAAGGGCACCGGTCCCAGCAGCAGGGCCAGGAGAATTTCCCGTTCCAGGTCGTCGATCCGCTCCCGGGGGGCGAGGCCGAATTGTTCGCACAGGCCGGTGGTGTCGAAGTCGGGCGCCCATTGGCGCGCGTCCAGGCTAAGGCGGAGCAGGCCCCTGTGGCTGTCGGCGACGACGCTCACGCCGAGCCCTTCCAGCTGGGACTGGAGATAATTCCGCACGGCCTCGGCGTCGTGGGTCGGGGAACGGTGAAGCAGGATGCCGCCACTGTCGCGGGCAGCCTCGCTGGGCATACCGTCAAGGGGCTGAAGCCAGGGCCCGGAGGAACTGGGCAAGGGGCTGGTGCGGGGGGCTGAAAGCGGCACGGGCTCCTCCAAGGAGACTCAAGGAGTTGCACCATAGCACGGGCTTGCTTACGTTTATCTGACAGGCGCGCTTGCCGCGCGCGCGGACTGAGACGGGGCGGGAAACGAAAAAGCCCGGCGGAACCCGCCGGGCTTTGGGAGCCTGCCGCGGCCCCGGGCCGCGGCAAGGGAGCTTAGCCGGCGAAGTTCTTGGCCGCGAAGTCCCAGTTGGCCAGGCTGGCGAGGAAGGTCTCGACGAACTTGGGACGCAGGTTGCGGTAGTCGATGTAGTAGGCGTGCTCCCACACGTCGATGGTGAGCAGGGCCTTGTCGCCGGTGGTCAGAGGGGTGCCGGCGGCGCCCATGTTGACGATGTCCACGGAACCGTCGGCCTTCTTCACCAGCCAGGTCCAGCCGGAGCCGAAGTTGCCCACGGCGGAGGCCTGGAAGGCCTTCTTGAATTCGTCGAAGGAGCCCCACTTGGCCTTGATGGCGTCGGCCAGGGCGCCGCTGGGCTCGCCGCCGCCGTTGGGCTTGAGGCAGTTCCAGAAGAAGGTGTGGTTCCATACCTGGGCGGCGTTGTTGTAAACGCCGCCGGCGGGGGCTTTCTTCACGATTTCTTCGAGTTCCATGTTCTCGAACTCGGTGCCCTTGATCAGGTTGTTGAGGTTGGTGACGTAGGCCTGGTGGTGTTTGTCGTGGTGGTATTCCAGGGTTTCGGCGGACATGTGGGGCGCCAGGGCGTCCTTGGCGAAGGGCAGGTCGGGCAGTTTGTGTTCCATGCTTGTTCTCCAGAAGGTTGTGAAGGCGGCAGAGGGTGCGCCGGATTCGGAATTAAACTTTATCTAATTTATAGAACTTGACTGATTTTGTCCACATTGTACTGGCTTGCCCCGCAAAATACCATGCCGTGCCGCTTGGTGATCAGGTATGAAGCGCAACGAAAGCTACCACAGATATAGCGCCTCCCTCCTGTCGTTTCAAGGGGCGGCGGGTTGCGCGGGGGTGGGGTTGGGGTACAATAGACAACTTTTCTCTTTATATAACAGTCCGATAATCAAGGTTTTTGGTCAACTTCTAGAGGGGATTGTCTAATCATGACGGGCTTGGCGACGACTTCCGGGGTGTTGAAAACGATGAATGGCATGCCGCAACTGCCGATTTCCTGGTACTTCGATCCGAAGGTTTACGAACTGGAGATGAAGCTCCTCTTCGATGACGGGCCGGGGTACGTGGGCCACGAACTGCTGGCGCCCAATCCCGGCGATTACTTTGTTCCCGAGTGGCTGGACAACGCCAAGGCCCTGGTGCGCAACCCCAACGGCGTGGAGATGATCAGCAACGTCTGCCGTCACCGCCAGGCCATTATGCTCAAGGGCAGCGGCAACACGCCCAACATCGTGTGCCCGCTGCACCGCTGGACCTACGACCTGTCCGGCAAGCTGATGGGCGCGCCCCATTTCGCCGCCGATCCTTGCCTCAACCTGCAGCGCACGCCGCTGCAGAACTGGAAGGGGCTGCTGTTCTCCGGACGCCGCGACGTGGCGGAGGACCTGGCGAAATTCGGCCTCGCCAACGACATCGACTTCGCCGGCTACAAGCTGGACAGGGTGCAGATCGACGAGTACCCCATCAACTGGAAGTGCTTCATCGAGGTCTACCTGGAGGACTACCATGTGGTGCCTTTCCATCCCGGCCTCGGCCACTGCGTGGATTGCGACGAGCTGAAGTGGGAGTTCGGCGACTGGTACAGCGTGCAGACGGTGGGCGTGAACAACGGCCTCAAGACCGCCGGGTCCCCGGTCTACGGCCGCTGGCAAGAGCAGATTCTGAAGTACAACAAGGGGGTTCTGCCGAAATACGGTGCCGTGTGGCTGACCTACTTCCCCAACGTGATGGTGGAGGTTTATCCCAACACCCTGGTGGTCTCCACCATCATTCCCCGGGGCATCGACCACTGCACCAACGTGGTGGAGTTCTACTACCCCGAGGACATCGTCCTCTTCGAGCGGGAATACGTGGAGGCAGAACAGGCCGCCTACAACGAGACCGCCGTCGAGGACCGGGACATCTGCGAGCGCATGCAGGACGGCCGCGCCGCGCTGTGGGCCCAGGGCATCAGCGAAGTGGGGCCCTACCAGGAGCCCACCGAGATCGGCTTGGAGCACTTCCACCGCTTCCTGCGGCGGCAGATCGGTGCCCAGCTGTGAAAGGACGAAGGATGAGGGATGACGGAG
>JBFXHL010000140.1:0-4621 GCA_050177075.1 Sulfuricellaceae bacterium | reverse complement strand
ACAACACCCATCAAGGAGATACCCCATGCCTTTGCTTTTCGACCCCTTTCAACTGGGCGATATCAAGCTCGACAACCGCATCGTCATGGCCCCCCTGACCCGCAACCGGGCCGTCGAAGGCAACAAGCCGGGGCCGATGACGGTCGAGTATTACCGCCAGCGCGCCACGGCCGGCCTGATCATTGCGGAAGCGAGCCAGATCAGCCCCATGGCCCAGGGCTATCTCGACACCCCCGGCATCTACTCCCCCGAGCAGGTCGCCGCCTGGCGCCAGGTCACCGATGCGGTCCATGCCGAGGGCGGACGGATCATCATCCAGCTGTGGCATGTGGGCCGGGTTTCCCATGTCTCCCTGCTGCCCGGGGGCGCCTCCCCGGTCTCCTCGACCGACCGCCAGTCGAACGCCATGACCTTTACCCGCGACGGCTTCGTTCCGGTTTCCAAGCCCCGCGCCTTGCGGGACGACGAACTGCCGGGCCTGATCGGCGACTATGTCCATGCCGCCCGCTGCGCCATGGAGGCGGGCTTCGACGGGGTCGAGGTCCATTCGGCCAACACCTATCTGCTCGAGCAGTTCCTGCGCGACAGCATCAACGACCGGAACGGCCCCTACGGCGGCAGCATCGCCAACCGGGCGCGCCTCACCGTCGAGGTCGTTCAGGCCGTGGCGGAGGCCATCGGCCCCGGCCGGACGGGGGTGCGCCTGAGCCCGATGACGACCTTCGGCAACACCGCCGAGCGGGACAGCCAGCCCCAGGCCCTGTACGGCCACGTGGTCGAGCGGCTGGCCCCCCTCAAGCTCGCCTTTGTCCACGTCATCGAAGGCGAGACGGGCGGCGACCGTGTCCCGGCCGACGCGGCCCCCTTCGATTACGACGCCCTGCGCGCTCGTTTTCCCGGCGCCTGGATGGTCAACAACGGCTACACGCGGGACGCGGCCATGGCAGCGGTGGCAAGCGGCAAGGCGGACCTGGTGGCCTTCGGCCGCCCCTTCATCAGCAACCCCGATTTGGTCCGACGCCTGCGGGAGAACGCGCCCCTCAACGAATTGCGCGCCGACAAGCTGTATGGCGGCGGCGCCGAGGGCTACATCGACTATCCCGTCCTGCCCTAGGCCTCACCACGTTTCCCTGGACGCCCACCCCACCTGGAGACCGAACAGACCGGTTTCAGCGGCATAAGCGCCAGGGTTTCCGCCGGAAAGGAGCACTCCCGACAATGAGAACCCTGACGCTCGGCAACAGCGACCTCACCGTTTCCCGCATCTGCCTCGGCACCATGACCTTTGGCCAGCAGAACAGCGAAGCCGAAGCCCACGAACAACTGGATTACGCCCTGAGCGAAGGCATCAACTTCATCGATACGGCGGAAATGTACCCCGTCCCAGCCCGGGCGGAGACGACGGGGGCGACCGAGCGCTTCGTGGGCTCCTGGCTGCAACGGCAAGCCCGGGACCGCATCGTCTTGGCGACCAAGGCCACGGGCCCCGGACGCAATTTCCAGTGGATTCGGGAGGACCAGCTCGGCTTCAGCCGCGACAACCTCGCCCGGGCCTTGGAAGGGTCGCTGCGCCGCCTGCGAACCGATTACATCGACCTTTACCAGCTCCACTGGCCCGACCGCAACGCGCCGATGTTCGGCCAATATCATTTCGACCCGCAGCAGGAACGCCCAACCGTTCCCCTCGCGGAAACCCTGGCGGCGTTAGCCGATTTCATCCGGGCGGGGAAAATCCGCTACTGGGGCCTGTCCAACGAAACACCCTGGGGCCTGATGACGGCGCTGCGCCTGGCCGACCAGATGGGCCTGCCGAGGCCGCTGTCGGTCCAGAACGCCTACAACCTCCTCAACCGTACCTGGGAAAACGGGCTGTCCGAAATCGGCTACCGGGAGAATATTCCGCTCCTTGCCTACTCGCCCTTGGGCTTCGGCCTCCTCACGGGCAAATACCTCCTGGACGCCAGCGCGACAGGCCGTGTCACGCTGTTCGGCGGCTTCGCCGCCCGCTACGCAAAGCCCAACACGGCCCCCGCCGTCGAGGCTTATGCGGCGCTGGCCCAAAAACACGGCCTTTCGCCGACGGAACTGGCCCTCGGCTTCGTCTACCACCGTTGGTGCGTGGGCAGGCCACCACCCTGGCGCAGCTCAAGGAGAACCTCGCCGCGGCGCGGGTAACGCTCAGTCCGGAGGCACTCGGGGAAATCGAGAACATCCACCTTCGCTACCCGAACCCCGCCCCCTGACCGCCGCCGGGGCTTGCCCTTCCTTCCGGCCCGGAATCGCGGATAACCAGGCCGTCGTTGAGGCGCGACGCCGCTTGTGTTAAAAGTAGCCCTTTTCGATGGCCGACCTGCGCGGGTTGCTTCCGACGAGCCCGGCGGATCCGAAATGGATATCTCGTCTTGAAAATAGCAGTCAGCGAACTGATCGTCAGGTTCATGGAGCGCCTCGGGGTCACCCATGTCTTCGGCATGCCCGGTGCCCATATCCTGCCGGTGTACGACAGCCTGTACGACTCCCAGCTCAAGACCGTGCTGGTCAAGCACGAGCAGGGGGCGGCCTTCATGGCCGGCGGCTATGCGCGGGCCACGGGGAAGATCGCGGCCTGCATCACCACCGCGGGCCCCGGCGCCACCAACCTGGTGACCGGCATCGCCAACGCCTATGCGGACAAGCAGCCGGTGCTGGTCATCACCGGCGAGACCTCCACCCAGTTTTTCGGCAAGGGCGGGTTGCAGGAAAGCTCCGGCGAGGGCGGCAGCATCGACCAGGTCACGCTGTTCGCCGGCATCACCCGCTACCACAAGCTGATCGAACGCACGGATTACCTGCCCACCGTGCTGAATCAGGCGGCCAAGCACCTGCTTTCCCGGACCCCCGGCCCGGTGGTGCTGAGCTTCCCCCACAACGTGCAGAAAGAAATGGTGGACCCCTCCCTCCTGGAGCAGGTTTCCGTCACCCCCATGAACGGCGACTGCGTGCTCGCCGAGCAGTACCTCGACAAGAGCGTGGAACTGCTCCGCGCGGCGAAGCGCCCCCTGATCGTCGCCGGCTACGGCTGCATCCATTCCGGCGCCCAGGAGCAGCTGCGCCGCCTCAGTGCGCGGCTCAACATTCCGGTGGCCAGCAGCCTCAAGGCCAAGGGCGCGATCGACGAGCGTTCCCCCCTGGCCCTGGGCAGCCTCGGCGTCACCTCCGGCGGCCACGCCATGCGCTACCTGGAACAGGAAGCCGACCTGGTGCTGGTTCTGGGAGCGGGTTTTAACGAAAGGACCAGCTATGTCTGGGACAGGAACCTGCTGACGGGCAAGAAGCTCATCCAGGTGGACATCAGCGCCCAGCAACTGGAAAAGGTCTTCTGCGCCGACCTGGCGATACAGGCGGACGTCGGCGCCTATCTGCGGGCGCTGGACGCCGTCGCTCGAACGCTGCCGGCGAAAGAGCCGGTGGATGTCGCCGCCTTCATCGCTGCGGCCCAGGCCCAGGCCGATGCCGCCGGCGAAACCATCTTCAACCGTCAATTCGACCACGTGCGCGCCTTCTACGCCTGGCTGGAGCAAAAGTTTCCGGACGGCCTGACCATGTTCGACGACAACATCGTTTTCGCCCAGAACTTCTACCGGGTTTCCGCCCGGGACCACTATTACCCCAACAGCGGCATCTCCTCCCTCGGCCACGCCGTCCCGGCGGCCATCGGCGCCGGCTGTGCGATTGGCCAGCCGCTGTTCGCCGTGATCGGCGACGGCGGCTTCCAGATGTGCGCCATGGAAATCATGACGGCGGTGAATTACGCCATCCCGCTGAACGTCGTCCTGTTCAACAACAACACCATGGGCCTGATCCGCAAGAACCAGCACCACCTCTACCGGGATCGTTTCATCGACTGCGATTTCACCAATCCGGACTACGGGCTGCTGGCGCAATCCTTCGGCATCCGGCATTGCCGGGTAGAGAACGAGGGCGACCTGGCGAAACTGGAGGCCATCGATTTCCGCCATGGCATCAACCTCATCGAGGTCGCCCTCGACCAAGATGCCTACCCGAATTATTCCTCCCGGCGTTAGCCCATGAGCGGTTTCCATACCCCCCAACTGGCGGCATGCCTCGCTCGCCACCAGTCCGCCATTCCCGGCCTGGCCGAAATCGGCGCCCGGCTGTCGGAACCGAACCCCCTCGACGGGCTGATCGACCTCTATGAACGCTGCTATCCCTTGCTGGAACAGGCGATGTGGTCCAGGGAGGCGGATTTTCATCCCCTGCTGGCCGACTACCAAGCCCTGTTCCGCGAGCAGGAGGCCCTGATCCGGCAGCGGGGCGGCGACGACCGCCACCGCTTCATCCTCGCCATCCCCATCGCCGACCGTCCGCCCCACCTGCGCGCCTGCCTGGAAAGCGTCTACCAACTGTGCGCCCTGTTCGACTACGGCGGACAGACGGACGGGAGGTGGAACAAGGTCCAGGTCGTGGTCGCCGAGGACAGCCGCGACGAGAACAATATCCGCCAGCATATCGCGCTGGTGGAGGAGTACCGGGAAAAGGGCCTGCAGGTCTTTCACTTCGGCCTGGACGAGCAGTACGAACTGCTGCATTCCCTCCCCGCCGAAAAGCGGGAAAAGCTGGG
>JBFXHL010000139.1:0-4819 GCA_050177075.1 Sulfuricellaceae bacterium | reverse complement strand
CTTCGCCGCCCTGATGAACCAGGAGGCCCAGCGCCTGGGGATGAAGAACACCCACTTCATGAACGCCACCGGCCTGCCCCATCCCCAGCACTATTCCACCCCCTACGACCTGTCCCTGCTGGCCCGGGCGATCATTCGGGACTTTCCCGATTTCTTCAAGCTCTATTCCATCAAGGAATACCGCTACAACAACATCACCCAGCCCAACCGCAACCAGCTGCTGTGGCGTGACCCCTCCGTGGACGGCATGAAAACCGGCCATACCGAGGCGGCGGGCTTCTGCCTGGTGTCCACCGCCAAGCGGCAGGGCATGAGACTGATTTCCGTGCTGGTGGGCGCAGCTTCCGACAATCTGCGGACTTCCGAGAGCCAGAAGCTGCTCAACTACGGTTTCCAGTTCTTCGAATCCTACCGCCCCTACCGCAAGGGCCAGACCCTGGCCACCCTCCCCATGTGGAAGGGTAATTCCAGTACCCTCAAGGCAGGCCTGGCGGAAGACATGTACATCACCGTCCCCCGCGGCCAGTATCCCTATATCGCCGCCAGCATGGTGAGCCGCCAGCCCCTCCTGGCGCCGGTGAGCGAAGGCCAGGCAGTGGGGACCCTGAAGATCAGCCTCGGCGGCAAGGAGTTGACCGAGCGCCCCCTGGTGGCCCTGGAGGGCGTCGGCGTGGCCAACATTTTCGTCCGCGGCTGGGACAGCCTGCGCCTGCTGTTCAGCAAATGATCTATCTCAACGGCAAGTACCTGCCCTTGGAGGAGGCCGCCGTGCCGGTGATGGACCGGGGCTTCCTTTTCGGCGACGGGGTGTACGAGGTGATTCCGGTCTACTCCCGCCGCCCCTTCCGCCTCGCCGAACACCTGCGGCGTCTGCAGCACAGCCTGGATGGCATTCGCTTGCAGAACCCCCACAGCGAGGCGGAATGGACTGCCCTGTTGGCGGAGGTCGTCGCCCGTAACGAGGGCGAGGACCAGTACCTCTACCTACATGTCAGCCGGGGCGTGGCCCCCACCCGGGACCACGCTTTTCCCCCCAAGGTGACGCCCACGGTGTTCATCATGAGCACCCCCCTGCCCGCCCCGCCCAAGGCGTGGCGCGAACAGGGCGTGGCCGCCGTCACCGCCGAGGACAACCGCTGGCTGCGCTGCGACATCAAGACTACCTCCCTCCTCCCCAACGTGCTGCTGCGCCAGCTCGCCGCCGACGCCGGCGCCGCCGAGACAGTGATGCTGCGGGACGGCGTCCTTACGGAGGGTGCGGCGAGCAGCATCTTCGTGGTCTGGGAGAACATCCTCATGGCACCCCCCAAGAGCCATCTGGTCCTGCCGGGCACCACCTACGACGTGGTGCTGGAGCTGGCCCGGGACGACGGCATGCGGGTGGAGGTGCGGGACGTTTCCGAGTACGAACTGCGCACCGCGGCGGAAGTGTGGCTCGCCTCCTCCACCCGTGAAGTGCTCCCCATCACCCAGCTCGACGGCAGCCCCGTGGGCGACGGCCGCCCGGGCCCCCTCTACCGGCGCATCGACGCCCTCTACCAGCACTTCAAGGCCACCGTCATGCGGGAGCAAGCGGCATGAGCGACGACACCCTCCTCGAATTCCCCTGCGACTTCCCGGTCAAGATCATGGGCAAGACCCAGGACGGCTTCGCCGAGGCCATGGTCGCCATCGTCGTCAAACACGCGCCGGATTTCGACGCCGCCACGGTGGAAATGCGCGCCAGCAAGGGCGGCAACTACCTGTCCCTGACCTGCACCGTGCGCGCCACCTCCAAGAGCCAGCTGGACGCCCTGTATCGGGAAATCACCGGCCACCCCATGGTGTCCATGGCGCTGTAAGGTCGTGGCGCAGCTGGCGGTCAAACACCTGGGGCGGGCGGACTACCTTCCCACCTGGGAGGCGATGAAGGCCTTCACCGCGGCCCGCGGCCCGGAAACCCCGGACGAGCTGTGGCTGGTGGAGCACCCCCCCGTCTACACGCTCGGCCAGGCGGGCAAGCCCGAACACCTGCTGCGGGCCACCGACATTCCGGTGGTGAACATCGACCGGGGAGGGCAGGTGACCTATCACGGCCCCGGCCAGATCGTCGCCTACCTGCTGCTGGATTTGCGGCGGCGCGGCCTTGGCGTCAAGGAACTGGTGAACCGCCTGGAGCAGGCGGTGATCGACCTTCTCGCCGCCTACGAGGTGGTGGCCGAGCGCCGCGAAAAGGCTCCCGGCGTTTACGTCGGCGGCGCCAAGATCGCCGCCCTCGGCCTGCGCATCAAGAACGGTTGCTGCTACCACGGCCTGGCCCTCAACGTGGACATGGACCTCGGCCCCTACCAGGCCATCAACCCCTGCGGCTACGCCGGCCTGGCCGTGACCCAGACCCGCGACCAGGGCATTGCCGCCGGCCAGACCGCCTTGCAGGACGAACTGGCCGCCCACCTCCGGCGCGTGCTGGAAACCAAGGAACAACCATGACCGAACGCCAGAAGGGCGCCGCCAAGACCGCCCGCATCCCCATCAAGATCGTCCCCGCCGAGCCCCAGCGCAAGCCCCGCTGGATTCGCGCCCAGGCCCCCTCCGGACCCAAGTACCAGGAGATCAAGCAGCTCCTGCGGGAGCGCAATCTCCATACCGTGTGCGAGGAGGCCTCCTGCCCCAACATCGGCGAATGCTTCAGCCACGGCACCGCCACCTTCATGATCCTGGGCGACATCTGCACCCGCCGCTGCCCCTTCTGCGACGTGGCCCACGGCACCCCCCTGCCCCCGGATGCCGCCGAGCCCGCCCACATCGCCGAGTCCGTCGCCGCCATGAAGCTGCGCTACGTGGTCATCACCAGCGTCGACCGGGACGACCTGCGGGACGGCGGCGCCGGCCACTTCGCCGCCGTGGTGCGGGCCGTGCGGGAGCGCTCCCCCGCCACCAGGATCGAAATCCTCGTCCCCGACTTCCGCGGCCGCCTCGACGCTGCCCTGGAGGCCCTCGGCGAGGCCCTGCCCGACGTCCTCAACCACAACCTGGAAACCGTCCCCCGCCTCTACAAGCAGGCCCGCCCCGGCGCCGATTACGCCCATTCCCTCAGACTGCTGCAGGAATTCAAGCGCCGCTATCCCGGCATTCCCACCAAATCCGGCCTGATGGTGGGCCTGGGGGAGAACGACGAGGAGATTCTGGCGGTGATGGGGGACTTAAGGACCCACGGCGCCGACCTGTTGACCATCGGCCAATACCTCCAGCCCACCCGCCACCACCTGCCGGTGGCGCGCTACGTGACGCCGGAAACCTTCGAGCGCTTTACGGCGCGGGGATTGGAGATGGGGTTCAGCAATGCCGACTGCGGGCCGATGGTGAGGTCCTCATACCATGCGGATCGGCAGGCGAAGGACGTGGTGGGATAAAGAAAATGAAATTGGGCGACTCGCTGTCGCCCAATGATAAGGAATTTCCGCAAGTACTTTGGGGGAGGGGCGCTCAGCCTTCAACTTTCCCGGTAAATTGCCCGTTCTTCACTTCCACCGTCAGCATGGTGCCGCAGTGCTTGCACACCACGTACTGGCGGCCGTTCTTCACGGTGACAAGGTAGGTTTCTTCTTTTTCGCACTTGCTGCACTTCACCGTGTTGTTGCCTTGAGCCATTTTGCCTTCCCCTCTGGAACGGTTGAAAAAGACCACTATAAACCATCTTCACGGCGATGGCATTAGGAGAAATACTAAGCCGGACGGACTTTAGGCCACATTCGGCCAGACGGTGACGGGGCCGTCGTTGATACCCTTTACGGGTGCGGGGGAAGGAGTGTCGTCAGTCGTTCCACAGCCACGCCGCGCCCCGGACCCCGCCGGAATCCCCGTGGACGTTGCGCGCAAGGCGGGTGTCCACCCGGTCGGAGAAGACGTAACGGCCCCACTGCTGGGGAATGTTGTCGTACAGCCGTTCCAGGTTGGACAGGCCGCCGCCGAGGACGATGACTTCCGGGTCGAGGAGGTTGATGACGTGGGCCAGGCCCCGGGCGAGACGGTCTTCGTAGGCGCGCAGGCTGGCTTCGCAGGCGGCGTCGCCGTGGGCGGCCAGCGCGGCGATGGCCTTGGCTTCCAGCGCTTCGCCGTGGGCGGCCTGGTGCAGGCGGGAGAGGCCGGGACCGGAGAGGAAGGTTTCCAGACAGCCGTGTTTGCCGCAGTAGCAGGGCGGGCCGGGGAGTTCGTCGGGACGGGGCCAGGGCAGCGGGTTGTGGCCCCACTCGCCGGCGATGGCGTTGGGGCCGGCGAGGACGTGGCCCCGCACCACGACGCCGCCCCCCACGCCGGTGCCGAGAATGACGCCGAACACCGTTTCGGCCCCTTCCCCGGCGCCGTCAACCGCCTCGGAGAGGGCAAAGCAGTTGGCATCGTTGGCGATGCGCACCGGGCGCTCCAGCTTGGCTTCCAGGTCCCGGAGCAGGGGCTGGCCGTTGAGGACGACGGAGTTGGAATTTTTCAGCAGGCCGCTGGCCTTGGACAAGGCGCCGGGAGTACCGACGCCCACGGTGCCCCGCTGCCCGAGTTCGGCCTCGGCGTCTCGCACCAGGGCGGCGATAACGTCCAGGGTGGCGGCATAGTCCCCCTGGGGGGTGGGCAGGCGGCGGCGCAGGAGCTCCCGGCCCCCGTCGTCGAGGGCGACGATCTCGATCTTGGTGCCGCCGAGGTCGACGCCCAGGCGCAGGGTCATGTCAGTTGCTCCACCGCGCGTCGCGCGACCCACGACGCATGAAACAGGGGTTAAATAGCGTTGCGGCGTCCGGCAAAGAGGTCGGTTCGTACTTGGTGTGTTGAACCCGTATGTCAGTTGGAC
>JBFXHL010000138.1:0-5057 GCA_050177075.1 Sulfuricellaceae bacterium | reverse complement strand
CGACACCAGCGTATCGGCATCGCAGTGGCGTCAAGGATTCGCACAGCCGGGCTTCGCCCGCCCTTGACCCCACCGCAACGCCACAAATCTTCCCCATGCTACCCACTCGAAATTTGAGAGAGGCTTACTTCACCTTGCACGACGACGCCCCCTCCATGCGCACCCTGGAGCGGGCGGGGCGGGACGCGAAGAAAGTATTCAAGCAGTACGGGCCGGCTCCCAAAGGCCGGTGATCGGCGGGGCCTTCCCGGGCGCTATTTCTGCTCGAACAGCTTGAGGTATTCGCCGTAGCCTTCCTTCTCTAGGTCCTCCTTGGGGATGAAGCGCAGGGAGGCGGAGTTCATGCAGTAGCGCTGGCCGGTGGGGGCGGGGCCGTCGTCGAAGAGGTGGCCGAGGTGGGAGTCGGCGTGGCGGCTACGCACCTCCACCCGCACCATGCCGTGGCTGCGGTCCTCGCGGGTGGTGACGTTGCCCGGCTCCAGGGGCTTGGTGAAACTGGGCCAGCCGGTGCCGGAGTCGAACTTGTCCTTGGAGCTGAACAGGGGCTCGCCGGACACCACGTCGACATAGATGCCCTCCCGGTGGTTGTTCCAGTAGGCGTTGTGAAAGGCCCATTCGGTGCCGCTTTGCTGGGTGACCTCGTACTGCTCCGAGGTCAGGCGCTGCTTCAGCGCGGCCGCGTCCGGCTTGCGATAGTGGCTTCCGTCCCATGCCATGGCGTGTTCTCCTAGTAAACCTGCGACAACGAGCAAGAGTAAGCGCTTCATCGTCGTCTCCTTGTTCTGTCTGCCTAGTAAACCTAAGACCGGGGGCCCCAGTCAAAAGTTTTTTCCCGGCGCTGGGGTAAACTGAAAAAAACGGAGGAGACGAGCATGGAACGGAAAAAAGTCAGCACCAGCAAGCTGCTGTCGGTGGGCTACGAGGCGTCCAGCCGCACCTTGGAAGTGGAGCTGAACACCGGCGCGGTGTACCGCTACAGCGGGGTGTCGCCGGACCTGTACCGGCGCTTCATGGGAGCCAATTCCCTCGCCAGCTTCTTCGAGGATCACATCGAGGAGGCGTTCCCGGCCAAGCGGGTACTGGAGGAGGAGGGGGCGAAGCCGAAGAGCGATGCGCGGTCGGAGCTGGACAAGCTGTTCGGCGGATAGAGAGTCCAAACTTTCCCGGCCGGAGGCTATGGGTGTACGCTTTAGGCTGGACGACTCGCCCCGCTCTCCGCTACATGCCCGTTTGACGGAAAAACCAATATGCCCACCACCCCCCAAATTGATCGCCAGGGACGCCTCTATCGCCTCGGAAAGGGGCTGTTGCTGGTGCTGCTGGTGGCCGTGGCGCTGTTTCTTCTCTGGCAGAAGTTCGGGCCGATGCCGGTTAGGGTCGCGCACCCGACGGTGGGACCGGCGGTGCAGGGGGTGTATGCCACCGGCAGCGTCGAGGTCAGCGTTACCGTGCGGATCGCCCCCCAAGTCGCGGGCCGGCTGGTCGAGCTGCTGGCTGACGAGGGCGATGTGGTCAAGTCGGGGCAGGTGCTCGCCCGCCTGGATGCCAGCGATCTCCAGGCTAGTCTTCGGGAAGGACGCGCCAAGCAGGGTCTGGCTGAAGCGCGCCTGCAGCGTCTGCGGACCCTGTTCAGGTCGGGTTTCGCGACTTTGGACCAGCTTGACGAGGCGCAGGCCAACCTCGCCTCGGCCCGCGCCGGGGTCCAGCGCCTGGAGGAGCAGATCAAATTCATGGCCCTGCGCGCTTCGGTGGGCGGGAAGATCATTCGCCGGGACGGCGAGGTGGGCGATTTCATCCCCCTCAACCAGCCGGTATTCTACCTGGCGCAATCGGACATGCCGTTGCGGGTCGCGGCGGATGTGGACGAGGAAGACATCGCCGGGGTGCGGGTGGGCCAGCATGCGCTGGTCACCGCGGATGCTTTCCCGGGCCGGGTGTTCGAAGGCCGGGTCACGGAGATCACGCCCAAGGGCGATCCCCTGGCCCGCAACTATCGGGTCCGGATCGGCCTGCCCCCTTCTGCGCCGCTCTTGATCGGCATGACCACCGAAGCCAACATCATCCTGGCCAGGCACGACAACGCGCTTTTGGTGCCGACCGCATCGCTGAGCGGCAACCGGGTCTGGCTGGCGCGGGACGGCCGGGCGGTGCTGCAGCCGGTCAAGCTGGGCATCAAGGGCCTGGAGCGGACGGAGGTCCTGCAGGGGCTGGGCGCCGGCGACGAGATCATCCTCCAACCGCCGGCCGGCCTGACCGATGGCCGATGGGTGCGCAAAGAACCGGTGTCGGGGGCCGCCGCCGGAAAATGAACCTGCCGACCTCGATCGCGCTGAGCCACCTGCTGTCGCGGCGGCGCCAGACCCTGGTGTCGTTGAGCGGCATCTGCCTGGGGGTCGCCTTCTTCCTGGCAGTGTCGGCGCTGATGCGCGGCTCGGAGGAGGACTTCATGCGCCGGCTGGTGGACAACTCTCCCCATGTCACGGTCTACGACGAATACCGCAATCCCCGCCCGCAGGGTGCGGCGCTGGCTTACCCGGGCGGCGCGGTCGAGATTCGGGGGCTGACCCCGGAAACCGAGATACGCGGCATCCGCCAGTACAAGCAGAAGCTTGCCTACGTCGCCCATCTGCCGGCGCTTCGCGTCGCTCCGGTGCTGCTCGGCCAGGCCATCCTCACCTTCGCCGGCCGGGACCTGGGGGCGACGTTGAACGGCATCGAGCCCGAGGCGATGAAGAATGTCAGCACCATCGACCAGTATTTCATCACCGGCTCCCTCGATTCGCTCTATTCCGACCCCAACGGCATCATCGTCGGCACCGGCCTGGCCGACAAGTTCCGCCTCCGCGTGGGAAACAAGCTCACGGTCACCTCGCCAACGGGGGTGGTCAGGGTGATGAAGGTGGTGGCGCTGTTCCGCACCGGCAACGCGATCTACGACGAGGGCCAGACCTTCGTCCGCCTGGACCGGGCCCAGACCTTGCTGGAACGGCCCAACATCGCCAACCGATTTATCCTCAAGCTGGACGACCCGTCGCGGGCGCCGGCCGTGGCCCGGCAGATCGAGGCGAGCCTGGGCTACAAGACCCAGTCCTGGCAAGAGGCCAACGAGGACATCATGAACCTGGTCAAGATCCGCAACATCATCATGTACAGCGTGGTGGGCGCGACCCTGATCGTCGCCGCCTTCGGCATCTACAACGTCATTTCCACCGTGGTCCTGGAGAAGACGCGGGACATCGCCATCCTCAAGTCGATCGGTTTTCATGCCCGCGACATCCGGCGCATCTTCCTGGTCGAGGGGGCCATCCTGGGCGGGGTTGGCAGCGTGGTCGGCACGGTCCTCGGGCTGGTGCTCATGGCCGGGTTGTCGCGGGTGGAGATCAAGAGCCCGTTCTTCACCACCCAGGCCTACTTGCCGATCTACTGGGGGCTCGACCAGATCGTCCTGGCTGCCGGCTTCGCCATGCTGTCCGCGTTGGTCGCGGCTTACCTGCCGGCGCGCAAGGGCGGGCGCGTGCAGCCGGTGGAAATTCTCCGAGGCGCGGCATGAGGGCCGTCCTGCGCACCGAAGGCCTTGGCCGCGTTCTGCCGGGCGAGGTGCCGACGGTCCTGGTCCAGGACATCGACCTGGAGATCAAGCGGGGCGAATTCGTGGCGATCATGGGGCCCTCCGGTTCGGGCAAGTCGTCCCTGCTCTACCTTCTCGGCCTGCTCGACATCCCCACCAGCGGCAGCATCTGGCTGGATGGCGAGGACACCCGGGGACTCGACGAAGACAGCCTGGCGCGCATCCGGTTGGAACGGATCGGCTTCGTGTTCCAGTTCCATTTTCTGCTGGAGGAGTTCTCGGCCCTGGACAACGTCATGCTGCCGATGCGCAAGCTCGGCCGGCTGGGGGAGGCCGAGGCACGGGCCAAGGCCGAAGAGCTGCTGCGTGCCTTCGGGCTCGGCGAGCAGCTGCACAAGCGGCCTAGCCAGATGTCCGGGGGGCAGCGCCAGCGGGTGGCGGTGGCCCGCTCCCTGGCGAACGATCCGGTGCTGATCCTGGCCGACGAGCCGAGCGGCTCCCTCGATACCCACGCCAGCGCCAACGTGCGCGACATCCTGCGGGAACTGGCCCATGGCCAGGACCGTGCCGTCATCGCGGTCACCCACGACCCGTCCTTCGCCCAGGCGGCGGACCGCCGTATCTTCCTGGTCGACGGCAGGCTGCAGCGGCCGGAAGACGCCGCGGCCCTGTTCGAGATGAGCGTGCGCCGCTAGGCTTCGGCTTATCGTCTGAGCGCCGTGCGCTTAGACGATGATGCCCCCCCCGAGGCAGACATTGCTGTCGTACACCACCACCGACTGCCCCGGCGTCACCGCCCACTGGGGCTGGGCGAATTCGATGTCGCAGGTGGCGGCGTCGACGCGGGTGACGACGCAGGGGGCGTCGGCCTGGCGGTAGCGGGTCTTGGCGGCGTAGACCCAATTCGGGTGGGGCGCTTCGCCGGCGACCCAGCTCAGATCCTGGGCGCTGAGGCGCTCCTTGAGCAGGAGGGGGTGGTCGTGGCCCTGGACCACGATCAGGACGTTGCGGGCCAGGTCTTTTCCGGCCACGTACCAGGGTTCCCCCTGGCCGCCTATCCCCAGGCCCTGGCGCTGGCCGATGGTGTGGTACATCAGGCCTTCGTGGCGGCCCAGCACCTTGCCTTCCGGGGTTTCCATGTCACCCGGCTCCTTGGGCAGGTAGCGGTTCAAAAACTCGCGGAAGGGCCGCTCGCCGATGAAGCAGATGCCGGTGGAGTCCTTCTTCTTCGCCACCGCCAGGCCGGCGTCCTCGGCGATCTTGCGCACTTCCCGCTTGTAGAGGTTGGCCAGGGGGAAGATAGTTTTGGACAGCTGGTGCTGGTTGAGGCGGTAGAGGAAGTAGCTCTGGTCCTTGGTGCCGTCCTCGGCCTTGAGCAGTTCGAACTTGCCGTTGCGCTCCCGCACCCCGGCGTAGTGGCCGGTGGCGATGTAGTCGGCGCCGAGGGCCAGGGCGTGGTCGAGGAAGGCCTTGAACTTGATTTCCGAGT
>JBFXHL010000137.1:0-5188 GCA_050177075.1 Sulfuricellaceae bacterium | reverse complement strand
CGATGCGCAGGTCCGCCGGGTTGATGTCCACCTCGATGGAGTCGTCCACCTCAGGATAGACAAAGACGCTGGAGAAGGAGGTGTGGCGCCGGGCGTTGGAGTCGAAGGGGGACTTGCGCACCAGACGGTGGACGCCGGTTTCGGTGCGCAGGTAGCCGTAGGCGTAGTCTCCCTCGACGCGGAGGGTGGCGCTTTTCAAGCCCGCCACTTCGCCCTCGGACTCTTCCAGCACTTCCACCTTGAAGCCCTTGCGCTCGCAGTAGCGCAGGTACATGCGCAGCAGCATGGAGGCCCAGTCCTGGGCCTCGGTGCCGCCGGAGCCGGCCTGGATATCGATGAAGCAGGGATTGGGGTCCATGGGGTTGGAGAACATGCGGCGGAATTCCAGGTCGCCCATGGTCTTTTCCAGCGCGGCCACGTCGGCGGCGATGCTCTCCAGCGTGGCGTCGTCGTTCTCTTCCCGGGCCATTTCGAACAGCTCGGCGGCGGATTGCAGGTCCTGCTCGAATTTCTTCAGGGTTTCGACCACGCCTTCCAGTTCACGGCGTTCCTTGCCCAGGTCCTGGGCACGTTTGGCGTCGTTCCAGATGTCCGGGTCCTCGGACAGTTTGACGACCTCGATCAGACGCTCCGCTTTGGCGTCGTAGTCAAAGATACCCCCGTATCGCCTGGTCGCGCTTGGCGAGGTCTTCCAGTTGGTTGGCGATGGCGTTGAGTTGTTCTGCTTCCATGGCAGCTGAGTGGCTCCGTAATACTGGCCGGCCTCGATCTCAAAGGCCGGCGGTGCATTCAAAACCGGCAATTATACATTGGCTGGCCGAATTCATCTTCCTGGCTGGGCAATTTGCCGCAAACCGGCGTGGATAGGCCGTGTACGCAATATTACGTATGCATAATTTGGTTGACACAAATACTAGAAATGAATAAAGTGAAAAAAATGAAATACGGCTTGTGGATCGTGTGGGCCGGTTAGTAGAGGAGACGTGAATCCCATGTTCTGCGGACGATACAAACAAGAATTGCAGGCATTGAAAACGCTGCTGCATCGGCGGGAAGGCGAACTACTGTCCTGCCAAAGCAGGATCGAGGCCTTGGAGGCGGAATGCCTATCCATGAGACACGAATGCGATCAAAGCCGGGACGACAGTCGGGCATCCGCTCAATTGTACGGTCAACTGCAGCTGTTCGGGCAGTCCTTCGAGTCGGTGCACGCTTCCCTGGCGCGTCTTTCCCAAACCTTGGAGGAGGAAAGGGAGTGCGCGCGCGACACCCTGTCCTCGCTCCGACAAGAGTTGTCCGCCGTCGAGCGGGTAGCGGCCAATATCCGGCGCCTGTCCGCCAAGACCAGCGAAACTGCGTCCCGGGTGGACGAGTTGAATGATCGCGCAGCCCAGATCGGCGGGATTGTCGGTCTGATCCGCGACGTGGCGGAGCAGACCAACCTGCTCGCCTTGAACGCCGCCATCGAGGCTGCGCGGGCCGGAGAGCAGGGCCGAGGGTTCGCCGTGGTGGCGGACGAGGTGAGGCGGCTGGCGGAGCGCACGGCGGAGGCCACCGGACAGATAACGTCGTTAGTATCGGCGATTCAGGCCGAGGTCCTTCAGGTCAAGGAGCGAGTGGCCTTGTCGCCCGGGGAAGCCGTCCAGTTCGCCAACGACAGCCAAGCATTGATGGACAACATGCACGGCATCATGGCGTTGTCCGAACGAATGGCCAAGGCCATCGAAGGCAGCGCCCTGCGGAGCTTTACCGAGACCGCCAAGGTGGACCACCTGAATTTCAAGTTCGACATCTACAAGGTGTTCATGGGGCTGTCCGATAGCGGGGCAGCCGATTTTGCCAGCCATACCGCCTGCAGGCTGGGTAAATGGTACTACGAGGGAGATGGCCGGGAGTGCTGTTCCCGTTTGCCCGGCTACCGGGAACTGGAAGGCCCCCACGAGGCTGTCCATCGTTATGGCGTTGAAGCCATCAACCTGTACCGGAGCGGAAAGTGGGCCCAGGGGGTGGCGGCCATTGAAACCATGGAGAAGGCCAGCATGCGGGTGCTGGAGGAATTGGAGCGCTTGGCGGAAGGCGGCGACAGGAATGAGACGCCACTGTCCCCTGAGCAGAAGGGCGCGACCCACCAGCCGGGGGAGATCATGCCTCTCCCCATGGCGGCGCGGCTGCGGCGTGAGCGTGCGAATCCGCGGATCGGAAGGGAAACGTTATGATGAACCGCGTCAGAAAAGAGGATTTGCAGGTCGGGCAGCCGCTGCCCTGGCCCGTGTACGACAGCCGTGGCCTATTGCTGCTTCGGCGCGGCTACATCATTTCCTCGCCGCTGCAACTGGAGCGCTTGGTGCAGCAAGGCCTGTACGTGGACCGCACGCCGCCCGAGCGGCGGGTGGAGCCCCCGCCCGATCCGGCGGCGAACTCGCCCTTTAAGCTGTTCGACGATTTCCAGACGCGCCTGCGCCGGATATGCGACGAGCTGCGGGGGGGCAACAACTCCGCCGGCTTGCCCGAACGGATTCTGCGCTTGGGACGGGACATTCAAGCCCTGTGCGCGAAGGATGCCGATGCCGTGTTGGGCGCCGTGCATCTGCTGGAGGATGGCCATTACACCGTCGTCCAGGCGCTTCACGCCGCCATCCTGGTGGAAGTGTTCCTCCATACCCTGAGCATTTCCCGCGAGGACCGGCTGCCCATCCTGGCTGCTACCCTCACCAAGGATATCGGCATGATGGATATTCACGAAACGCTCACCGTCAGCAGACGCCACCCTCGGACGAGCAGTGGAAGATCATCAGGAATCACCCGGAATACAGCGCGCAAACCCTCCAGGGGGTCGGCGTCGATGACGGCGTATGGCTGGACGCGGTATTGCACCACCACGAGCGGTTGGACGGCAGCGGCTATCCCCACGCCCTCAAGGACGAGGACATTTTTTTCCCCGTCAGGGTGCTGGCGATCGTGGATATTTATTGCGCCATGATCAAGCGCCGAGCCCATCGCACTTCCTTCTCGCCCAAGGAGGTGTTGCGGGAGATTTTCCTGCAGCGCGCCGGGGCGGTGGACGAGCATCTGGCCAAGCTGTTCATCAAGGAGCTGGGTATTTTTCCCCCTGGGGTATTCGTCAAGCTGCGCAACAGCGAGGTCGCGGTGGTGACCCATCGCCGCAAGGATTCGAAGTGGCCCGTGGTGTGCAGCATTATTGGCCCCCGGGGCGCGCCCTTGCTGAAACCGGTACGCCGAGACCCCAGCCATGAGGAATATGAGATTCGGGAGCTGATCCCCCGCGATCGTTCGGTACAGATATTGCCTTGCGTCCTGTGGGGATACGCGAATGCGTAGCCGGGAATATGGCGTGACAAAAAGTTTGACCCTGCTGGAGGAGGTGGGGCGCGGCCTGCTTCCTCCTTTTTTTATTCAGAGGTGAGCGGTGAGTAAGCGTCGATCGGCTTATGACACCGAGCACCTGGCAAGGCTCACCGTGTTTTTCGTCCTGGGGGCGCGGAACGACTGGGGCTACCCCCTCCGCCGTTTGCTCGAGGCCGCCGTGGCGGAAGTGTACGGGATGCCGCCATCGGCCTGGAGCGTCGAAACGCTGGACCAGTTGCTGGCCGACCAGAACCGCGTGTCGCGCCTTCGCGACGGCCTCGAGGTGGCGGTTGATGAACCGCTCGTCCAAGCCTTGCGGGGGATGGTGGCGGAATATGGCGGGCGCCAGCAGCAACTCTTCGACTACCAGCTCTTCACCCCTTTGTGGCCGTGGGTGGGGTTGGCGCGGATGTGCAACCATGATCCGGCCTACCACGAGTGCCCCTATCCGCGCTGCGAAGATTCCTTGTCTTGCTTCGCGGCAGAGCCTGTCCGTGCCTTGGGGCAGTTCGATGCGAAGACCGTTGACGAGACATGGTGGGAAGTGTCTCCATCGACTCATCGGAATTCGGAGGTGGAACTATGAACTATCCTGTGGAAGTTTTTTCGAATGGGACCTCCAACCTCGAAGAAGAGTTGCGGCTATCGCGCCAGAGCGTCTTTCGGGTGGCCGGAAACGAGGCCTGTTGCTGTACGTGCGAGAAATGGGCCGGCCTGCGGGAGAGGGAGGAGAATTTTTTCTATTTCCTGAGCAATGTGAGCGGTACGTGCATGTTGACAGAGCCCTACAGGATTACGCCCACCTACGGTTCCTGTGACGCCTGGAGCCCCGTGGAGGCGTCGGGGTATTAAAGGCCCATGTTTTCCGTCCAGGAGAGGGCATCCAGGTGCAGGGTATTAACCTGTTCCGGTTCGAGGGCGAGTTTTTCCGCCAAGCGGGCGATTTGCCAGGTTTCCCCCGCCTCGCAAGCCTTGGATAGCGACAAATAGGGCGTGTAAAGGCTATCCCGGCCGAGCATGGCGTCGCAGATGGGCTCCGGCAGAGAGACCTGTTCCAGCACCTTGTCCATGGGCATGTCGAGCAGCGTGTCCAGCAAGGAAAACACTCCGACGATGAACAGATTGTCGCTTTCGTAGCTGTTAAGGTGTTTCTGCCCAAGAAGCTCGGTGAGCCGGCCGCGGGTGACGGCGGTCTTGACCAGGGCGGGGGCGCTTTCGTCGCCGGAGGTGACCAGCAGCAAGGTCAGCCAGCGGTAGAGCTGCTGATAACCGAGAAGCGTGATGGCGCTGCGGATGGAGGAGATTTCCGTGCGCCGGTGCATGGCGGCCGAGTTGATGTAACGCAGGAGGCGGTAGGACAGGGCCACGTCCAATTTGAAAATCTGTTCGATGTCCTTCACCTCGGCATTCATGCGCACCTTGTTGAGTAGGTCGAGCACATGCATCAGGGCGGGGTTGAGCGTTCTGGCGGACAGGTTTTCCGGTTTGGCGAAGTAATAGCCTTGGAAAAGCGAGATGCCGAGGCCCTTGCAATGACTGAAATCCGCCCGGCTCTCGACTTTGGTGGCGATGATCCGAGGAGGGGACGGTAGGGGGGCGAAGCTCTCCAGCAAGGGCGGAGCGAGTTGGGATGCCTCCAGTTTGACGTAATCGGCAATGTTCAGCAGCGGACGGTATTCTTCCGTCAGCAGGGAGTGGCCCAAGGCGAAGCGGAAGCCCTTTTCCCGCAGTTTTCGGCACAGTTCCAGGGTTTCCTGGCGCAGGGGGAAGTTTTCCGGCAGTTCCTGGACGAACTGCCGGGCGGGAAGCAGGTCGATCAGGT
>JBFXHL010000136.1:0-5226 GCA_050177075.1 Sulfuricellaceae bacterium | reverse complement strand
GGAAAGCATCCCGGCGAAACCGGCCAGGAGAATACGTGCTTTGAGAGACTTCATGGAATTTTCGTCCTTATGGGTGTGAAAGTCAGGTGAACTCAGATTTCCTGCTCAGTGTACGCCTTTATGCTGAGGGCGTGGATTTCGTTTTGTTTCAACAGGTCGTCCAGGGCATCGTAAACCAGGCGATGGCGTTGGACCAGGGATTTGCCGGCGAAGGCGTCGGACACGATGGTGAGGCGGAAATGGCCGCCGCCTCCTGCCGACTTGTGTCCGGCATGTTTGGCGCTGTCGTCCTCGATGTCCAGGCGCAGGGGGGCGAGGGCGGCAAGGCGGTCGCGGATGGCTTCGATACGGTTCATGCCGGCAGCACTTTCTTGAAGGGTTTCACGGAGACTCGGGCATAGACGCCCACCGCCACATAAGGATCGGCGTCGGCCCAGGCTTGGGCATCGGCCAGGGAGGGGAATTCGGCAACAATCAGACTGCCGGAGAAGCCGGCCGGGCCGGGGTCGGGACTGTCCACGGCGGGGCAGGGGCCGGCCAGCACCAGCCTTCCCGCCTCCTGCAAGGCCTTGAGTCGCTCCAGATGGGCGGGGCGGGCGGACAGGCGGCGCTCCAGGCTGCCGGCGGCGTCTTCGCCGACGATGGCGTACAGCATTATTCGGTTTCCTTGTCGAGGTACTTGGACAGGGCCAGACCCTGCAGCACCACGAAAACCACCATCAGGCCGAGAGTGCCGAAGAGTTTGAAGTTGACCCAGCTATCGGTGGAAAAGTTCGCCGCCACGTAAAGATTTGCCCCCCCCATGACGGCGAAGAAGCCGATCCAGGAGAGGTTGAGGTTGAACCAGACGTGGGGCGGCAGGGAAAGCTGCGGGGCCATCAGGGCCTGGATCAGGTTCTTGCGGAACAGGGTCTGACTCACCAGCAGGATGATGGCGAAAAGCCAATAGAGCACGGTGGGCTTCCACTTGATGAAGGTTTCGTTGTGGAACAGCAGGGTGGCGCCGCCGAAGACGACGATGATGGCCAGGCTGATCCACAGGGTAGGTTCCACCTTGCGGTGTTTCGTCCACACCCAGCCGATCTGGGCGAACGTGGCGGCGATGGCGACGGCGGTGGCGACGTAGATGCCGGAAAACTTGAAAGCGATGAAGAAGAGGATGATGGGAAACAGGTCAAACAGGAATTTCATGCAGGATGCTTCGGTTTTCCTTGAAAGGTGTATTTTGCTATGATTCAGACCATTTCCACAAGCAAGAACACCTCCTTGGCACCCCTCATCGATCTGCACAGTCATTCGACTGTTTCGGATGGCTCCCTCACTCCCGCGGAACTGGTCGGCCACGCCGCAGGCCTGAACGTCGCCGTGCTGGCGCTGACCGACCACGACGACGTGGCAGGCCTGGACGAGGCCCGCCGCGCGGCGGAAGAGGAAGGCATCGCTCTGGTGAACGGGGTGGAGATTTCCGTCACCTGGAACGAACGTACCCTCCATGTGGTGGGGTTGCGCATCGCCCCCAGCTTTCCCGCTCTCCAGCAGGGATTGGCAAGCATCCGGGCGGGCCGCGTCGGCCGGGCGGAGCGCATCGCCGCCGAACTGGCCAAGCACGGCATCCAGGGGAGCCTGGAGGGGGCCTACGAGTTCGCCAACGAGCGCATCATCAGCCGCACCCATTTCGCCCGCTTCCTGGTGAGCCGGGGTTATGCCAAGGATTTGCGCGCGGTGTTCAAGAAATTCCTGGTCAAGGGCAAGCCGGGCCACGTCAGCCACCGCTGGGCGGAATTGGGCGAGGCGATCGACTGGATTCGCGGCAGCGGCGGCATCCCGGTTTTGGCCCACCCGGGACGCTATGACATGGGGCGCACGACCTTGGAGAATCTCCTGGCGGAGTTCAAGGAGGCCGGCGGCCTGGCCATCGAAGTCATTTCCGGCAGCCACTCGCCGGACATGAACCGCCAGTTCGCCGAGGTGGCGGTGCGCCACGGTCTCTTGGCTTCCCGCGGCTCCGATTACCACAGCCCGGAACAGGCCTACCTCAGCATGGACCGATTGCCGCAACTGCCCCCCCAATGCACCCCCGTGTGGCACGATTGGCACGACCTGGGCCTGCATTTGGCTCCTGCGGCCTGATACGACCATGGCCCAGTTTTTTTCCATTCACCCCGACAACCCCCAGCAGCGGCTGATCAACCAGGCGGTGGGCATCCTGCGCCAGGGGGGCATCCTGGTCTATCCCACCGATTGCAGCTACGCCCTCGGCTGCCACATCGGCGACAAGGCGGCCATGGAGCGCCTGCGGGAAATCCGCCAGGTGGACGAGCGCCATCAATTCACCCTGGTGTGTCGGGATTTGTCCGAAATCGCCCAGTACGCCAAGGTGGACAACCGCCAGTTCCGCTTGCTGAAGAACTGCACCCCCGGCGCCTACACCTTCATCCTCCAGGCCACCAAGGAGGTGCCGCGGCGTTTGCAGCATCCCAAGCGCAACACCATCGGTATCCGCATCCCGGACAACCGGGTGGTGGCGGCGCTGCTGGAGGAACTGGGGGAGCCGATTCTCAGTACCACCCTGATCATGCCGGGGGAGAGCGAACCCCTGTGCGACCCCTACGATATCCGCGACCGCCTGGAGCACAGCGTGGAGCTGGTCATGGACGGGGGCTGCTGCGGCATGGAAATGACCACCGTGGTGGACCTCACCGGCGACGCGCCGGTCCTGATACGCAAAGGTCAGGGCGATTTGGAGCCCCTGGGCTTGGAAGAGGATTGAATGGAACTGACAGTCGTCCAGAAAATAGCCGTTTACGCTTTGCCGGTGATTTTCGCCATCACCCTCCACGAGGCGGCCCACGGCTACGTGGCCAAGATGTTCGGTGATCGCACCGCTTATATCCTGGGCCGGGTGAGCCTCAACCCCCTGCGCCACATCGACCCCATCGGCACTATCCTGATTCCTTCCCTGACGATGCTCTTCGGCGGCATCCTGTTCGGCTGGGCCAAGCCGGTACCGGTGGATTTCGGCCGCCTGAACAACCCCAAGCGGGACATGCTGTGGGTGGCACTGGCCGGCCCCGGCGCCAACCTGGTCATGGCGGTGCTGTGGGCGGCAGTGATGAAGTTCGCCATGGTCGCCTCCCTGGGCAGCTTCAGCGAACCCCTTGCTTTCATGGGCTTGGCCGGGGTGCAGATCAACGCCGTGCTGATGGTGCTCAACCTGATGCCCATCCTGCCCCTGGATGGCGGGCGCATTGCCGTCAGCCTGCTGCCGGACAGCTTGGCCTACCGCTATGCCCAATTGGAACCCTATGGCCTGATGATCCTGGTGCTGCTGTTGTTCAGCGGGGTCCTGGGGACGATTATCAGTCCCCTGATCGGCCTTACGGTCTCCCTATTGGTTTCTCTGTTTGGACTTTAACGAAGGAATTCTGGATGTATACCGAACGCGTATTGTCGGGCATGCGCCCCACCGGTCACCTGCACCTCGGCCACTATCATGGGGTGCTGAAGAACTGGGTCAAGCTGCAGCACGAATACGAATGCCTGTTCTTCGTCGCCGACTGGCACGCCCTCACCACCCATTACGACAGCCCCGAGGCCATCGAACAGAACGTTTGGGACATGGTGATCGACTGGCTGGCGGCGGGGGTGGACGCGGCCCACGCCACGCTGTTCATCCAATCCAAGGTGCTGGAGCACGCCGAACTTCACCTGCTGCTTTCCATGAGCACCCCCCTGGGCTGGCTGGAACGGGTGCCCACCTACAAGGACCAGCAGGAAAAGCTGGCCGACAAGGACCTTTCCACCTACGGCTTCCTCGGCTACCCCCTGCTGATGAGCGCGGACATCTTGATCTACCGCGCCAACCAGGTGCCGGTGGGGGAGGATCAGGTACCCCACATCGAATTCACCCGCGAACTGGCCCGCCGCTTCAACCACTTCTACGGCAAGGAGCCGGGCTTCGAGGACAAGGCCAGGGACGCCATCAAGAAGCTGGGCAGCAAGAAGGCACGGCTGTACGAGGAGTTCCGCACCCGCTTCCAGCAGGAGGGGGAGCAGGAGGCCCTGGAATCGGCCAAGGCCCTGCTCAACGAAACCCAGAATCTTTCCCTGGGCGATCGGGAACGCCTCTTCGGCTACCTGGAAGGGGGGGGCAAGATGATCCTGGTGGAACCCCAGGCGCTGCTGACCGAGGCGTCCAAGATGCCGGGGCTGGACGGACAGAAAATGTCCAAGTCCTACAATAACGTGATTGCCCTACGGGAGACGCCGGACAACGTGACCAAGAAAATCCGCACCATGCCCACCGACACCAACCGGGTCCGCCGCACCGACCGCGGCGACCCCAACAAATGCCCGGTATGGCAGTTCCACCAGCTCTACAGCAGCGACGACGTCAAGAAGTGGGTGGTGGAAGGCTGCACCACCGCCGGCATCGGTTGCATCGAGTGCAAGCAGCCCGTGATCGAGGGCGTGCTAAAGGAACTGGCGCCGATCCAGGAACGGGCGCGGCAGTACGAGGAGGACCCCACCCTGGTACGCAGCATCGTCGCCGACGGTTGCGAGAAGGCCCGCAAGCTGGCGGGCGAAACCATGCGCGACGTACGGGAGGCCATGGGGCTCTCCTATGGCTGATGGCCCTTGAAGTTGCCGGGGTGGACAACCATATTTAGACGCTACCTATACGCATAAGACAAAAACCATGAGCGACCAGGAACCGATTGAAGGCGAGATTCTCGATGGCCAGGATACCGAAGGGGGCACCTCCGGATTGGTGGTGCCCTCCAAGGTGCTGCCGCCCACCCTGTATATCCTGCCCCTTTCCGAGCGGCCGTTCTTCCCCGCTCAGTCCGTACCCCTGCTGATGAACGAGGGGCCGTGGATGGAGACGGTGAAGAAAATCGGCGATACCCCCCACAAGATGGTGGGGCTGGCCCTGGTCAAGCAAGCCAGCGCCGAGGACGCCAAGCCGGGGGACTTCTACGAAGTCGGCACGGTGGCGCGCATGCACCATCCCATGCGCTCCGACGGCAAGCTCCAGTTCATCGCCGAAGGGGTGACCCGCTTCCGCATCGTCCACTGGATTTCCGACAAGCCTCCCTACGTGGCCCAGGTGGAATATCCCTCCGAGGGCGAGGCCAAGGATGACGAGGTCCGCGCCTACGCCATGGCCATCATCAACTCCATCAAGGAACTGATTCCCCTCAACCCCCTCTACAGCGAGGAGTT
>JBFXHL010000135.1:0-5230 GCA_050177075.1 Sulfuricellaceae bacterium | reverse complement strand
CAATGGCGCATCGGCCGGCATGGCTATCGGTCTCCGGCTCAGGTCAGGGAACAGCAGAAGGTCGAGGTCACAAAGGCCGCCTAACTTTCGCGCCCAAACTGTCCAAGAAACCCTAGACCGCTACACCATCCTCGTTGCAGGTGACATTCGCCGCCTTTTCCGAAAACGCCGTCCAGTCGGGCACTTCCAACCGACTGTCGCAATGAAAATAGGACAGCATGGCAATTCGTCGCACGAGGCTTTGCAGTAATACGGCAAAGGAAAGCCTCGATTCGACCATGCTGCCTTGGTGTACGATGCGAGTTGGAGAAGTGAATCTGAGGTGCAGGTCTGTTGTGATGGATGACTTCCGGGCGATCAGGTGTCGCCAAGTTACCGGATGGGCAACTGGGTTTATGTCATGTTGTCCAGCTTGGTAGACCTTCTTTTGCGCACTGCTTGCCTCTCGGCGGCGTACTTCCAGGAGTTCGAACGTTCCCTTGCCCCGACCAATGCCCAAATTCCCCAGTTCCTCGAATGCATAGATGAAATACGGCAAGTAGCTGGTCGCCCGACCGATCAGCACCAGTCCGAACCGTATTGTCTCGCCCGGTTCATAGTCGCGTCGCGTTTCTTGCGGCGGTTCCAGGACGTAGGGGCGCGGGGCCTGCGTCTGATCGGGCATGATGTCCGATCCGGCCGGCATCGGCGTTTCGAAGATGTAGGAATAGATGCAATGCCGGCGCAGCAGGCATTCGGGGCAGGTTTTGTGGCGCAGGGCGCAGGCTATGCGGCGGAATGCATGGCCGAAACCGCCGCGTAGGGTCGCCCCTTTGTAGGGCGGCAGGATGAGGGGTTGCTTGGCGCGGATAAGAAAATCGTAGGCGTCGAGGGTGAATGCGTCCAGGCCAGGTGCTTTCGAGAAGGCTGGCGCCGTTGCTGCCGCCTGGGCCTCGTGAGAGGAAGCATCCTGCGGCGACAACGCGGCTGGCGCAGAGGTCTGCGCCTGGGCCTGATCTGACGTGCTCGTGCGTTCGTCCACAGCGCCACCCTTGGCCGGTTTTAGCTCGGCCTGTATAAGAGGTGGTTCCGAATATTTTTTAATCGATACGAGCGTCAGGCAAAAGCGTCAAGCGGGATATGTGCTTTCGAAAAAAGCAAAAAGTTCTCGCCGCGTCGTAGGCAGAACGGCCGCAACGCGACAAAACACAAAAAGGTGGGACACTCCGTAGCGGAGTGTCCCACCCTTTTCAGCAGAGAACGTCGGTGCGACGCGGCAACGCCATCAAGAAAGCACGAGGTGAATCAGTTTCAATCCCTTTTCAGCAGGGAACCTCGTTGCGACTTCAACTTCAAGCTCCAGTTCCTCCCCATGGTAGGTTTCAATCCCTTTTCAGCAGGGAACCTCGTTGCGACTCCCTCTCCCAATACCCTGGCCGGGACTGAATTCCAAGGCCTCTTTCCGCGAACCTGCCACCACGGAGCGCGATTTGGGCGACACTGGCTCGCTTTGATCAAGCTTCTTCAACAAAACCACTCAACTGCTATCGCGCGAACCACCAGGGAAATGAAGCGGGGTATGCTCACGCCGCGTCATGGCAATTTCGATACCGGAAAGAACGCTTCTCCCGGCATGGGCTACTTGCCTCCTCGTATGCCAACCACGTTCTTGTCCTTGACTGGCGCGAGCTTCGCTCTCACCTGGCAGGAGAGCAACTCCGCCGCCGCATCGCTGGCCCGCTTGACCGTGTCCGGCAGAAATTGGCCATAGCGGCGCGTCATGGCCGTGCCTTTATGCGTAAGCAATTCACCGATCATGTCCAGGCTGAATTGGCCGGAGTTGGCCAGGGTCACGGCGAAATGGTGGCGTAGGCCATGAAAGATACGAAAACGCTTGGGGAGTCCCGCCGCCACCTTAATGCGGTCAGCTGCGCCCGAGTCAACTCGCTTTGCACCGCCCCGACCGGGGAAAAGGTAATGGCTGTTGGGAAACCGTTCATCACGCCAGGCTATCTGCTCCAGCAGGATTTCCCTGGCGATGCCGCTCATGGGGATGGAAGTGGTGCGCCCCCCTTTGGGAGCACGCAGCAGAATAAAACCTTGCTGGAAATCCAGGGCATCATCCGTAAGCTTGAAAATCTCGCCGCGCCGCAACCCAGTGAACATGGCCAGCTTGAGCATGCGCGACACATCCCGCGACGGCCAAGCCTCAAGCACCTCCATAAATCGGGCTGCCTGCTCGGGCTCAAGATATTCCACAACCTCGTTGTCCTTTTGGGGCATCTCGATGGTGAACTTGAGCGCGGGGCACAGCCCCGCCTTACGACCGAAATTGACGATACGCCGCAACAGTTCCAGGGCATTCCAGACAGTCGCCGCCGCCCTGCCCTCCATGGTTTTGCGCAGGCGGACGATGTCGAGCGGCGACAATTTGCTGGCCCGAAAGCCGCCAAGGACCGGGCGGATATGTTTCTCGAAGCGGTTGCGATCCGTCACGACGCCTTTGAGGGTGCCCCCCTTGGCCTCAAAGTAGGCATGTGCCAGTTCGGCAATGGTTCGGTCGGTCATAGCCCGCTCGAAGGCGATCTCCCGAGCTGTCTTCACTTCCTCGCCATGCCGGGCCTTTTTGACGCGTTCCGCCCGCAATTCAGCGGCAACTTGGGGTGTATAGCCTTCCGAACGCCAGCCGACCTTCTCCCATTTCTTTTTCCCGTTCACCTGGATCGCGCCAACTCGGAGGTGTAAGTCCTCTCCAGACCCGGCAGGGGGAACTGGTAGCCGGACGGCAAGGGTGTCCATCGCGAGGTGGAATCTGAAGGAAGCCGCAGGCAAAGCGCTGGCCCGACGAACAGGAAGCGCATACGAGGCGGCCGCGTCGGATGAGAAGGCAAGTGTCTTTAAAGTCCGATACCTGCACGGAAGGCGCGGTCGTAGATGCGACGGGCATAAGCGTGACGGTTGGTGCGCATTACCCGGGGAGGTCTGCCCGTGTGCCTTGGGCTACTGGCGTCGCAAGGCGCTGGGATGTGCGGGCAGAAGTCAGCCGAGGGCATAGTAGGTCTGTCGACCGGACCGAAGGCCCGAATACGGAACATGGGACGGGAGCCTGAGTTTCGATGGCGCAGGCAGACGCAGAAGCGCGGGCTGCAATGTCCGTGACCACGCCGGAGAGTAGGGGACGGAATCCCCGAACGGCCGGCGCTGGCGCGTCAAACGCCACGGCAGCGAAGGAGCACTCCCCTCCGCCACGGCAAGGGCTGATGGAGGCGGTGGTCGAACGCGAGAACATGACGGCGGCCTGGAAACAGGTGCTGGCGAACAAGGGTGCGCCGGGTGTGGACGGCACGACTGTCCATATGCTGCTGCCCTTTCTGCGCCGGGAATGGCCGCGCATCAAAGAAGAACTGCTGGCGGGGCGCTACAGGCCCCACCCGGTACGTGGGGTGGGAATCCCCAAGCCTGGCGGCGGGGTGCGTCAATTGGGTATCCCGACGGTCCTGGACCGGCTCATCCAGCAGGCCATGCATCAGGTCCTGTCCCCGATCTTCGATTCCGGCTTCTCCGAATCCAGTTACGGCTTTCGCCCTGGTCGCAATGCGCACCAAGCCGTCCTTCGGGCACGCGCATTCGCGTCCGAAGGGCGACGGTGGGTCGTGGACATGGACCTGGAGAAGTTCTTCGACCGGGTCAACCACGATGTGCTCATGGCACGCGTGGCGCGCAAGGTCGAAGACAAGCGGGTGCTCGGACTGATCCGGCGCTACCTGCAAGCGGGAATGCTCACCGGGGGTCTGATGTGCCAGCGGACGGAAGGCACGCCGCAAGGCGGCCCTCTGTCTCCGCTTTTGTCCAACATCCTTCTGGACGACCTGGACAAGGAGCTTGAGAAGCGAGGACATGCGTTTTGCCGTTACGCCGACGACTGCAACATCTACGTGCGGACACGGCGATCGGGCGAGCGCGTGATGGCCTCCCTCACGCAGTTTCTGACAGACCGGTTGAAGTTGCGGGTCAACGTGGCCAAGAGTGCGGTGGAGCGCCCCTGGAAGCGAAAGTTCCTGGGCTATTCGATGACGTGGCACAAAGAGCCTCGGCTGAAGGTCGCCCCGCAGACCGTGAAGCGGTTCAAGGGGAACGTCCGGGAACTCTTCCGTAAAGGGCGGGGCCGCTCGCTTGCGCACACGATAGACACGTTACGACCGAAGCTGCGGGGCTGGGTGAACTACTTCAAGCTGGCGGAGGTCAAGGGAGCTTTCGAGGAACTGGACGAATGGCTGCGCCGGAAACTGCGCTGCCTGCTCTGGCGCCACTGGAAACGCCCTTATGCGCGGGCGAGAAACCTGATGCGGCGAGGATTGTCCGAGGAGCAAGCGTGGCGGTCGGCCACCAACGGGCGGGGTCCGTGGTGGAACGCCGGGGCTTCGCACATGCATCTGGCCTATCCCAAGAAATTCTTTGATGCCTGTGGACTCGTGTCGCTGCTCGACCAGCTACGCAGGTGGCAATGTGTGACGTGAACCGCCGTGGTACGGAACCGTACGCCCGGTGGTGTGGGAGGACGGGGGCCGTGAGGCCCCCTCCTACCCGATTTTGATACCCTATTGATACCCGGCATGACATCTGACCTCGCGCACATCTCCCCTGCTCCGGCGTGAAACCGGAGTTCCCATCCTTTTCGCGCCAGGTTCGCGCTGGCCGTATGGCTTGAAATTTCCCTGGTGATGCTCAACGACCTTTGATGGTGTGCGGTTGCGGCGCCGCCTTTCGAGGCGCTCTCCCGGCTCTCCTGGCGTATACTCGTCGTCACGCTGCAAAGAATCCGCGCCGAACGCGCCGTCGAACACCCGCTGGCCGTGTTCCAAGGGCTGCTGCGCTTTGCGCCGCTGCCGCCTCCGGCCCGCTCCCGACCCGCATGCGCAGGCGACGTTACCGACAGGAAGTCGTCTTCACGGCCCGCCCGACGAACTCCACCGCTTCGCCGACGCCCTGTCCCGCTATATGATCCTTGGTGGCAGGAACTTCCGCCGATACTGGTAGTCTCAATCCCTTTTCAGCAGGGAACCTCGTTGCGACGCCACCACGGAGCGCGGTTTGGGCGACTCTGGCTCACTTTGATCAAGCTTCTTCAACGGTAGAGTCCACGGAGGTGGTGTAAATTCTGGAGTCGTCCAGGCCGGGGGATGGCCTCCAGCCTGGACGGGATTGGCGAGGTGGCCATCGGGCCGATTGGCTGTAAGGTGAAGTTGCGAAG
>JBFXHL010000134.1:0-5244 GCA_050177075.1 Sulfuricellaceae bacterium | reverse complement strand
TTGCCCATCAGGTCGCGGGTGTTGGGGTCGGCGCCCTTCTCCTGCAGGAGTTTCAGCAGCAGCTCGTTGCCGCTGGCGGTGGCGAGGTAGAGCGGACTGGCGCCGGCCTGGTTGCGGGCGTTGATGTCGGCCTTGCGGGCCAGCAGCAGGTTGGTCATGGCGATGTCTCCGTTGGCGGCGGCCCGGTGCAGGGGGGTCTCCCCCTTGGCGTTGGAACGGTTCACGTCGGCCCCGGCGCCGAGAAGGGTCTGGGCGATGGTCAGCTGTCCTAGGGTGGCGGCGAGGATGAGGGGGGTATCGCCGTCCTTGTCCCCCAAGTTGGGATCGGCCTTGTTGGCCAGCAGCAGCTTGAGGGCGTCCTGATCGCCTTCCTTCACCGCCACGTGGATGGGCGCGTCGCCGTTGGCGTTCTTGGCGTTGATGTCGGCGCCGGCGGCGAGGAGGGTTTTCACCATGTCCTGGCGGCGGTTGCGCAGGGCGTCGATGAGCGGGGTGTCCTGATTGGCCTGGACGGCGTTCACCTGTTCGCTGCTGGGCTTGAGCAGCTGAACCATGGCGGCCTGGCCCCGGGCGAGGGCGACGGACAGGGGCGTTTCCCCCTTGGCGTTGGCCTGGGCGGGGCTGGCGCTCTTGTCCAGCAGCAGCTTGACCAGGTCGCTCTGGTTGGCCTTCACCGCTTCCAGCAGGGCGGAATCGCCGGCGTTGTTGGACAGGTTGGGATCGGCCCCTTTGTCCAGCAGCAGTTGTGCTACGGCCAGGGACGGTTTTTTCGCCGCCTCGATCAGGGGCGTGTTGCCCTTGGCGTCGCGGACGTTGAGGTCCAGTTCCTTGTCCAGCAGCTCGCCGACGGTCTTGTCGTCGCCCTTGCGGGCCGCCTCCAGCAGCTTGGCCTCGTTCTCCTGTTTTTCCTTCTGCTTCATCAGCTGGTAGGGCGTCGGCTTGGGCGCCTTCTTGGGCATCGTGACCGTGGGCGTTTCCGGCGGCCGCAGCAGGATGGGGCCGGCAAGGGTCAGCCCCCCGGCCAGCAGCAGGGCGAGGGAGGCGGCGATCTTGACCGGTTTCGACAGGGAAAGGGTTTTCATATGGATTTCAAAGGAGTATACCCTATTCTTAACGAAGAAGGGGCGCCAGGGCCCGCCAGACGTTATTCAGCAACTGCGGCTGGGCGGCGGCGTTGGGGTGCAGGCCATCGGCCTGGAACATGTCCCGCTCGGCAGCGATGCCCTCGAAGAGGAAGGGCACCAGGGCGGCATGGTGCTGCCCCGCCAGCTGCGGGAAGAGCTCGCGGAACTTTCGCGTATACTCCCTGCCGTAGTTGGGGGGAAGCTGCATGCCCACCAGCACCGTCTTCGCCCGGGAGGCGCGGCAGGCCTTGAGCATGGCTTCCAGATTGGCGCGGGTGGCGTCCAGGGAGAGGCCCCGCAAACCGTCGTTGGCGCCCAGTTCGATCACCACCACCGCCGGGCGGTGGGCCTTCAGGGCGGCGGCGATGCGGTAGGCGCCACCCTGGGTGGTTTCGCCGCTGATGCTGGCGTTGACCACCTGCCAGCCGGGCTGTTCCTTCGCCAACCGGGCTTCCAGCAGGCTCACCCAGCCCTCGCCCCGGGCGAGGCCGTAGCCCGCCGAGAGGCTGTCGCCGAACACCAGCAGGGTGCGGGCGCCGGCCGAGATGGGCAAACACAGCAGTAAAGCGAGTAGAAGAAAACGCAGCCTATGCATAACGACACCTCCACGCCCATTTTGCAGGCCGCCGGCCTGGCCAAGCAAGTCGTCGACAACGAAGGAGAGCGCCTCACCATCCTCGGCAACCTGGATTTCACCGTCCAGCGCGGGGAGTCGGTGGCGGTGCTGGGGGCTTCCGGCACCGGCAAATCCACCCTCCTCGGCTTGCTCGCCGGCCTCGATTCCCCCAACGCCGGAACTGTCCACCTGGACGGGGTGAGCCTGTTCACCCTCGACGAGGACGGCCGCGCCGCCCTGCGGGGGCGGCTGGTGGGCTTCGTGTTCCAGTCCTTCCAGCTCCTGCCGTCCCTCACAGCCCTGGAGAATGTCATGCTGCCCCTGGAGCTGCGCGGCCAGGCCGACGCCCGCGCGGCCGCCGCGGCGGTGCTCGAGCGCGTCGGGCTGGCGGACCGCCTGGGCCATTACCCGCGCCAGCTGTCCGGCGGCGAACAGCAGCGGGTGGCCATCGCCCGGGCCTTCGCTCCCGGACCCAAGCTGCTCTTCGCCGACGAGCCCACCGGCAACCTGGACACGGCCACCGGCGAGCGCATCATCGACCTGCTGTTCGAGCTGAACCGGGAGCAGGGCACCACCCTGGTGCTGGTGACTCACGACGAGCACCTGGCCAGCCGCTGCGGCCGCCGTCTGCTGTTGGCGGAGGGAAGGCTGCGGGAGCAATGAGAGCCTTCCTCGGGCAACTGGCTTTTGCCTTGCGTCTGCTGTGGCGCGAGTGGCGGGCGGGAGAGCTCAGGGTGCTGGCGGCTTCCCTGGTGGTGGCCGTGGCGGCGGTGACCACGGTGGGTTTCTTCACCGACCGGGTGAAGGTGGCCCTGGATCGGGAGGCCAACCGCCTTCTGGCGGCGGACCTGGTGCTGAGCAGCGACCATGAGCCCGACGGCCGTTACGCCGAGGAAGCGTCACGGCGGGGGCTGTCCGCCAGCCTCACCCTGACCTTCCCCAGCATGGTGGTGCGGGGGGAGAGCAGCCAATTGGCGGAGATCAAGGCGGTGGAGCCCGGCTATCCCCTGCGCGGGGAGCTGCTGCTGGACGATGGCCACGGCGGGCGCCGCGTGGCGGGCGGCCTACCCGCGCCCGGCACCGCCTGGGCCGAGGGCCAGTTGCTGCTTCGCCTGGGGGCCCGCCTGGGCGACGTGCTGGAGGTGGGCGGCGTCCGTCTCAAGGTCACTGCCCTCATCGCCCAGGAGCCGGACCGGGCGGGCAACCTGTTTTCCATCGCACCCCGCCTGCTTCTCAACCTGGCGGATATTCCCGCCACCGGTCTGGTGCAGGAGGGCAGCCGGGTGAACTACCGTCTGCTGCTGGCAGGACCGGGGCGGGGGGTGGCGGCCTACCGTTCCTGGGCCGCCAAGCGCCTGGAGCGGGGGGAGCGCCTGGAGGGGGTGCGGGACGCCCAGCCGGAAATCCGCGCCGCCCTGGAACGGGCGCAGAAGTTCCTCGGCCTTTCCTCCCTGGTGGCGGCGACTCTCGCCGCGGCGGCCATGGCCCTGGCGGTGCGGCGCTATACCCGCCGCCACTGGGATGCCTGCGCTTTGCTACGCACCTTGGGGGCGGAGCAGGGGACGATTTTCCGCCTCTATCTGCTGCAACTGCTGTTCCTCGGCCTGGCCGCCGGCGCCGCCGGCTGCCTCATCGGCTACGGCGCCCAGTGGCTGCTGGAAGGCTGGCTGGGGCGGCTGGTAAGCGGCGCGTCCCTGCCCCTGCCCCTGCCGACGTTTCTGCCGGCTCTCCAGGGGATGCTGATCGGCCTCGCCCTCCTGCTGGGGTTCGCCCTGCCGCCCCTGCTGCGCCTGAAGGAGGTGCCGGCCCTGCGGGTGCTGCGCCAGGAACTGGGAGGGCCGGGGCGCACCACCCTCGCCGGCCATGCCCTGGGGGCGGCGGTGATGGCTGCCCTGCTGATATGGCAGGCGGGGGACGCCAGGCAGGGGCTGTACGTCCTGGCGGGATTGGCGGGGGTCTCGCTCCTCTCCTGGGGGCTGGTGATGGGGCTGGTGGGCGTGCTGGGATGGCGCGGCAACGGCGGCGCCCTGTGGCGCCACGGCCTGGGCAACATCCGCCGCCGGGCCGCGTCCAGCGTGTGGCAGGTGGCGGCCTTCGGCCTCGGCCTGATGGCCCTGCTGGTATTGACCATGGTGCGGGGAGACCTGCTGGGAAGCTGGCAGGCCACCCTGCCGCCGGAAGCTCCCAACCGCTTCGTCATCAACATCCAGCCCGACCAGACGGTGCCCCTGCGGGCCTTTTTCATCAGCCAGGGCCGGGAAGCGCCGGCCTTCCTCCCCATGGTGCGGGGGCGGCTGCTGGCGGTCAACGGCCGCGCGGTCAATCCCGCCGACTACGCGGACGAACGGGCGCGGCGCCTGGCGGAGCGGGAGTTCAACCTTTCCTGGTCCGCCGCCCTGCCGCCGGACAACCGCCTGGTGGGGGGGCGCTGGCTGAAGGCGGGGGACGGCACCCTGTCGGTGGAGGAGGGCATCGCCAAGACCCTCGGCCTCCACGTCGGAGACGTCCTCACCTACGGCGTGGCGGGAAGCTCCTTCAGCGCGCGGATTTCCAGCCTGCGCAAGGTGGAGTGGGATTCCTTCCGGGTGAATTTCTTCGTCATCGCCGCGCCCGGGTTGCTGGAGGGTTTCCCTGCCAGCTACATCACCGCCTTCTACCTGCCACCGGGGCGGGAGCGCCTGCTGGACCGGATGGTGCGCGCCTTTCCCAACCTGACGGTGATCGACGTGGCGGCGGTGATGGCCGAGGTGCGGGGGGTGATGGAGCGGGTGGGCAGCGCGGTGGAATTCGTCTTTCTCTTCACCTTGCTGGCCGGGGTGACGGTGCTCTACGCCGCCGTGGCGGCGAGCCGGGACGAGCGCCAGTTCGAGGCGGCCATGCTGCGGGTGCTGGGGGCGAGCCGGAAGCAGCTGTTCAGCGTGCAGATGGCCGAGTTCGCCGGCATCGGCGCCCTCGCCGGGACGGTGGCGGCCCTGGGGGCCACCTTCCTGGGCTGGGTCCTGGCGGAACGGGTGTTCCACCTGTCCTACGAATTCAACCCCTGGCTGTGGTTGGCGGGGCTGGGGGCGGGCACCCTGGGGGTGTCCGCCGCCGGCCTGTGGGCCACCCGGAACATCGCCCGGCGGCCGCCCCTGGAGACATTGCGCTCCGCCTGATCAGGCCCGCGCCTGGCTGACCTGGAAGCGCCCCACCAGCTCGTGCAGGCGGCCGGCGGTGGTGTTCACCAGGTCGGCGATGTGGTGCAGGGTTTCGGCGGAATCCTTCATCTTGGCGGTGACCGCCGCCGTGGCCCGGGCGCTGTCGCTGTGCTGGCGGGTGTTTTCCGATACCGAGTGCATGGTCTGAAACAGGTTCTCCACGATGGCGTGGATTTCCTGGTTGTCGGAGGCGGTTTCCTCCGCCAGGCGCAGGCCTTCCTCCACGCCCTCCATGCCGTTTTCCATGATGGCGACCGCTTCCCGCGCTTCGCCCTGGACCCCTTCGATCATGCGGCGGATGTCAGAT
>JBFXHL010000133.1:0-5260 GCA_050177075.1 Sulfuricellaceae bacterium | reverse complement strand
CAAGGAAGTCGGATTCCTTAAAGCGGTTTCTACTGATCGCTGCCGAACCAATGGAAGCGGCATTCACCGCGCCAATAATCTTTTTGGTATTGAAAAGGAGATAAACGTATTTGGGTAAGGCTATGGCTTGGTCTATCTCGAATTGCGGAAATTCATTGGAAACGTAATAACCGTTCAGATCCTCTGGAACAACGGCAAATGATTCCTTCCAGGCGAACAATCGATTGTAAATAATTGCTCCCGGTTTGAGAGGGTAAAGGTAATTCGCGCTTTGCTCCTTGCCCACAACCGTTTCGCGGTGAAAGACGCCTTCGCCATACCAACGGACCCCCGCCATTCGGTATTCGCTTTCCGGCTCAACCTTTTCTTTGTTCTCCAGTTGAGTAGCGAAAGCACCCACAGGCAATAAACGCCAGCCTTCAGGTAGCTTGCCAAAACGAAGCAGGAGGGATTCGGGCGTCCACTTTTCGATTTCCGACCATAAAATACAGCTTGGCCGTTTAGAGATTGGGGCCACTGCCTCCATCACTCAGCCCCTCCCGCGACGGCAAAGGCGCTCGGGTCAGCCAGAAACTCCCGGTACCACTCCAGGCAGGTCTTGTCGCAATCGGCTGGCTGGTTGGGGTTGGGGTAAAGTTCGTTCTGATCCTCTTCGCCGGTGGCGGAAATGCCGACCTTTTCCGCCTCGTACATGAAGATGGGGTAGTTGAAGCGTTCCTTGAGCAATTGCCGCGCCTCGGTGATCCGCCGGATTTCCATCGCCTTCAGGTAGTCCTTGAGCTCCTTTTGCAGGGCCTTGCGCTTTTCTGCGTCCTTGGCCTGCCTGGCCGCCTCGATTTCGCTTTCCAGCCGCTCCCGTTCCGCTTTGATCTCATCGGCGTACCGGGCTTCGATCTCGGCCTTGGCGGTGGCGTAGGTCTCGTCGAATTGCTGCTGTTCCTCCTCGGTGAACTTTTGCAGGAAGAGCAGCGAGCATTTCACGCTGGCTCCGGAGCTGACAAAGGTCTCCTGCGGCAGGCTGACCACGGCGCGGAGGAAGGCGCGGTCTTCGGTGAATTCGCGCACATAGGCAAGCGACGGATTGTTGAAAATGCCTTCCGGCAGCACGATGCCCAGGCGGCCGCCGGGTGAGAGCAGGTCGAGGCAGCGCTCGATAAAGAGCACCTCGGTCTTGATCTTGGCCTTGTCGCTCTTGGGCAGGTCGAACAGGCTGGCGATGGGCTTGTTGAGCGCGGCCTTCACCCGGTTCTGGGCCTCACGGTAGAGGTCTCCGTATTCCTTCAGATAGCGTTCTTCGGCGTCCGGATTGACCTTGACATCCACCTCTAGCACCTTGTCGGTGGGCTCGACATTGGCCCCAAAGGGCGGATTGGTGAGGATGATGTCGAAACGCCCCTCGAAGATGCCGTTGACGTTCAGAAAGCCGTCGTGGTGGTGGACGCCGCCGTGACCGTCGCCGTGCATGATCATGTTCATCTTGCTGGTGCGGGCCATGCGGTCGTTGGCGTCGGTGCCGTAGATGCAGCGATTGGAGAGCTTCCACAAGCGGGAACCCTCGCGTTTCTGGTCGATGAGTGCCTGCACCTCGGTGAATTTGTCCTGAAGCTTCTTGGCCCGCTGCTCCTCGGTGAGCGATGTGTCCTTTTCGACCTCGGCCTTGAAGGCGTTGTACTCGCGGTCGGCGTCGGCGAGGATCTTTTCGCGCACGATCTCGAATACGCGGATCAGAAAGCCGCCCGAGCCGCTGGCCGGGTCGCAGACAATCTCACCCTCCTGCGGGTCGACCATGTGCACCATGAATTCGACGATGGTGCGCGGAGTGAAAAACTGGCCGATCTCGCCCCGGAAGGTGCGGCCAAGGAAACGTTCGAAGGCGACGCCCTTCACGTCCTCGCTGGTGTCGGAAAGGTTGTATTTCTCCAACTCCTTGACGATGGCCTCGCCGGTGGCGGGTTTGAGGTTAATGCGTTCGTCGTCCTCGAAAATCTTGTCGGCGGCGTAGGCCCGCTTGGTTTCCTGAAAGAGGTTGTCCAGCGGGTTTTCGGCGATCTGGTTTTTCAGCACCTCGACGGTAAAAAGGTTGGTCTTGTTGCGCCGGGTGAGCAGTGAGCGTTCCACGTAGACCTTGATGAACAGCACCTTGGCGATTTCATCGAAGGCGGCCGCCGGGTCTTTCTTCTCACGGTTGCGGATGATGTTGTGGCACTTGTGCAGCAGGTCGGCGAATTCCTTTTCCTTGAAGGCGCGGAGCTTGGAGAGCAGTTCCTCGATGTCCTTGTCCGAGGCGTCGCCATGGGGAATATTTTCGATCTCTTCCGTGTAGCCAGGCACCTTGTCTTTCTTGACCCGCCAGTATTTGGTTTCCCGCGAGTTGTGGGTAACGAAGAACGGTGCGCCGCAGATACGGGCATAGTTTTCACCCTGGCTGTAATCTTGCGGCTTGATGGTGACGTTATCGGATTTGCATTCGACGATGATAAAGGGTGCGTTGTCGTCGGCCTTGTCCTGGGCGGTGCGCCAGATGACAAAATCGGCGCGGGCGGAAGCTGAACCCCGGCCGGTCAGGTCCATCTCCTCGGCGATCTGATCGAGGGCGAAACCATACTCGTTGACCAGCACCAGCAAATATTCCTGGCGCACCGTCTCTTCGGGCGTTTCCACCAGCCATTTGCTGCGCACATGGCTCCAGATTTTTCCCTTCTTTTCGTCTCGTTTGATTTCCAGTGCGCTCATGCCTTCGAACCCCCTTTACCGGTCGCGTGCGCCTTCATCCACTGATCGATCTCCTCCCGGTCAAAACGCCACTGGTTGCCGATCTTCGAGGCGGGAACCTCGCCGCGCTGGGCCATGCCATAGAGCTTGGTCCGGCTCATTTTGATGTAGCTTGCCAGTTCATCAATGGTCAGCCATTTGTCGATTTTATCCATGACCTCACCGTTCGGAAGAGATTCGTAGCGAAAAATTGATAAAGAAAGATAACCCTGGCCACCCATAAAGACAAGAAGAAAACGGGGAATCTTGGTCAGTTGCGGTTTTTTTCCGACACACATCCCAGCGCCACACGGTAAGTAAGCCCTCAGACGGCCAGCACGAAAAAATTCAGCCTCCGCCCGACACTTTATTCCGCGCATCCCTGCGCTTCACCCCTTCGGGGCCGCCTTGCAGGCGTTCAAAAACGCTGTCCTGCGTTTTTGTCTCCGTCTCTCCGGTAAGTAAGGGCATAATCCAAAACGAGGAGCCACCGACAATGGACATCAACGACCTGTTTGACGGAATCATGAAGAGTATCAACCAGTTTGCCGACGAAATCGCCGAACAACGGTTGCAGGAAAAAATGCAGGACACCGGACGAGGTCCGGAGAATGGGGGTAAGAATGCGGAGAATGATGAGGCGAAAGAGAAGCGGGGTATGACGGATTTCCCGAAACGGGAGTGATCGGGGCGGCAGCGCCAACCCCCTGAAAGCGACGTAAGTCGCTGACAATACGAAGAAAAACAAAACCCGCCCAATAACCGGACGCGGTTAGTGGACGGGTCTGTCTTTTTGAAATGGTGGAGCCGGCGGGAATCGAACCCGCGTCCGCAAGCCCTCTACAGGCAGTTCTACATACTTATTCCGGTCGTTTGGTTTTAACCCGATGCACGCCGGCCGGACAGGCTGGCATCGAGCGAGTGGCCTTGATTTAACGTTTGACCAAGCCACCCGGGCAAACGCGATTTCATGTTGATTAACCCACTGCCGGTTTTACCCGGCCCGGCCCATGAACGATCCGGTGTGGGTCCTGGCCTTAGGCGGCCAGGGCGTAGTTTTCGTCGTTGGCGACTATAAATTTTCAGTTGGATTTACGAGGTGCTCTGACCCTCGGTATGCCCTGCTCTGCTTTGCGACCCACGTCGAAGCCAGGTCGGCCCCTGGGAAACTTGGCAATTCAGATTGTAGTCCTTCAGATGGGGATTCGGGGAGAAAGTTCAAGCGCCAAGGAAATTCAGCAGTTCCTGCGGTCGGTGGATGAGTCCGTCTGCGCCCCAGGCGTCGGGGGCGTCATTCTCGCCGAGGTAGCCGTAATGGGCGACGATGCAGGGCATGCCGGCCTTGCGGGCGGCTTCGACGTCGCGCTCGGCATCGCCCACATAGAGGCATTGCCCGGCGGGAATGCCGATGAGGGAGCTGGCGTGGAGCAGGGGGCCGGGGTGGGGCTTGGGTTCGGGGCAGGTGTCGCCGGAAACGACGCAGGCGGCGCGCTCGGCCAAATCCAGCAGGGAGAGCAGGGGCTCGGTGAAGCGCGCCGGCTTGTTGGTGACCACGCCCCAGGGCAGCTTGCGCGCTTCCAGCTCGGCCAGGGCCTCGGCCACGCCGTCGAACAGGCGCGAGTGGCGGCAGAGGTTGTCGGCGTAAAGCTGCAGGAATTCCTGGCGCATGGGGTTGAAGCCGCTGTCTTCGGGCTTGAGGCCGAAGCCCAGCATCAAGAGGCCGCGCGCGCCGTGCGAGGCCTGCGGGCGGATGGCGTCAAAGGACAGCGGCGGCAGGCCGTGCAGGCTGCGCTGCAGGTTGAGGGCGTAGCCGAGGTCGGGGGCGGTGTCGACCAGGGTGCCGTCGAGGTCGAAGAGAACGGCCTGGATCATGGCTTGCGGCAGGCCATCAGGTAGTTAACGCCGGTGTCGTTTCCCAGCGCGTAGGTCCTGGTGAGGGGGTTGTAGCTCATGCCGACGAGGTCGACCACTTCCAGGCCGGCGCCGCGGGCAAACCCGGCCAGTTCTGCGGGCTTGATGAACTTGGCGTAGTCGTGCGTGCCCTTGGGCAGCATTTTCAGGAGGTATTCCGCGCCCAGAACGGCGAAGGCGTAGCTCTTGAGGTTGCGGTTCAAGGTGGAGAAGAACACCCAACCGCCGGGTTTGACGAGCTGAGCGCAGGCCTGCACGATGGAAGCGGGCGAGGGCACATGCTCGAGCATTTCCATGCAGGTGACGGCGTCAAAAGCAGATGGATTCTGCGCGGCCATGTCCTCGGCGGCGACCAGCCGGTAATCGACCTTGCGGCCCGATTCCAGCAGGTGCAGGCGCGCGACCTTGAGGGCCTTTTCGCCGAGGTCGATGCCGGTGACCTCCGCCCCCCGGTCGGCCATTGATTCGCTGAGGATGCCGCCGCCGCAGCCGACGTCGATGACCTTCTTGCCTGCGATGGCCGCATGCTGGTCGATCCAGTCCAGGCGCAGCGGGTTGATGTCGTGCAGGGGCTTGAATTCCGAGTTCGGGTCCCACC
>JBFXHL010000132.1:0-5349 GCA_050177075.1 Sulfuricellaceae bacterium | reverse complement strand
GCGCACCACGCCGTATTCGTCGACCAGCAGCAGCAGGGTCACCTCCCCCTCGATGGCCATGTCCGCCGCCCGATCCGGGTAGGCGGGCTCGATCTTTTGCAAGGCCTGGGGATGGACGTCCACCTGGCTGGCCGGGTAGTAGGTGGGGTCCTCGGCCAGGGGCAGGTTCACCGCCGGCAAGGAACTCGCCTTTTCGGGCGCAGGGGGCGCCGAAGTCGTTGACGGTGCGGGGTGCGGCTCCGGGAGGGGGGGCTGGGATTCCTTCTTCGGCACCGGCATTTCTTGGGGGTGGGGGGGGGGCGTTGGCGCGACAACCCGCTCGGCTTGCGGAGCCGGCTCGGCCTGGGGTGCTGGCGCCTCCACCAGGCGGGCCTGTATCACCGCCGGCTGCGCCGCAGCGGGCCCCGCCGAGGGAACCACTTTCACCCCGAACATCAGCGCCAAATGCACCGCCAAAGAAACGCCGAGGGCGGCGCCGAAGCGCCGCCCCACACTGGATGTTTCCCCGGTCAGGATCCGATGTCGAGCTTCCACCGGCTCATTATATCGTGGCGAAAGGATAAGCTCTCGCCCCTCCGGGACAGAACTGGTTCCTTACTGGCTAGCGCCGGGCTGCTGGCGCACTTGGTCGCGCACCTGCTCCCGGTTCTGTTCGCGCACCTGTTCCTTGTTCTGCTCCTGTACCCGTTCCTGGACCTGCTCTTGTTTACGCTGGGTGCCGCGGTAGGAGCTGTCGTCCTGGCTCGACATGCCTCGGCCGCTCTGCATGCCGCCTCCCATGCCTCCCATTCCCCCGCCCATTCCCCCGCCACCGCCGCCCCGGGCGAAGCTGGCGGTGGATACGGTCAGGGTAGCCAGCACTACCATCAATAAGGTGTTACGCATTCTGCTCTCCTTTCCCAAAAATCAACTTACCACCCATACTCGGCGGCCAGATAGAAGAAACGGCCGGGGCTGGGCAAACGCTGCCCCACGGCCAAGTCGCCGCCGAGGGCGGCGTTGTTGACCTGGTTCTTGCCCGACAAGTGGTCAGCGTAATACTTGTCGAACAGGTTCTCCACGCCGAAATTCACCCTGCCTTGTTTGGCGAAGCGATAGGCGCCGCGCAGATTGAGGATGCCCCAGCCACCGGTCTCGGTTTCCCCGTTGTAGGCGGAAACCTTGTTCTGGCGGGCGGCGGCCTTGACTTCCGCCGTGGCGTTCCACGGTCCCTTGGCGTAATCCAGCGCCAGCGTCAGGCGCAGGGGAGCGATGCGGTACAGATTGTCGCTGTTATCCCGGTTCTTGCCACGCACGTAGGACAGCACCCCGTCCAGCTTCCAGGCATCGCTGAAGGCATAGCCGAAAGCGCCGTCCATCCCGTAAAGCTCGGCGTTGATGTTGCTGAACTTCAGCACCGAGACTCCACCGGGGCTAGTAGCCGCCACCCCCTGGATATAGTCGTTGACCCGGTTGTAGAACAGACTCGGCTTGATGTAAGCGCTGCCGCTTTTCCAGTCGAAGCCGGCGGAAATCTGGTGGGAGACCTCCGGCTTGAGATCAACATTACCCAGGTAGTTGCGCCCATCCGCCGAACCGTAGGTGCTGGAAGGCTTCCACAGGTAGCGCTCCACCAGGCTGGGGGAACGTGTCTTGCGGGCAAAGCCGAATTCCCACGCCATGGCGGCGTTGGCGGCGTAGCGCGCGCTGGCGGTAAGATCCCAGTTGTGGTCGGTCTTGTCGCGGCCAGCATTGTTGAAGGCGGCCTGGTCCAGCGCGCTGTCCGTGCTCATCTTGCGGGCAATGGCCCCGGCCGAGCTTTTTACTGTGTCCGCCCGCAGGCCCAGCAACGTACGCCAAGCCGCAGCCGGATTGGCCTCCCATTCGCCGTAGACACCCCAGCGATCGCGGCTGTTGTTGACGAACAGGTCGCTCACCATGGCCGGGTTGTTCGCGCTCTGCTGGTAGACGTTGAAATCGTTGTTGTTGCCATCCACCCCGATGCGGAAGGTATTGCTGCCTCGGGGCAGGGTCACGCCCAGGGCGAAGCCGGTGTCGTCGCTGGAGGCGGGCGCTTTCATGCGGCTGGCGGCGGCCGTGTAGGTGCGCAGGGTGTAATTGTCCATCACATGGTCGATTTTGTGCTGGTAGAGACGTGCTTCCACCGTGCCGAAATCGAACTTGCCGTTGTAAGCGATGCGCCCGCTATCGGCGTCGTCCTTGATCATGTCCATCCCCAGGGAGGGGGTGCCGACATTCTTCGCCCGGTGCTGGCCAAAAGCGATGTTCAGGTCGCCCTGGCCCACCTTGAAGGCCGCTTCCAGTTCATGCTTGGTGGTGTCGTAACCGGTGGCCTTGGCGGTGCCGCCGGCGTACTTGAGGTCGCCCCCTTCCAGGCGGTCGCCGTTGTAACGCACGGCGGCCTTATCGTTGCCCAGGTTGAGACTGAGGGACGCTTCGCTGCCGTTGTTGGCGCCGCTGTAGCCGCCCTTCACCCGGCCGCTGAACTCGGCCTTGTCACCGGCAGCGAAGCGCGGGCCGGCAGTCTTGGCGATGACGGTGCCGGCGATGGAATCGCCGCCCTGGCTGACGGGAGTCACCCCCGCCGTCACTTGCAGGGTCTCCACTTCCGCCGGGGAAATGTAGTGCAGGGGCGGGTCCATGTGGTTGGGGCAGGCGGGGGTGATCTCCATGCCGTCCACGCGCACCTTGACCCGATCCTGGGACAGGCCGCGCAGTTGCACGATGCCGGTCTGGGGGCCGTTGCGCACCACCGCCGCGCCGGGGGCGCCTTCCAGCAGAGAGGCGCTGTCCCGTGCCGCCTCGCGGCTGCCGTCATCGAGATCGACGCTGTAGGTGCCGAGAGGGGAAACGGGGCGGCTGCCCTTCACCGTCACGTCGGGCAGGCGGTAGGGTTCCTCGGCGTGGGCCAGGGCGGGAAAGGCGAGGATGACGGCTGCGGCCAGCAGCTTCTTGTCGAAGGGCATTATCTTTTCTCCCAAAAAGTGAATTTTTCGAACAACGAATCGGGGACGGCTAAAGCAGATTCCGTGCCAGAAGCTGGCGTTCGTTATTTCAATGAGTTAACGGCGGACGGCCCAAGCCAGGCGTGTCAAATCCCACGGCGGTGTGTGAAATCCCGGCGGGTCGTCAGCGAGGCACCGTGACGAAGGCCATCTTGGTCACCCCGGCGCGACTGGCGATGGCCATCACCGTCGCCACCCGGCCATAGGGCACCGCCTCGTCGGCGTGGAGCTGGACGCTGAGGTCGCTGTCGGCCTGCATCCGCTTCAGCTCGGGCTCCAGGAGTTCGGCGTGGATCAGACGCTGGTCCAGGTACACCAGCCCCTTGGCGTCGATGCTGACCTGGACGCTCTTGCTCTTTTTCAACGGCGCGGCGGCCCCCGTCTTGGGCAGATTCACCGGCACCGCCTGCATCAGCAGGGGCGCGGTGACGATGAAAATCACCAGCAGCACCAGCATCACGTCCACCAGGGGGGTGACGTTGATTTCGCTCATGACCTGTTGGCTGGAAGAAGTGTTGAAGGCCATCAGCGGCTCCGCTCGGTTTTCAGTGCCAGGTGGAGGAAATCGGCGGCGAAGTGCTCCATTTCCGCCACGCCCACCCGCACCCGGCGCAGGAAGAAATTGTAGGCAAGCACCGCCGGGATGGCGGTGGCGATGCCCAGGGCGGTGGCGATCAGGGCCTCGCCCACCGGACCGGCCACCACGTCCAGGCCGGCGGAACCGCTCTTGGCGATGTCCTGGAGGGCGTGCATGATGCCCCACACGGTGCCGAAGAGGCCGACGAAGGGGGAGATGGAGCCGACGCTGGCCAACAGCGTCAGGCCGCCTTCCATGGCCGTCTGCTCCTTCTGCACCTGCTGGCGCAGGGTGCGCTCGAGGATGTCCCCCACCTCGCCGCGATGGGCCAAGTCGTTGGTCCCGGCTCGCAGCGCCGACAACTCCCGGGTCCCGGCCAGGCACAGCCGTGCCAGGGGGGCATCCCGGTGCTGGGCTTCGCCAGCAGCCGTTTCCAGGTCCGAGGCGTGCCAGAAACGCTCGGCGAACACCCGGTTCGCCCGTCCCACCTGCCACTGCTTCCAGCCCTTGACGAAAATCACCGTCCAGGACGCCACCGAGAACGCCAGCAGCATCCATAGCACCGCCGTCACCGCCAGGGATGTGGTTCCCATATCCATTCAGCTTTCTCCTTCCAATTTGAAATTCACCGGTATCTCCACCCACGCCGACACCGCCTGCCCGCCCTTCTTGGCGGGCACGAAACGCCATTTCCTCACCGCCTCCAGGGCGGCGTCATCCAGGGGGCCGAAGCCGCTGCTTTTCACCACCTTGGCCTGGAGACAGCGCCCTTCCGGCGACACCTCCGCCCGCAGCAGCACCACTCCGGCAATGCTGCGCCGCCGCGCCACCAAGGGATAGGGTGGGGGAGGATTGTTGAGATAGGCGGCGGAAAATACCGGCTCGCTGAAGGCCTCCCCCGCCGGCCCCGAGCGGCTTTCCATCGCTGGAGCGGGGGGCGGCGCGGCCGCTGGCTTGGAATTGCCCTCCGGCGCTTCGGGAGCCGTGCGGGCCGTTTCCTGGCGTGGCTCCGGCTGGGGCTTGGCCTCCGGCTTCTGCGGCCGCTCTTCCTTCTTCGGCGAGGGGTCGGGCGCCGCCTGCTGGACCGCCGGCGCCGGGGCAGAGGCCAACTCCGCCTCCACCATGCTGAACGTCATCCGCTCCGGGGCGAAGGGCGCCCACTGGAAGTTCAACGCCAGCCAGCCCAGTCCGTGCAACGCTACCGCCGCCGCCGCGGCGAGGTACCAGGTACGATGTTTCAACCGCCTTCCTCTACAGCAACAGCCACAAACGCCGCAGGCCGAGGGCGATCAGCACCGCCCCGCCGCCCCGCTTCAGCCACGCCCCCATCCAGGGCCGCCCTTCCCGCAGGGCCATGCCGAAGCGCCCCAGCAGCGGGGCGATCAGCAGCAGGGGGGTGACGGCGGCGCCGAGGCCGAAGGCCAGGCCATAGCCGGCGCCGGTCCAGGCGCTGCCGGACAGGGCGCCCACCGCCAGGAGGGAGGCCAGGGGCGCGCAGGGTGTGAGGCTGAGGGCGAAACCGAGGGCGAAGGGCGGCAGGGGCAGCCTGCGGGTGCCGCACCCCTGGCGCTTCGCCGGCAGGAGCAGCCAGATCCCCGCCCAGACGCTGGCGCCGCCGATGAACACCATGCCGACGCCGCTTTCCAGGGTTTGCGTCAGCCAGGACCCAAGGGCCCCGGCCAAGGTACCGAGAAGGGCATAGGCGGCGAGCTTGCCGAGGAGGAACAGCCCCGTGTCCCGCAAGGCGCCCCGGCCGTCACCGCCGCG
>JBFXHL010000131.1:0-5433 GCA_050177075.1 Sulfuricellaceae bacterium | reverse complement strand
CGAAATCCTTAGCCGACAGGCCGTGGGGGTGTTCGCTGGAAGGGGTGAGCTTGTACAGGTCCACCACGTTGACGAAGCGGATCTTCAGCTCGGGGAAGTGCTCCCGCAGCAGCACCGTCGCCGCCAAGGCCTCCTTGGTGGGGATGTCGCCGGCGGAGGCCATCACCACGTCGGGCTCGGCGGTGTCGTCGTTGCTGGCCCAGTCCCAGATGCCGATGCCCTTGGTGCAGTGCTTGATGGCGGCGTCCATGTCGAGATATTGCAGGTGCTTCTGCTTGTCGCAGACGATGACGTTGATGTAGTCGGTGCTGTTCAGGCAGTGGTTGGCCACCGACAGCAGGCAGTTGACGTCCGGCGGCAGGTAGATGCGGGTCACTGCCGGGCTCTTGTTCACCACCACGTCGAGGAAGCCCGGGTCCTGGTGGGTGAAGCCGTTGTGGTCCTGGCGCCAGACGGTGGAGGTGATGAGCAGGTTGAGGCTGGACACCGGGGCGCGCCAGGAAACGGCCTTCGACATGGCGAGCCACTTGGCGTGCTGGTTGAACATGGAATCGATGACGTGGACGAAGGCCTCGTAGGTGGAGAAGAAGCCGTGGCGCCCGGTGAGCAGGTAGCCTTCCAGCCAGCCCTCCAGGGTGTGCTCGGAGAGCATTTCCATCACCCGGCCGTCGGGGGACAGCTCGCCGCCGTCGGCATCCTCGGGCAGCAGGTCGGCGAGCCAGGTTTTCTTGCTCACTTCGTAGATGTTGTCCAGCTTGTTGGAAGTATTCTCGTCCGGGCCGAAGACGCGGAAGTTGGTCATATTCTGGGCCATCACGTCCCGCAGCAGCTTGCCCAGGGGACGGGTGTTTTCGGCCAATTCCTTACCCGGGCCGCGCAGGATAGCAGCATAGTCCCGGTAGTCCGGCATCCGCAGCGCTTTGCGCAGCAGCCCGCCGTTGGCGTGGGGATTGGCGCTCATGCGGCGGCAGCCCTTGGGAGCGAGGGCCTTGAGTTCGGGAACCAGCCGGCCGTTGGCGTCGAACAGTTCCTCCGGCTTATAGCTCCTGAGCCAGTCCTCCAGCTTCTTCAAATTCTCCGGGTTGCCGCGCACGTCGCCCATGGGCACCTGGTGGGCGCGCCAGAAGCCCTCCACCTTGTGGCCGTTGACCTCCTTCGGGCCGGTCCAGCCCTTGGGGCTACGCAGCACGATCATCGGCCAGCGGGGGCGGACCGGCTTGCCCGAGGCACGGGCGTCGGCCTGGATGCGGCGGATTTCCAGCACGCAGCGCTCCAGGGTCTCGGCCATCTTGGCGTGCATTTCCATGGGGTCCGAGCCCTCGACGAAATAGGGCGTCCAGCCGTAGCCCTTGAACAGATTCTCCAGCTCCTCGTGAGACACCCGGGACAGGATGGTGGGGTTGTTGATCTTGTAGCCGTTGAGGTGAAGGATGGGCAGCACCGCGCCGTCGCGGATGGGGTTGAGGAACTTGTTGGAGTGCCAACTGGTGGCCAAGGGCGCGGTTTCCGATTCGCCGTCCCCCACCATCACCGCCACCAGGAGGTCCGGGTTGTCGTAGGCGGCGCCGAAGGCATGGGAGATGGAATAGCCCAGTTCGCCCCCCTCGTGGATCGAGCCCGGGGTTTCCGGGGTGCAGTGGCTGCCGATGCCGCCGGGGAAGGAGAACTCCTTGAAGAACTGGCGCAGGCCGTCCTCGTCCTCCCCCTTGTTGGGGTAGATTTCGCTGTAGGTGCCTTCCAGGTACACCGGGCCCAGCACGCCGGGGGCGCCATGACCGGGGCCGGCGAGGAAGATGGCGTTGAGGTCGTATTTGTTGATCAGCCGGTTCAGGTGCACGTAGCCGAAGGCCAGGCCGGGGCTCGCCCCCCAGTGGCCGAGGAGGCGGTTCTTCACGTGCTCGGCCTTGAGGGGTTCTCGCAACAGCGGATTGTCCCGCAGATAGATCATGCCGGCGGCGAGGTAATTGCAGGCACGCCAGTAGGCGTCCAGGTTGCGCAGTTCGTCGGGGGCAAAATGGACGGCATCACTCACGGAACGTCTCCTTGATCGGTCAGGGTGGCGGCATTATCCCCGTGTCCAGTGACAGGCTCGTGACACGGATTCGGCCGGCGAGTTCTTATACTAGACTGAGGTTGTAACCAACGATAATTAAGTCCCATGACTTCCGCCCTGAGTTCCCTCAAGACCATCAACACCCTGGCTTTTCTGCGCAGCCTGGTCGAAGCCAGCCACCCCTTGGACGACCGTCCTCGCCCTCCCAAACCCCTGGTGGCCCTGTCCCGGGACCATGGCGCCGGTGGCGAGGAAGTGGCGGAAATCCTGTCCCAGCGCCTGGGGGTGGGATGCTACGACAAGACCCTCCTCGACGCCATTGCCAGCAGCGCCGGCACCGACCCTTATCTGATGGGGGAACTGGATGAGAAGGTGGCCCATTTGCGGGATGCCTGGGTGATGTCCTTGCTCACCAACCAGCCGGTGCTCAACGAACACTTCCGCAACCATCTGGTAAACGTGGTACTGGGTTTGGTGGGAACGGGGGGAGTGATCGTGGGCCGGGGCGCCCACCTCATCCTGGCGGGCAAGCCGATGCTGCGCCTGCGCATCGCCGGCAGCCCGGAGGCCTGCGCCAGACGCATTGCCGAGACAGACAACATTCCGATTTCCGAGGCCCTGAAACAGGTTCAGCGCATCAACCATGAGCGGGCCCATTTCGTCTGGGAGCACTTCCACAGCCGCCTCAACGATCCCACCCAGTTCGATCTGGCGGTCAACACCGACCACATCCCTCCCGCCCAGGCGGCGGAGCTGGCCCTGTCCGCCATGGCGGCGCGGGGCTTGAGCGTGCCCCTCAGTCCTCGCTGAGGCAGGCTCCCAGCTTGCCCCGCGCCGCAGCGGGGGCATGGCGGCGGGCATAGCTTTCGATTGCCTGGCGATAAAAATCCAGCATTTTTTCCGCCAGGGCCGCCGCCGACCATGCCGCGGCATACTGCCCCCCCAGCTCTCCCAGCAGCTTGGCCACGGACCGGTCCTCCAACAAACGGTTCACCTTGGCGGCAAAATCTTCCTCCGCCTCGGCGATGAGCACCCCCTTGCCGTGCTGGAGCACGTCCTTGACCCCCATCTCGGCCAGGGACACCACCGGCACCCGCTGGGCCATGGCTTCCAGCAGCACCAGCCCCTGGGTTTCGGTGCGGGAGGCGAAGACGAATACATCCCCCGCCCGGTAGCAGTGGGGCAGCTCCCGCTTGCGGTCCAGGTAGCCGACGAAGCGCACGTTGCCGGCGATGCCCAGCTCGGCGGCTTGGCGCTTGAGGCTGTGGAGCGCCGGACCTTCGCCGGCGATCAGCAGCACCAGGTCGGGAAAACGCGGCTTGAGCAGCGCCGTCACCCGGAGCAGGAACGCAATGTTCTTCTCGAAAGCCACCCGGCCGATGTACACCAGCACCGCTTGCCCGGGAGCAATGCCGTACTGGGCGCGAAAGGCCTCGCCATCGCCGAGCTCGAAGCTCTCCGCCTCCAGGCCGGTGGGAATGACCTCCGCCGCCGCGCGGATGCCGTATTCCCGCAAGCGCCGCAGCATCTCCCCGGAGGGCACCGCCAGGCCGTCCAGGTCGTTGCACTGGTGGCTGGAAAAGCGCCGGGCCAGGAAGCGCATCAGGGGCTTGGGCAGGAAAGGCACGTAGTAGTAGAGGTATTCCTCGAAGAAGGTATGGTAGGTCTCCACCCGGGGCACGCCCAGTGCCTTCGCCAGGCGCACGCCGAGGTAGTGGGCGACGAAGGGGGTGTGGATGTGGACCAGGTCGAACTTCATTTCCCGCAGCCGGGAAAGCAAGGCCCGCACCGGCGCCGCCTTCATCATCCGGTCTTCCGGGTCCAGGGGCAGGTAGCGGGAGGGAATGCGGTGGATGTTGCGCTCGTCGGCGGTGGTCTTGCCGTAGTCCGGCGCGATCAGGTGCACCTCGTGGCCCATGGCTTCGAACTCCCGGCGGAAGGTGGCGATGGAGGTGGAGACCCCATTCACCCGCGGGAAGTAGACATCGGAAATCATCAGAATCTTCATGCTCGGCCTCCTATTTCACCGCCGGCATCACGCCCAGGTAGCCCACCACCCCGCGTTGGTCCACCTGTTCTCGAAGCGCGTCCCTCACCTCGGGGGGGTATTTCTCCAGGTCCTTGGCGGCACCGGGGTGCTGGATGTTGGCCATGACATAGGCAAAGCCGTTGAGGTTCTCCACCACCTGGAGGCCGGTCCATTCCGCGCCGATGGGCGCGGAGGCGATGCGGGTGAGGCGGCCGTCGCCCACCCGGTAGGCCCAGAGGAAGTTGTTCAGGTGGTTGCCGCTATCCTCGCCGATGAACAGGGTATCCAGGGCAGCGGAATACTTGAGGTTATCCGGATTGGCCACCCGGTCGGTATCGCACTTGTCGTACCTGCCGTAGGCGGTCTGGTCGGCGGGCTTTTTCGCGCCCGTGAGCAGCGCCTTCATGGATGTCGCCACCCAGTCGCTGTCGATGGCGCGCCCGTCGCTGTCCTTCACCCCGCCCCGCAGATCGGACTGATAAACGGCGCCGCAGGCCAGCGCCTTGGGATCGCCGGCGAGGCGGATGTCGTCCCGGGGACGCTCGCCGTTCCCGCCCTCCACCATGCCCCCCTCCACATAGGATATGGCGGTGTAGAGCTTTTTCTCCTTGGCGTTGTGGGTCTGCCCTTCCATCTTGGTGAACTCTGTGGTGGCTCCGAGATAGGCGGCGTAGCGCCGGGTTTCCAGGAAGGCGGCGGCCTGCTCCATGCCGGGCTTGAGTTTCAGGTACTCAAGGGCGGTCTTGCCGCCAGTGCCGGTATAGACGTAGACCGGACGGAAACCTTCGGCCGCTTGGGGCGAGGTCTCGAAAATATCGGAGAAGCGGACGCCGCCGCGGATCATCCGCTTCACTTCCTCATCCGTGGCATGCCCCAGGCGAATCCAGTCCAGATCGGCCGCCCCGCCGTCCGAGGCAGAAGTCTGCCGCCACCGCGCGGCGTAGAGGGTGCCGGCGGACAGATCGGCGCGACGGTCGGCCACGAACAAGAATAACCCCACATCCTTGCCGTCGTCGCCGATATAGGCGGTGCGGCCGTCGGGGAGGATGTCCGCCAGCTCGAAGGACAAGCGTCCCATGGCGTAATGCTTGGCGACGCGCGTCCCGCCCGCCTCGTCCACCTTCACTTCCACCGGATGGCCGTAATCGTAGGGGTTGGCGCCCCCCTCCGCCGCTTTTCTGCCCGGCGTGCCAAGGTAGAGGTTCATCGCTTCCAGGGGCTTGGCTTCAAAATGCTTGGCGTCGGGCTCGAATTCCTCCCCGCCGAGATGGGTATTCCATTCGGTCAGCGTTCCGGCGCAGGGAATCCACAGACCGCCCACCCCGGCCATGTCGACGTTGCTCAGGGCGAC
>JBFXHL010000130.1:0-5673 GCA_050177075.1 Sulfuricellaceae bacterium | reverse complement strand
AACAAGGACGCATCCTGCTCTCCCGCGACCGCGAATTGCTCAAGCGCCGGGGCATTGTCCATGGCTGCTATCTGCACGCGCAGAAGCCGGAGGAACAGTTGCGCGAAATCGTCGAACGCCTGGATCTAGCACGCAGCGCCAAGCCGTTTACCTTGTGCCTGCATTGCAATAAGCCGCTGCGCCCGATTGACAAGGCCAGCGTGCTGGATCGACTGCCGCCCCGCGTGCGGGAGAATTATCAGCACTTCAGCACTTGCGACCAGTGCGGGCGCGTGTACTGGGAAGGTTCGCACTGGCGCAATATGCAGCGCATGCTCGGTGGCGTGCTGCAAGTGCAGGGGAACGCCGGTTAGCAGAAAAAAGCGGTTGACTGCTTGCGGGGGACGCCCTCTAGCCGCTACAATGCGCGCTTTGCAGGCGCGTAGCTCAGCTGGTTAGAGCACCACCTTGACATGGTGGGAGTTAGAGCACCACCTTGACATGGTGGGAGCTCAATCGAATATCCATTTAAAAACAAAGAATAATAGGCTGGTGCCTGACATTCCTCCGCTCGCAGCTCACGGCCTCAAGAGTAGGCTAGGCACCTTCCGCCGAGAGCGGGACGGATCGCAGCCGGCGCCAACGGACACCCATCGCGGGCCGCGAATGAAATTTTGATTCGTGAGGGTCAGGGGCGGGGGCCGCTCAAGAATTTGAACAGCTTCCGCTCAACTGCATCCAAGTCTCGCAGTTCGCATTCCCAGATGACGAGGCTACGCCAGCCGAGCATGGAAAGCTCCTTGTGGTGAGCCTTGTCCCGTGCCTTGTTTCCCTCGATCTTCTGGCGCCAATAGGCCATGTTGGTTTTTGGCACCCTGCGGCCTCTTTGGCAGGAGTGCCCATGCCAAAAGCAGCCGTTCACAAAGATTGCAAGGCGCCGCCCGATGAATGCTATATCGGGCTTTCCGGGGATGTCCTTCCTGTGGAGCCTATAGCCGGGAAAGCCGAGGGAGCGGACGATCCGGCGAATGATGACTTCGGGCTTCGTGTCGCTGGATTTGATTGCCTGCATGACTCGCCGCCGTGTCGCCGAGTCATAGACATCAACCATTAGCGAGACGCTCGCTTAAGCTCAGTCCAGTCCGACTCGACCACCACGGCGCCGGATCGAATCAGTTGCGTCTTACGCTCCACATTTGCCCCGCTCATGCGGGCTTGAATGTGGACTTCGGTGATGTCCCGCTGATCGCCGTTGAACTCGTCGAGGAGTGCTTGGACAAGGGCAATCTCGGAGGGCTTCCAGACCGAGGGCGATGGGTTGTTTCTCGGATCGGGGACGGTTCGCGGGAAGAGGTATACGCAGGGCGGGGGGACAAGTCGATCCCCGACCATGGCACCCCGGCCTTTGTCCTTCAGCTTCGGACAAGGCCGTCCAGGGCCTCCGCATAACATGTCCCACACGATCAGAGCGTCGACCCGCTCCTTTTCCGCGATGATCTTGCCGCCTAGGCGAGTGTGAACGCCTGACCAAAGATTATGCTTTGGGTCGGCGCCGGGGTTCTGGCATAGCGACCAAATGAGGAACTCGTCGGCATTCGGGGGCCGCTGGTAAACGGTTGTGTTGTTGCCATCCAAGCAGCCCTTGGCCTCGATGACTGATTGGCGCCCGTCAGGCATCACAACCTGATAATCATGACGATCCCCGGCGCCGGTGAAGCCAAAGGCCGCGATACGGCCTGACAGCTTTAGCTTGCCTAGGGTGTCGTCGATGAAATTTTTCTTGTCGGACATCGAGGCCGCTTGGGTGCCTCTCAGCTTCTCGATGGCACTCCGGAAAATCCCAGACCGCCAGAACTCGTCCTCGTCCAAGCCGTGCGAGCCGATGTTTGGGGCCGCCGTGACCAAAGCGTCAACATATTCCTGAATCCGGGCATTGACGGCGCCGGACAATTCGCAAGGGATGGCCGCATTCTTGTCGATCCGTGCTTTCTTGGCCATCAAGCCACCGCCTTGTGCTGGTGTTTGATGAGAGCGGGTTCGATCAGATGTTTAGCCAGCCAGGAGACAACCGGAACCGCAACGCCATCGCCGGCCAGATGATAGGCGTCGTTATACCGCTCCGGGAGCTTGTATTCGTCCGGCATCCCCATAAGCCGAGCAGCCTCCCTCGGAGAGAGCAGGCGGCTACGCACCTTCTGGCCTTCAACGACGAGAATGATTTGGCGGCTCGAACCGCCCGCAGGCGTCCGCAGGCAACCGGCCACATCGTCAAAACGAACTTCCGCTCTCTGACGCTTCACGCCGTCATCGTCGAGCCTCGTTCGCTTATAGATGGCTCCAACCATGCGGCGCCCTGCCCGCTTCGCGGATTTGACCTTTTCCAAGTTGATTGGGGTCATCATGGACAAAAGCCGCTTCGTCTCGAATGAGGTATGCCATTTCACGCCGGTCGGCGTGTCCTCAATGAGATCGGCGAGGGTTAGCGACCTAATCGGCGGGATCGGGAGGCGAACCCAAATCCATGACGCTCTGGCCTTGTCGCTCAACAGGTCATAAGCGAGGCCAAAGGACTCGGGATGCCACGGCTGCGTGGGGCCATTTGCAACCACTTCGCTAGGGAGATCGACATCCGGGCCGAAGGCGGCGATAAAGAGCCGGGGGCGGCTCTGCGGAATGAACATGGCCGCGTCGATGACCATAGGAGCAAAGCGATAACCCCCAGAGGCAAGAGCCTCGCATATTGCGGCCAAGTCCTTGCCGCGATGCGAGGTTATGGCGCCGTAGACATTTTCGAGGACGATGGTTCGCGGTGCCCGCTGCTCCTTGCCTAACTGCTGCATCAGGCGCCAGAACGACCAGAAGAGGCCGGAGCGTTCCCCGTCGAGGCCAGAATATGAGCCTGCTAGGGAAAGGTCTTGGCAAGGGAACGAGGCCCAAGCGAGATCGGCTTGGCCGGGGAGGTCGGCGGACGACAAGGCGGCGATGTCGCCGAGCCGCAGCTCGCCTTCCGCTTGGAAGTTTTCCCGATAGCAGGCCGCCTTCTTTGCGTCGATGTCATTGGCGAAAACGCAATGCCACTCGGCGCCCAAGCCAAGGCGAGCCATTCCGCCACCTGCGAAGAACTCATATACGTTCATCCGTCCCCCTTGTTCGTTATTGTCCTATTGTCCTACACCCGGCAAAACTACAGAAGGGCTTGGCAGTGGCCAGATGCTCCGGTATTATCCGCGTCTCTGCAGTAGGCGGTTAGCTCAGCTGGTTAGAGCGTTGCCTTGACATGGCAAAGGTCGTAGGTTCGAGTCCTATACCGCCTACCAACAGTTTGGTTTAGTTGTTTGGATTTGCCAAAAATTTGCCAAATGCCAAACAATATTTTTAAAGGGCTGCGTCAAATAAGGGGTTTCCAGGGTTTGACGCCACCTTGACATGGTGGGGGGTCGTTGGTTCGAGTCCTATACCGCCTACCAGTTTCCACAGGGCCGGGATGGTCCGAATTGCAGGGGGTCGAATGGCCCACGGAGGTTGCGAAATGTCACCGCGAACTTGTTTTTCCATCCGAGGATAAATAGCCGTCGTTTCGTTTGTTCGCACCCTTTGTAACTTGTGAATGAAAAAGCGCGGTGGCCCCGCGCTTTTTTTATTCTGCGCCCGGCAGGGACGCAGGCAAAGTTTAGCTGGAGAGTTCACATGGTCAACGTCACCCTTCCGGACGGATCGGTCAGAAGTTTCGAAGGCCCGGTTTCGGTCGCAGAAGTCGCGGCCAGCATCGGCCCCGGGCTTGCCAAGGCCGCGCTCGCGGGCAAGGTCAATGGCAGGCTGGTCGACACCAGCTTCGTCATGGAGGCCGACAGCCAGCTTGCCATCGTCACCGCCAAGGACGCCGAGGCGCTCGAGCTCATTCGCCACGACGCCGCGCACGTGATGGCGCAGGCGGTGCAGGAGCTCTACCCGGGCACCCAGGTCACCATCGGCCCGGCGATCGAAGACGGCTTCTATTACGACTTCGCGCGCGAGACCCCCTTTACGCCCGAGGACCTGGAAAAGATCGAAAAGCGCATGGAGGAGATCGTCAAGCGCGATCTGCCAATCAAGCGCGAGGTGTGGGACCGTGAGGAGGCCAAGAAGGCCTTCGCCGCGCTCGGCGAGACGTATAAAGTCCAGATCATCGACGAGGTGATCCCCGCTGGCGAGGAGCTTTCCATCTACCGCCAGGGCGAGTGGTTCGACGTCTGCCGCGGTCCCCACCTGCCTTCCACCGGCAAGCTGCCGCGCGCCTTCAAGCTGATGAAGCTGGCCGGCGCCTACTGGCGCGGCGACTCGAGGAACCCCATGCTGCAGCGCATCTACGGCACGGCGTGGGCGAAGAAGGAAGACCTCGATGCCTACCTGCACCGCCTGGAGGAAGCCGAGAAGCGTGACCACCGCAAGCTGTCGAAACAGCTCGACCTTTTCCACATGCAGGACGAGGCGCCGGGCATGGTGTTCTGGCACCCCAAGGGCTGGGTGATTTGGCAGCAGATCGAGCAGTACATGCGCCAGAAGTTCGTCGAGTACGACTACCAGGAAGTGCGCACCCCGGCGGTGATGGACAAGAGCCTGTGGGAAAAGTCCGGCCACTGGGACAACTACCGCGAGAACATGTTCACGACGTCTTCGGAAAACCGGGATTACGCGGTGAAGCCGATGAACTGCCCGGGCCATGTGCAGATTTTCAACAGCGGCCTGCATTCCTACCGCGACCTGCCCTTGAGGCTGGCCGAATTCGGCTCCTGCCACCGCAACGAGCCTTCCGGCGCGCTGCACGGCATCATGCGCGTACGCGGTTTCACCCAGGACGACGCCCACATTTTCTGCACCGAGGACCAGATCGAGGCCGAAGTGGCGGACTTCATCGTCATGCTGCAGAAGGTCTATGCCGATTTCGGCTTCAACGACGTGCTGGTCAAGCTCTCCACCCGGCCGGAAAAGCGCGTGGGCTCGGACGAGTCATGGGACAAGGCCGAGGCCGCCCTGGCGGCCGCGCTCGACAAGAATCATCTGGCCTACGACCTGCAGCCGGGCGAGGGGGCGTTCTACGGCCCCAAGATCGAGTTCACGCTGAAGGACAGCCTGGGCCGCCTGTGGCAGTGCGGCACCATCCAGCTCGATTTCAACCTGCCGGTGCGCCTGGGGGCGGAGTTCGTCGACGAGGACAACGGCCGCAAGCCCCCGGTCATGCTGCATCGGGCGATACTTGGCTCGATGGAACGCTTCATCGGCATCCTCATCGAGCACCATGCCGGCAACTTCCCGGTCTGGCTTGCCCCGGTGCAGGCGGTGGTGTTGAATATATCGGACGGGCAGGCCGAATATGCCAAAAATGTCACGGATGCTCTCAGAAAAGCCGGCATCCGGGCCATTTCGGACTTGAGTAATAACAAAATAACCTATAAAATCCGGGAACATAGCTTGCAGAAGCTGCCCTATTTGCTGGTCGTGGGCGACAAGGAAATGGCGGACGGCAAAGTTGCCGTACGCGCACGCGGCAACCAGGACCTGGGCGCGATGAAAGTGGAAGACTTCATCGCCAGGGTGACCGAAGAGGTCGTTGCGCGCAGCTGAAAAGAATTATGGCGAACGAGGAGCGGGGTAGCTTGCCGCTCCTTGTTTATTTTTGCCCGGCTGGATAAACCGGCGGGTTTGATTTGGAGAATG
>JBFXHL010000129.1:0-5952 GCA_050177075.1 Sulfuricellaceae bacterium | reverse complement strand
CCCCGCCCACGGTGACGCCGGCGTACTTGGCGCCGCGCTTGGTGGTGATGATCACCGCCCCGGCCAGGGCGTCCTCACCGAACAGGTAGGAGGCGCCGCCCTTGATGACCTTGATGGATTCGATGTTGTCCAGGTCGATGTTGACCTTGCCGGTGCGCTCGAATACCGGCACCCCGTCGATGACGATGGCCACGCCGGGCTTCTCGCCCATGTAGCGCTGGTTCTCGATGCCCCGCAGCTTGATCTTGATCTCGTCGCCGCTGGACAGGTCCGCCGTCACGCCGGGGATGCCCTGCAGCACCTGGATGGCGTTCTGGATGTGGGCGTCGTCCACCTTCTTGCCGCTGATGACGCTGATGTTGGACGGCTCGTCCCGCTTGGAGTCGAAGCGGTCGTCGATGGTGGTGGAGGTCACCGTCACCTCGTCCAATCGTGCCGCCTCTTCCGCCCAAATTCCCTGGCTCGCGAGCAGCAGGCAGGCCGCCGCCAGCGGCCGCATTTTCATTCCCTTGTTCATCTAACCTTCCCCTGAGCTTTTATGGTTTTGGAAAAACGGAACACTGGGTGCAAGCCCCGTGCCAAGCCCATTGGCACTTAGAATCAGCGGCTTAAGTAAACCTACGTATGTGCCAAAAACCCCGGCGGGCCAAATGGCACACCCAAGCCACCTGGCCGATCACTGGTAGCGCAGGGACTCGATGGGGTCCAGTTGGGCCGCCTTTTTGGCCGGATAGAAACCGAAGAAGACGCCCACGGCGGCGGCAACGGCGAAGGCCACGAACACCGAGCCGCCGGAGATGATCACCGCCGTCCCGGACAGCAGGTTGACCAGCAGCGCGCCGCCGACCCCCAGGGCCACGCCGATGCAGCAGCCGACCACGGAAATGATGATGGCCTCCAGCAGGAACTGGAGCAGGATGTCCCGCTCCCGGGCGCCGATGGCCAGGCGGATGCCGATTTCCCGGGTGCGCTCGGTCACCGACACCAGCATGATGTTCATGATGCCGATCCCCCCCACCAGCAGGGAGATGGAGGCGATGGCTCCCAGCAGCAGGGACATGACGCGGGTGGTCTCGGCGGCAGATTCGGCCACGGCGGTGAGGTTGCGGAGGGTGAAGTCGTCGGCGACGCCGTCCCGTAGGCGGTGGCGCTGGCGCAGCAGGGCGATGACGGATTTCTCCGCCGCCGGCATGGCGTCGGCGGACGAGGCCTTGATCATCATCAGCTGCACCGAGCCCCGGAAGGGGGAACCGTAGAGCTTGCGTTGGAAGGTGGTGATGGGCAGCACGATGGTGTCGTCCTGGTCGCGCCCGTCCAGGCTCTGGCCCTTGGGTGCCAGCACCCCCAGGACCACGAAGGGGTTCTGCTGGATGCGGATGATCTGGCCCTCCGGGTCCTCGTCGCCGAACAGCTTCTTCGCCACCGTCCAGCCCAGCAGCACCACGCTGGTGGCCGAGCGCACGTCGGAGTCGGAAAATGGCCGACCGGAAACCACGCCCCAGGAGCGGGCGTCCAGGTATTCGGGCACGGTGGGGACCACCGAGGTCTTCCAGTTGCTGGCACCGAACTGGGCCTGCATCGGGGTGGGATGGTGGTAAGGCGCCACCGTTTCCACCTGGTCCAACTCGGCTATGGCGTCGGCGTCGGCCATCTTCAGGGTGAAGGTGGTGCCGCTGCCGGAACGGACGCCCCCCATGGCGGACGAGCCCGACGAGAGGATGAACAGATTGCTGCCCATGGTGCTGATGGTCTGGTTGACGGCATAGCGGGCACCCTGGCCCACCGCCATCATCAGCACCACGGCGCCGACGCCGATCACCATGCCGAGCATGGTGAGGAAGGTGCGCAGCCGGTTCGCCCCCATGGCGTTCCACGCCTCCCGCAGCATGGCGCTCAGCACGGCAGCGCCTCCCGGTGTTCCGTGGGCCGGTCGCTGACGATGCGGCCGTCGAGGAAGCGCACCTGGCGCTGGGCGTGGGCGGCGATGTCCGGCTCGTGGGTGACCAGGACCACGGTGATGCCCTCCCGGTTGAGGGACTCGAACAGGGCCATGATCTCCTCGCTGGTGTGGCTGTCCAGGTTGCCGGTGGGCTCGTCGGCCAGGATCAGGCGCGGGCGGTTGACCAGGGCGCGGGCAATGGCCACCCGCTGCTGCTGGCCGCCGGAAATGCGGCTGGGAAGGGAGCCGGCGTAGTCCGCCAGGCCCACCTTGGCCAGCATCTCCCGCGCCCGCCGCAAGCGCTCATCCCGCTCCACGCCGCAATAGACCAGGGGCAGGGCCACGTTGTCCTCCAGGGACATGCGCGGCAGCAGGTTGAAGCCCTGGAACACGAAGCCGATGGCGCGGCCCCGCAGGTGGGACAGCTCGTCCTTGGACAGCTCGGCCACGCTGCGCCCGTCCAGCAGGTAGCGGCCGGCGGTGGGCCGGTCGAGGCAGCCGAGGATGTTCATGAAGGTGGACTTGCCGGAGCCCGACGGCCCCATGATGGCGACGAATTCCCCCGGCGCGATGGACAGGTCCACGTCCTTCAGGACCGGGAAGGGGCCGGCGGGGGTGCGGTAGGCCTTGTGCACCCCTTCGATGCGGATCACCGCGTCGTAGCAGTGGAGCAGGTCTCCCATCAAAACATCCTCACGCCGACGCTCTTGCGGCTGGCCTGGGGGGCTGCCGGCTGGGCGTCGCCCACCACCACCCGGTCGCCGACCTTGAGGTCGCCGCCGGTCACTTCCGTGTTGCGGTTGTCACTGATGCCCAGGGCCACGCTCACCGGCTTCAACTCCCCGTCCCGCAGCACGTAAACGGTGCCGGCAGAGGCGTCCCGCTTGCGCTTCATCGGCTTCTCCGCGGACGATTTGCCGCCCTTCTGGTCGGGCTTGGCCGAAGTGTCGGCGGGCTTGAAGCGCAGGGCGCCGTTGGGCACCAGCAGGGCGTCCTCCCGCTTGTCCACGGCGATGTTGACGTAGGCGGTCATGCCCGGCAGCAGGGTCTGGTCCGGGTTGTCCACCGCCACCACCACGTTGTAGGTCACCACGTTCTGCTGGGTGGTGGGGTTGAGGCGCACCTGCCGCACCACGCCCTTGAAGGCCCGGCTGGGAAAGGCGTCCACGTTGAAGCGCACCGCCTGGCCCACCCGGATGCTGCCGATGTCGGCCTCGGCGAAGTTGGAGTCGATCTGCATCTTCGACAGGTCCTGGGCAATCTGGAACAGGGTGGGGGTCTGGAAGCTGGCGGCCACGGTCTGCCCCACGTCGATGCTGCGGGCCACCACCACGCCGGACACCGGCGAGCGGATGACCGTATAGCCGAGGTTGGCCCGGTCCTTCTCCGCCTGGGCCCGGGCCAGGTTCAGCTGGGCCCGGGCCGAGCGGTGGGCCTGCACCGCCTGGTCGAACTCCTGACGGGAAACGTATTCCTGGGCGAACAATTCCTTCATGCGCTTTTCGTTGGCGGCGGCGAGGTCGATGGCAGCGGCGGCGTTCTCCACGCCGGCGGCGCTCTGCTTGGCCTGGGCGGCCAACAGGGAATCGTCCAGTTCCAGCAGCACCTGGCCCTTTTCCACCTTGTCGTTGAAGTCCACGTAAAGCTTCCGCACCATGCCCGACACCTGGGTGCCCACGCTGACCAGGGTCACCGGGTTGAGGGTGCCGTTGGCGGATACGGTCTGGCTCACCGACCCCTGTTCCACCGCCTGGAACTTGTAGCGCTGGTCCAGGCCGGAGCCGCCGCTTTGGCGGTAGGCGAAGCCGGCCACCAGCAGCAACAGGGGGACGAGGACGAGGGGTTTCTTCAACAGGCGTTTCATGGTGCGACTTTCTCGGAAAGGGGGGTGTCGTGGGGCGGGCTTTGCAGGAAATCGAAGTCCAGGCTGCCCATGGCCTGCGCCAGGGCGGCCCGGGCCACGTTCCAGTTGTAGGCGGCCTGCACTTTCTGCTGGCGGGCGGCGGCCAGGGCGCTCTGGGCGTTGAGCACGTCGAGGATGCTGCCCACACCCGCCCGGTAACGCCCCAGAGCCACCCCCTCGGACTGGAGGGCGCTGGCCAGCAGGTCGGCGGCGCTGCGCAGGCTCTGGGTGGCGGTGGCGAGCCCGTGATTGGCGTTCCACACGTCCAGGGCCACTTGCAGGCTCACCCGGTCCCGCTGGGCGGCCCGGGCGTCGGCCTGGGCCTCGGCGGCCCGCACCTTGTAGGTGGTGGCAAAGCCGCTGAACAGGGGGATGTTGAGGGTGACCCCCAGGCTACCGCTGTGCTGGTAGGCGCTGCCCTCGATGCCCTGGTTGCCGGCGGTGGCGGCGAAGGACAAGGTGGGCCGGCCCGCCGCCCGGGCGGCGTCGGTATTGGCCTGGGCGGCCTTCACCTGGGATTCCGCCGCCCGCAGGTCGGGCCGGCGGCGGCGGGCCTCGGCCACCAGGGCCTCGACGTCCCGTTCGAAGCCCTCGGCCGGCGCCGCATCGGCCATGGGCGCCAGGGGCACGCCACGGTGGGCATCGCGCCCGATGACGTTGGCCAGGGCACCCTGGGCGCCCTTCAGGCTGCCCTCGGCGGCAATGCGGTTGAGGACCGCCTGGGACCAGGCGGTCTGGGCCTGGAGGCGGTCCGCCGGGGTGCCGCTGCCGACCCGGTAGCGCACCTCCGCCGCCTTGAGGCTCTCCCGGCTGGCCCGTTCCGACTCCCTGGCGGCAGCCAGGGCCGCCTCCGCAGTCTGGGCCTGGTAGTAGGCCTGCACGGCGGACAGGAACACCGCCTGCACCGTGGCGTCCTGGGTGGCACCCGCCGCCGCCAGCAGTTGGCGGGCGTTTTCCAGGGCGGCGGAGCGGGCGCCGAAGTCGTAGAGCAGGTAGCCGAAGGTCAGGGTGGCGTCGTTCTGGCGGTAGGTGGCGCCGTTGTCCGGGCGCTTGCGGGCCGCCACCAGCTTGCCGTCCAGGGTGGGCAGGTAGGCGGCCCGGGCCACCCCCGCCTGGGCCGCCTGGACCCGGGCATTGGCCCACACCTCCCGGGTCTGGGGATTGTGGCAGAGGGCCAGATCGACCACGTCGAGCAGGGCCAGGGCCGCCTTTTCCGCCGGCTGGCGGCAGGGGGGCGCCGGGGCGTCGTCGAGTTCCCCGAAGGGATCGTTCAGACCGGCGGCGTGAAGAGGCTGTGCCAGGGCGAGTAGCAGAAGGAATAGGGATCGGTTCATCGGAAGATATGGGTCAGACCTACGACGATCAGCAGCGCCGCACTCAGGCGTTCGATGCCGACACGATGGTTTTGCAGTTGGGTCCGCAGGCGGCTGCCGAAATAGGCGACGCCCACGCCGTAGACCAGGGACGGGACGGCGACGGCGCCGAGGCCGAAGCCCAGGCCCAGGGCCAATCCCGCCGGCCAGCTGGCGGAAGCGGCGGCGGAGAACAGCACCGCCCCGAGGGGGGTGCAGGGGGTGAGGGCCATGCCCAGGCCGAGGAGGAACAGCCCACCGGGCATCAGCGTCCTAGCCCGGGCCGGGCCGTCCAGCCGGTGCAGGGGCTGCTCCACTGGCCGGGGAGCCCCGCAGGCGGCGGGTTGGCGGCGCAGCAGCAGGGCCAGGCCCACCATCACCGTGGCGCAGCCCAGCACCAGCCGCACCGACGAAGCACCGATGTGGTCCCCCACCAGCTGTCCCGCCAGGCCGGCGGCCAGGCCGAAGCCGCCGTAGCCCGTCAGGCGCCCCAGGGACAGGGGCAGCAGGATGCGCCAGGAGTGGCGGATGCCGCCGTCGCTGGCGAGGAACACCGGCCCCAGGTAGGGGAAGCAAGAGACGATGCAGGGCCCCATGCCGAACACCAGGCCCAGGGCCACGGCCATGGGCAGGCCGACGACGGTTAGCTCCACGGTCAGGCGCCCTCCTGGTCGGCCAGCCACACGCTCCGCGCCAGGATGGCGGCGCCGAAGGCGGTGGTGGTCTGGGGATGCTCCGGCACCACCAGCTCCCGCCCC
>JBFXHL010000128.1:0-6022 GCA_050177075.1 Sulfuricellaceae bacterium | reverse complement strand
AGATGCCGATGCTGCTGCCGATGTTGCGCATCAGGCTGAACAGGGCGGTCCCCTCGTTGCGATAACGCGGCGCCAGGGTGGAGAAGGTGATGGTGGACAGGGGCACGAAAATGAAACCCAGGCCCAGCCCCTGAATAATGCCGGTGCGCACGATGTCCCAGCCGGAAACGTCGGTGGTGAAGCGCGTCATTTCCCACAGGGAAAGGGTGGTCAGGATCAGGCCGAGGAAGATCTTGTAGCGCGGGTCCACCTTGCCCGACAGCTTGCCCACCGTGATCATGGCGATCATGGTGCCCACCCCCCTGGGCGCCAGCAGATAGCCCACGTCGAGCACCGGATAGCCCATCAGATTTTGCATGAAGGGGGGCAGCAGGGCCATGGTGGCGAGGAGGATCACGCCGACGATGAAAATGAACAGCAAGCCGACGCTGAAGTTGCGGTCCCGGAACAACTCCGGCTCCAGGAAGGCGTGGGAGTGGGTGAAGATATGGGCGACGAAGAGGTAGAACGCCAATCCCGCCAGCATCGCCTCCATCACCACCTCCCGGCTGGCGAACCAGTCCAGCGATTCCCCCCGGTCGAGCATCATCTGCAGGGCGCCGATGCCTAGACTGAGCAGGGCAAAACCCAGCAGGTCAAAGGGCCGCGAGCGGTTGATGGGGGTTTCGTGCACGTAGGCCGCCAAGCCCAGCCAGGCCAGCAGGCCAAAAGGCAGGTTGATGTAAAACACCCAGCGCCAGTTGTAATATTCCGTCAACCAGCCGCCGAGAGACGGGCCGAGAATCGGCCCCACCATCACCCCCACCCCCCACATGGCCATCGCCGAGCCGTGCTTCTCGCGGGGATAGGTGTCGAGCAGTACCGCCTGGGACAGCGGGACGAGGCTGGCGCCGAACACGCCCTGCAGGAGGCGAAACAACACGATCTGCCCCAGGCTCTGGGCGGCACCGCAAAGCATGGAAGCAAGGGTGAACCCGACCACCGACGCCATGAACACCCGCTTGCGCCCCAGGCGGTCGGACAAGAAGCCCGTCAGGGGCATGAAGATCGCGGCCGCCACGATGTAGGACGTCAGCACCCAGGAAATCTGGTCCTGGGTGGCGCCCATGGAACCCTGCATATGGGGAAGCGCCACATTGGCGATGGTGGTGTCGAGGGCCTGCATGATGGTCGCCAACATCACCGACAGGGTGATCATGCCGCGATGGCCGCCCTCCGGGGCACCTGCTGTGGCCGCGCCGCTCATGCCGCTTGCCTTACAGGGACAAGCCCAGCAACCGGCGGCGATGGCCGGTGTCGATCTCCACCAGGGAGCTTAGCCCGGCGCGCAGTGCCGGCATCGGGGACGCGGTGTCGAGCCTGATCCGCACCGGCACCCGTTGGGTGATCTTCACCCAGTTGCCGGTGGCGTTCTGGGCGGGAATGACCGAGAACTCCGACCCGGTGGCCGGGCTCAGGCTTTCCACGACGCCTTTCCAAGTCCGGCCGGGGAATGTATCCACCTGGATGGTCACGGGCTGCCCGACGCGGACGTAGGTCAGGTCGGTCTCGGTGAAATTGGCCTCCACCCATAGGTTGCCGTTGGTCACCAGCACCATGGCCGTGGTGCCTGCCGCCACGTATTGGCCCGGCTTCGGCAAGCGGCTGACGGTGCCGGGCAGGGAAGCCCGCACCTCCACCCGCGACAGATCAAGCTTGGCCTGCTCCAGTTCGGCCAGGGCCGCGCGGTAGCTCGGATGCTCCTCCACCGGCGCGTCCACCTTGCCGCCGAGGGATTCGGCGATGCGCTTGAGGTCCTGCTCCAGGACTACGATCTGCTGGCTGGAAACGTCGGTGTTCTGCTTGGCGTCGTCGAATCCCGCCGCCGAGATGAAGTTCTTGGCCACCAGGGCGGCCTGCCGTTTCTGGCTCTTCAGGGCGAAATCGTACTTGGTCCGCGCCAGGGCGATTTCCGCCTGTTTCTCCCGGTAACTCGCCTTGGCGGCGGCGATGTCGGTGCGCACCTGGGCCAGCTTGGCCTCGGCCTTGGCGACGGCGATTTCGAAGGGCGCCGGGTCGAGACGGAACAGGGGTTGGCCGGCGGCGACGGTCTGGTTCTCCGCCACCAGCACCTCTTTCACCGTGCCCGGCACTTCGGCGCTCACCGGCACCTTGTCGGCCTTGACGTAGGCGTTGTCGGTCTCGACGAAACGTCCGCCCCGGAGATAGACCACCGTGCCCGCCAAGACGACGACCAGCGGCACCACGACCAGCAGGACAAAGCGTTTCCTGCGGTGTTTTGAGCCTCCGGATGATTTGTTGGCGGGCGGGTTATGGTGAGAGGAACTGTGGTTCATGAAAGCGGACTCCGTAAATGAATGCCCTCAACCCGAAGCGAGGTTGTCACGCATCTTGCGCAAAGCGAAGAAGATGATGCCGACCTGCCGTTCATCAAGACCCCGTAGCGCATCGTCACGGATCGAGTTGGCGATCTTTTCTATCGTTGCCAGATGGGGAGCGGCGGCTTGAGTCAAATAGATCAGATAGGCCCGCCGGTCGGTAGGCGAGGGGCGACGCTCTATCAGGCCGGCATCGACCAATTGGTCGATCAATCTGGCAAGCGTGATGGGCTGCACTTCCAGCAGTTCCGCCAAGTCAACCTGGCGAACGCCTTCATTGCGTGCCACATTGAGGAGCGCGCGCGCCTGCGCAAAGGTCAGGCCGCAGCCTTCAAGCCTTTGCTGAAACGTGCGTCGCATCAAACGGAAAACATCTGCGAACAGAAAACCGAAACTGTTTTTCGGGGGCTCCATATTCGGGCATCCGATAATAGTAAGCGATGCTTATTATAAGCAAGGCGTCATATGCCCGCAAGTGACCATAGTGGGCTACAGTGCTCCTCTGGTAATGAGTCCCTATCGTATCATCAATGGCTAACACGGGTTTTCGGATGCGCTCTGTTGACGTCCCTTGTCGTAGTAGACTAGACTGTCCAGTCTATTTTTTGGACCCCAAGGGGCGCATGTCCAATTTCCATGAACACACTTCTGCGGACACCCGCCAGCGCATTGTCCAGGCAGCACGGGGAGCCTTCATGAAAGACGGCTACCGGGCCAGCGTGGACGGCATCGCCGCCCGGGCCGGGGTGGCCAAGCAGACGCTCTACAACCATTTCCCCAGCAAGGACGAACTGTTCAGCGAGGTGGCGGGCCTGTCTGCAGAGGCCGTCGCCGTCACCCTGGACGGTGAAACGGGTGACCTGCAGACTTCCCTGCTGCGCTTTGCCGCGACTTTCCGCGAGCGCGTGCTGGGGGAAGAGGGCTTGGCGGTATTCCGCGCCCTGACTGCCGAGATCGCCCGTTTCCCAGCCCTGGCCCAGGCGTTCTTCGCCAAAGGCCCGGAACGCACCGCCGCCCGGCTGGCGGAGTTTCTCGGCCGCGCCATGGGCGATGGCCGCCTGCGCCGGGACGACCCGCGCTTCGCCGCCGAAATGCTGATGAGCATGCTCTGGGGCGTCGAGCATTTCCGCCGCCTGTGCACCGCCCCCGGCTCGGACGTGGACGAAAACGCGCGGGTGAAGCAGATCGTGGGCGCCTTTCTGCGCGCCTACGCGCCGAACAATGAAAAAGACTGAGGAATCGACCATGAAACGACCCGTTCTGTTGATGCTGCTGTTGACCACCGCCGTGGCGGGCTGCGGTCAGGGCGACAAGAAAGCCGCCGGCGGCCCCGGGGGCGGTATGCCGCCCCCGGAGGTGGACGTGATTACGGTGGCGCCGGGAAGCGCCACCCTCACCCAGGAATTGCCGGGACGCCTGCAGGCTTATCGCACCGCCCAGGTGCGGGCGCGGGTGGAGGGCATCGTCGAGAAGCGCCTGTTCACCGAAGGCACCGACGTCAAGGAGGGTGTCGCCCTCTACCGCATCGACCCCCGCAATTACCAGACGGCTTTCGACGCGGCCAAGGCGGACTTGGCCGTTGCCCGCCTGACCCTGGAACGCTATCTTCCCCTCCTGGAGATCAGGGCGGTGAGCCAGCAGGAAGTGGACGCCGCGCAGGCCAAGGTCAAGCAGGCGGAGGCCGCCTTGAGCCGCGCCCGCATCGATCTGGAGAACGCGTCGGTGCTGGCCCCGATTTCCGGCCGCATCGGCCGCTCATTGGTGACCGAGGGCGCCCTGGTGGGCAAGGGGGAGGCGACGCCCCTCGCCACCATCGAGCAGATCGATCCCATCTACGCCAACTTCACCCAGCCCGGAGCCGATCTCCTGCGCCTGCGCAAGGCGGTGGAGGCGGGCACACTGAAGGAAGCGGAGAAGGCGACGGTGGAACTGGTGCTGGAGGACGGCAGCGTCTATCCCCATTCCGGCAAGCTGCTCTTTTCCGATCTGGCGCTGGACCCCGCCACCGGCAGCGTGTCCCTGCGCGCCCTGTTCTCCAACCCCAAGCGGGAGTTGCTGCCCGGCGCCTTCGTGCGCATCCGCTTTCCCGAGGCGGTGGCCGACGGGGCCATCCGCGTTCCCCAGCGCGCCGTCCAGGCCGGTCCCCAGGGCCAGTTCGTGATGCTGGTGGGAGCCGACGGCAAGGCGACCCCCCAGCCCGTCAAGACCGGCGGCATGGCGGCCGGCGATTTCGTCATCGCCGAGGGTCTCAAGGGCGGCGAGAAGGTGATCGTCAACGGCCTGCAGAAGGCCAAGCCCGGCACGCCGGTCAAGGCCGTGCCGTGGGATCCCAAGGCTCCCATCATCCCAGCCGCGCCGCCCGCCGCCAAGAAATAACAAGAGGACGCCATGTTCGCCAAGTTCTTCATCGACCGCCCGGTCTTCGCCTGGGTCATCGCCCTGGTGATCCTGCTGGCCGGCACCCTTGCGCTGCGCATCCTGCCGGTGTCCCAATATCCCGCCGTGGCGCCGCCCTCGATCGCCTTCAACATCACCTATCCCGGGGCCTCGGCCAAGGTGGTGGAAGATACCGTTACCGCCCTGATCGAGCAGGAAATGAACGGCATCGAGCATCTGCTTTACATGGAGTCGTCGTCGGAACAGGGTACCGGCACGGTGACCCTGACCTTTCAGCCGGGCACCAACATCGACATCGCCTCGGTGGAGGCGCAGAACCGCTTCAAGCGCATCGAGGCGCGCCTGCCCGACGACGTGCGGCGCCTGGGCGTGCCGGTGACCAAGCCGTCGCGCAACTACGTCATGATCGTCAGCCTGTACTCCCCCGACAAGAGCATGAGCAACGTGGACCTCGGCAGCTTCGTCGGGGCCAACGTGCTCGACCCGATCCGGCGCGTGCCGGGGGTGGGCGAGGCGCTGCTCTTCGGCACCGAGTACTCCATGCGCCTCTGGCTCCAGCCGGAGAAGCTCCATGCCTACAACCTGTCCCCCGGGGACGTGACCGCCGCGGTGCGCGCCTAGAACGTCGAGCTCGCCACCGGCGAGCTCGGCCAGGCGCCGGCCGCCAAGGGGCAGCAGTTCAACGCGGTGATCGTCACCCGCAGCCGGCTCTCCACGCCGGAGGAGTTCGGCAACATCCTGGTTCGCACCCTGCCAGACGGCTCCGCCGTGCGCGTCAAGGACGTGGCGCGGGTGGAGTTGGGCGCCCAGGACTACAACATTTTCGCCCGCCTCGACAGTCAGCCCACGGCGGCCATCGCCATCCGCGTCGCCCCGGATGGCAACGCCCTCGACGTCGCCAAGGCGGTGCGCGCCAAGATGACCGAAATGGCGCGCTACTTCCCCACGGGCATCGCCTGGGACGTGCCCTACGACACCACGCGCTTCATTGACGTCTCCATCAGCGAAGTGGTGCACACCTTGGTGGAGGCGGTGATCCTGGTGTTCCTGGTGATGTATCTCTTCCTGGAGAACTTCCGCGCCACGCTCATCCCCACCATCGTCGTGCCGGTGGCGCTCACCGGGGCGCTCGCCGGGCTGTATGCGCTCGGCTACTCGATCAACGTCTTGATTGCCATGGTGCTGGCCATCGGCATCGTGGTGGACGACGCCATCGTGGTGGTCGAGGCGGTCGAGCGCATCATGAG
>JBFXHL010000127.1:0-6047 GCA_050177075.1 Sulfuricellaceae bacterium | reverse complement strand
CTCAAAACGCCGGCAGCCCCCACTTCGGATCGTAGCCGACGCCGGCGAGATACAGCCCGTCGGGAGAAAAGGTCAGCGCGGCCAGACGGCGGTCCCGGCTGGCCAGCAGCTGGCCGATCCATTCCGGCGGGTATTTGCCCTTGCCCACGTAGACGAGGCAGCCGACGATATTGCGCACCATGTGGTGGAGAAAAGCGCTGGCCGCCAGGTCGAACAAAATCAGTTCGCCGTGGCGGCGGATATCGAGCCGGCGCAGCTCCTTCACCGGCGACTTGGCCTGGCACTCGGCGGCACGAAAAGCGGAAAAGTCGTGTTCGCCGATGAGATAGGCGGCACCCCGAGCCATCGCCTCCACGTCCAAGGGGTGGTGAAACCAGCCCACCTTCCCGGCCTCCAGAGCGGGGCGCACGGGGCGGTTGAGCAGACGGTACTGGTAGCGCCGCTCCACGGCGCTGAAACGGGCGTGGAAGTCCTCCGCCACTTCCCGGGCCCACAATACGCCGACCCCTGGGGGCAGCAGCGCATTCGTTCCCCGCACCCAGGCGCTGACAGGCCGCTGGGCGGCGGTATCGAAATGCACCACTTGGCGCAGGGCATGGACGCCCGTATCCGTTCGCCCCGCCGTCACCACCCGGACGCTCTCGGCCGCGACGCCGGAAAGCGCCTGCTCCAGGGAATCCTGCACGCCGCATTTCTCCGGCTGGCTTTGCCAGCCGCAAAAGCCGCTGCCGTCGTACTCCAGGCCCAGGGCGATTCTCACCATTGGGCCAAGCCTCCCAGCATTGCCAGCAGCACCAGCAACGCGGCGGCATCCCGCCCTCTCATGGCGCCCACCGACACGCTGACGCGCCGCGAGGCATTGCCGTCGAGGTCATCCAGTTCACCCGCCAGCAGCCGATGCCATTCTTCCCTGGTCCATTTTTCGGAGCTTTCGGCGTATTCGAGGGTCAGCCACATCCGCCCCGCCACCCGGCGCACGTTCACTCCCAGCCGATGCAGCGGCCACATCAGGCGAAAGAGGCCGGCGATCAGGCACTCGCGGTCGCAGGCGCCGTGAAGCGCCGCCAGGCCCGTCAGCAGCAATGCCATGCGCCAAGCCTGCAAGGCCCCGGCTTGCAGGCCTTCCAGCGTGGGACTCCAGGCCCCCAGCTGGGGCAGCAACAGGCGGCCGGGGTAGGTCAGGGAATAAACCAGCAGCAGGGACAGCAGCAACCAGCGGGTGCGGCGAAACAAGCGGAACAGGGGGGCTTGCCGCAGATTGACGAGCAGGGCAGCGAGGGCCAAGCTCACCACCGCCAGGGCCGGGATGGCAAGCCATCCCACGAAGAGCGCGAAGACGAGCCAGGCGGAGATGCGGGTGGCGGGATGAAGATTCATGCAATATCAGCGGGGGACAAGCCCCCCGCAAAGCGTCAACCCAGCTCGGCCAGCATGGATTTCGCTTCGTCCTGCTGCTGATCGCTGCCTTCGGCAAGCACTTCCTGGAGGATTTCCCGCGCCCCTTCCCGATCGCCCATTTCCATGTAGGCCTTGGCCAGATCGAGTTTGGTGGCGGCTTCCTGCCAGCGGCTTTCGTCCACGACCGGCGCCGTCTCAGCGGCAGGAGGCGGAGCCGCGGGGGCCTCGTCCAGGTCCAGGCTGATGCCGCCGAAATCCATATCGGGCACGGCAGGCGCCTCGGCCTTGGCCGCCGCTGGCGTCTCCTGGGCGGCAGCGGCCTCGTCCAGGTTGAAATCGAAATCCAGGACAGAAATATCCAAGTCCTCGGCCGGCGCCGGCGCTGCTTCGATAACCTCCTCGGCGGGCTGCTCGGCGACCGCGGGCTCAGTCTCAACCGCAGGAGCGGCAGCGGGGGTTTCGGCCAACATCGCGTCCATGGCGGAAAGGTCGAAATCCATACCCAGGTCCCCGGCGGCTGCCTCAGGCTTGGCTTCCTCAGCGGGCATTTCCACCGACGGCGCCTCTTCCAGCGCGGCGGGCGCCTCGAACCCGGCGACATCCAGCATTTCTTCCGCAGCGGGCATGTCGGCTTCCTTGGCCGGCTCGGCAGGCGCCGACATCGCCTCGAAATCGAAATCCAGCGCATCGACATCGGCGGCGGGCACAGGCGCCGCCTCGGCCACCGGCGCGGGGGAAGCCGCTTCGGCAGCCGCCGGCTCTTCCAGGATGAAATCGAGCCCGGTTTCTTCCGGCATCGCCACCTCGACCGGGACCGCCTCGGCACTCTCGCCAAGAACCAGGTCCAAGGCTTCCTCGCCCCCGGACGCGGACACATCCAGCATTTCTTCTTCCGCCAGCGCCTTGGCCTCGCCCAGGTCGAGATCCACGGCGGGAGCCGGTTCTGCCGCTGTCGGCGCCTCCCCGGCGTCGAGGTTGAAATCCAGATCGGTCAGGCCGCTTTCCGCGGCTGGCTCCTGCATAGCCCCCATTTTTTCGGGGGTGAGGACCATGGTCTTTTCCATGTCCTCTTCCGCCGCCGGGGTCGGGGCAGTGCCGTACAGGGGATTGCCGGGGTCCAGGGTCCGCCCCATTTGGGCCGCCTTGTCCCAGATCGGGCTTTGCTGCCCCTCCAGCGCGGCGTAGAGCTCGGTGGCAAGGGTCTCGAAGGCCGCCACGTTCTTGCGGCTGGCATAGATTTCCAGCAGCTTGAGGTGGATTTCGTAGCGATGGGGGTCCTTCACCATCGCTTCCTTGAGGATTTCCTCCGCCTGTCCGTCGCGACCGTAGGCCATGTAGACGTCGGCCTCGGCGATGGGGTCGACTTCGTTGGTATCGATGGTGCCCAGACCGGCCTGGGAGAAATCGGTCAGAAAGGAGGTATCCGACGCCGCGGCGCCGACCTTTGCCGCCGGCGCGCCCAGATCGCCGCTGCTCATCATGCCGCTATTGAAGCCGGCCATGCGCTTTTCGCGGATCTTGCGCACCGCCACCAGGGCTCCGCCGATGACCAGCAGCACCAGCACGCCCAGGCCGCCGAGGTACATCGGCTCTTCCATCACCTGGTCCATCAGGGAGGGTTCGGGCTTCGGTTCAGGCTTCTTCACCGGCGCTTTTTTGGGTTTCTCCGCCGGTTTGGCTTCCGCTTTCTTTGCTTCGGGCTTCTGCGCTTCGGCGGGCTTGGCGGCTTCCTTGGCCTCCGGCTTGGCGGCTTCTTCCGTCTTGGCAACTTCCTTCTTCACCTCGGGGGCGGAAGGAGCCGCAGGCTGGGCCTGCTTCTGCATGGCGGCCATGCTTTGGCTCTTCACGTCCAGCAGGTGCTGCATGTCCTTGACGGTCTTTTCGAGCTGGGCGATGCGCTCATTGGCGTCCTTGATGGCTTTTTCCTTGGCCACCAGGTCTTCCTGCAACGCTCTGACGCGCTCGTCGCCGCCCTTTCCTTCGCCCTTGGAGAGCTTCAGCACATCCTGGGAGAGTTTGGGCGCGGCCTTTTCCTCGGTCTTGGCGGTAATCTTGCCCGCCGCCGCCTGCTTGGGAGCCGCCTCCTTCGCCGCGGGAGCGGGAGTGGCTTCCACCGCCGCCGCCAGCTTCTGGCGGTAGGCCTTCCAGTCCGAGACCTGGGCGCGGATTTCGCGCGATGCGTTGGTCTGGCCGATGGTCGCCACTTCATCCGCGGCGGGCACGTTGAGGATTTTTCCCGTCACCAGGCGGTTCATGTTCTTGCCGGCGAACGCATCGGGGTTGGCGCGGTAGAGGGCGACCAACATCTCTTCCAGGCTGACTTCCGCCGGCTTCAGCTCACCGGCGATCTGGTAGAGGGTTTGCCCTTTCTTGACCGGCCCGTACTTCTCCGCCTGGGCCTTGCTCGCCGCCGCAGGCGCGGGTTTTTTCACCGGCGCCGGCTTGACTGTCTCGGCGCGGGGCTTTTCTTCGGCAGGCTTGGCCTTGGCCGCTTCCGCCGGTTTGCTTTCAGGCGGCGGCAGCGGAACGGGAACAGGCGCCAGCTCGGCTTGGCTTGTCGTCTTGTCGGCAATCGCCGGCAAGCTCACGGGCGCCACGGCTTCCTGTTTGGCATAGCCCGGCGGGTCGAGAAGGACGGTGTATTCGCGCACCAGGCGGCCGGTGGGCCATTGGAGTTCGATCAGCATATCGACGAAAGGGTCGTTGATCGACTGGGAGGAAGTCACCTTGATGACGGCGCCGCCGCTCCGCTTCTTTTCCACTTCGAAATGCAGGGAGGACAAGGTGGGCGCGCGCTCCACGCCAACCTGGCGGAACACGTCGCTGGAAGCCAGTTGCGCCTTCAGAGTGGACAAGTCCACGGTGGCGGCGTCCAGCACCTCGATTTCCGCCCGCAAAGGCTCGCCGAGATTGGATAGCACCGACAGCCTCCCCAGGCCGGTTGCGCCGGCGGAGGCCGAAAACATCAGTGACAGGGCGGCATAAACTCCGAGGGTTATTTTCGAGTAGCGCACGTTGCCTTCCTTATTAAGCAAACTCCATATTTGGATTTAACTTAACATCAACAAGTTAGACTTGCAAGCTAAACTTACACAAGATGTTTTGACGTTAAGTACCGGAAGCAAACGGCACCCGCACCGCTCCACAAGGCTCAGACAGCCGCGCGCACCAAATGGCCGGCGATGCGGCGCAACACTTCCTCCCGGCCGATCAGTTCCAGCACTGCATCCACGGAAGGGGTCTGGGTTTCGCCAGTCACCAACAGGCGCAAAGGCATGGCCAGGGCGGGGAACTTGATCCCCTTGCTCTTCACCATCTCCTTCAACAAGGCCGCCAAGGCTTCCCGCGTCCATTCCACGGTCGCCAGACGGCCCGCCAGCTCCTCCATCACCGGCAGGATTTCCGGCGTCACATGCTGCGCCATCAATTCAGGAGAGGGCTCCAGGGGGCGATAGAAGTACACCGACGCATCGGCCAGTTCCTCCAGGGTACTGACCCGGTCCTTCAGCAACTCCATCACCGGCGGCAGGGCGGGACCTTTTGCGAGATCGCAGCAATCCGTCGCCATGAAGGGCTGCACCAGTTCGGCCAAGCGCTGGCTGTCGGCCGCTTTCAAGTACTGCTGATTCAGCCACAACAACTTTTCGGGATTGAACTTGGCCGGCGATTTGCTGATATCGGAAACATCGAACCATTCGACGAACTGGTCCATGCTGAACACTTCCGCGTCGCCGTAACCCCAGCCAAGGCGGGCCAGGTAGTTCAACAGCGCCTGGGGCAGGTAGCCGTCCTCCTGATACTGCATCACGCTCACGGCCCCGTGACGCTTGGAAAGACGCTCGCCGTCCGCCCCCAAAATCATCGGCATATGGCCATAGACCGGAACCGGCGCCCCCAGGGCCTTGAGAATGTTGATCTGGCGAGGAGTATTGGAAACATGGTCGTCGCCCCGCAGCACGTGGCTGATTTTCATGTCCCAGTCGTCCACCACCACGCAGAAATTATAGGTGGGCGTGCCGTCGGGGCGGGCGATGATCAAGTCATCCAGCTCGCTGTTGTGGACGGCGATCTTGCCCTTGATCATGTCGTCGAAGACCACCACTCCGTCCAGGGGCGTGGCAAAACGCACCACCGGCTGCACACCGGGACGGGCGGCATTGGGGTTGTCGCGGCAGCGGCGGTCGTAGCGGGGCTTCAGACCGGCGGCCATCTGCTCCTCGCGCATCTGCTCCAGCTCCTCCTTGCTGCAATAGCAGTGATAGGCCTTGCCCTCGTCGAGCAGCTGCCGGATCACTTCCCGATAACGGTCCATGCGCCGCATCTGGTAGAACGGGCCTTCGTCGTAATCCAGGCCCAGCCAGTTCATGCCGTCGAGAATCGCCTGCACCGATTCCGGCGTGGAGCGTTCCAGGTCGGTGTCCTCGATGCGGAGCACGAAGGTGCCCTTGTTTTTGCGGGCAAAGGCCCAGGAAAACAGCGCGGTGCGAGCGCCGCCGATATGTAAGTAGCCGGTGGGGCTGGGGGCGAAACAGGTGCGTATCATGGAGGAGCGCAATCGACAAAAGGAGCTATTCTAACCGTGATTGCCTTCCCCCCGAAACACCCGCCTTGCCGACCAAGAAAGCGACAGGGGTTGACGAGCCCGATTC
>JBFXHL010000126.1:0-6127 GCA_050177075.1 Sulfuricellaceae bacterium | reverse complement strand
ATGTACCCGTCCAGGATGAATGCCCCGTCTGCAACAATGAAATCCACACCCCGCCCTCCACCTGGACCCTGTTCCGCCTCTGGCGCTTTGCCAAGCCCTACAACAAACAGCTCCTGGCGGGCTTCCTGCTGACCCTGGCCTCCACCGCCGCCACCCTGGTGCCCCCCTACCTGACCATGCCCCTGATGGACAAGGTGCTGATTCCCTACCAGAGCGGCACCCCCATCGACGTCGGCCTGGTGACCCTGCTCCTCGGCGGACTGCTGGCTTCCGCCCTGCTTGCCTGGGGACTGGGCTGGGCCCGCACCTACATCCTGGCCCTGGTGAGCGAGCGCATCGGCGCCGACCTGCGCACCACCACCTACGAACACCTGCTGCGCCTGTCCCTGGAATACTTCGGCGGCAAGCGCACCGGCGACCTGATGGCGCGTATCGGCTCGGAGACCGACCGCATCAACGTCTTCCTCTCCCTGCATCTGCTGGATTTCGCCACCGACGTGCTGATGATCGCCATGACGGCGGCGATCCTGGTGTCCATCAACCCCTGGCTGGCCCTGGTGACCCTGCTGCCCCTGCCCTTCATCGCCTGGATGATCCACGTGGTGCGCGACCGGCTGCGCACCGGTTTCGAGAAGATCGACCGGGTATGGTCGGAGGTGACCAACGTCCTGGCCGACACCATCCCCGGCATCCGCGTGGTGAAGGCCTTCGCCCAGGAAAAGCGGGAGGCGGAGCGCTTCCGCGCCGCCAACCGCCACAACTTGGCGGTCAACGACCGCCTCAACAAGACCTGGTCCCTGTTCTCCCCCACCGTCTCCCTCCTCACCGAGGCGGGCCTGCTGGTGGTGTGGGCCTTCGGCATCTGGCAGGTGTCCCGGGACCAAATCACCGTCGGCGTGCTCACCGCCTTCCTCGCCTACATCAGCCGCTTCTACACCCGCCTCGACTCCATGAGCCGCATCGTCTCGGTGACCCAGAAGGCCGCCGCGGGAGCGAAGCGGATTTTCGACATCCTCGACCACGTCTCCAGCGTCCCCGACCCCGCCAAGCCGGTGTCCCTGGCAAAGGTGGACGGGCGAATCGAAATCCGCAGCGCCGGCTTCCGCTACGGCAACCGCGCCGTCATCCGCGGCGTGGACCTGGACATCGCCCCCGGCGAGATGATCGGCCTGGTGGGCCACAGCGGCTCGGGCAAGAGCACCCTGGTCAACCTCATCTGCCGCTTCTACGACCTGAGCGAAGGCGCCATCCGGGTGGACGGCGTCGACATCCGCTCCCTGGCGGTGGCCGACTACCGGCGCCACATCGGCCTGGTGCTGCAGGAGCCCTTCCTGTTCTTCGGCACCATCGCCGAGAACATCGCCTACGGCAAGCCCGACGCCAGCCGGGAAGAAATCATCGCCGCCGCCCGGGCCGCCCACGCCCACGAGTTCATCCTCCGCCTGCCCCACGGCTACGACTCCCTCGTCGGCGAACGGGGGCAGGGGCTGTCCGGCGGCGAACGCCAGCGCATCTCCATCGCCCGCGCCCTGCTCATCGACCCGCGCATCCTGATTCTCGACGAGGCCACCTCCTCGGTGGACTCCACCACCGAGAAGGAAATCCAGAAGGCCCTCGACAACCTGGTGCAGGGCCGCACCACCATCGCCATCGCCCACCGCCTCTCCACCCTGCGCCGGGCCGACCGGCTGGTGGTGATGGACCGGGGCCAGATCGTCGAGGTGGGCAACCACGACCAGCTGATGGCCAAGGAAGGCGCCTACTACCGCCTTTACCAGGCCCAGGCGCGGAACGTCGACACCGAAATGGAGGACAAGGACTGGAGCGGTCAGGCCGGGGGAGGAGCGAAGCATGACTAAGGCCATGGACTTTCAACTGAGCCGCGACGCCTTCGGCAAGCTGGTGTTCCACGGCGTCGACGGCACCGCCCACGCCGGCGTGGTGCCGGTGCGGGCCTTCCCCATCGCCGCCCCGGAACAGGGCCTCGCCCTGATGAGCGCCGACGGCCACGAACTGGCCTGGATCGACCGCCTCGCCGACCTGCCGGAGGACGCCCGCCGGCTCGTCGAGGAGGAACTGGCGGGCCGCGAGTTCATGCCGGAAATCCGCCGCATCAAGCACGTCTCCAGCTTCGCCACCCCCAGCACCTGGGAAGTGGAAACGGACCGGGGCGACACCAGCCTGGTGCTGAAAGGGGAAGAAGACATCCGCCGCCTGGCCGCCGGCACCCTGCTCATCGCCGACAGCCACGGCATCAACTTCCTCATCCGCGACCTCCCGGCCCTGGATAGGCACAGCCGCAAACTGCTAGATAGATTCCTATGAGGTCTACGTCACAAAAAAGCAGCCTTCTGCCCAACTACACCGCCCCCTCCCGCGCCCCCCCAAATAATAGCAATAGGGAGCAATAGGGGACAGACCACGGTTTTAGTCACCTCTCAAATAACGCAGGCTCCGCCACTCCTTCTACGGCAATAAAAAAGCCGAGGTCTTACCACCCCGGCTTTTTTGTCTCGCTTCGACCGGCTTACATGTGGTCGATGATCCCCTGGCCGAAGGCGGAGCAGGACACCTGGGTGGCGCCGTCCATCAGGCGGGCGAAGTCGTAGGTCACCCTCTTCGAGGCGATGGCGCCTTCCATGCCCTTCACCACCAAGTCGGCGGCTTCCAGCCAGCCCATGTGGCGCAGCATCATCTCGGCGGAGAGGATGATGGAGCCGGGGTTGACGTAGTCCTGGCCGGCGTACTTGGGGGCGGTGCCGTGGGTGGCCTCGAACATGGCGATGGAGTCGGACAGGTTGGCGCCGGGGGCGATGCCGATGCCGCCCACTTCCGCCGCCAGGGCGTCGGAGATGTAGTCGCCGTTGAGGTTCAGGGTGGCCACCACGTCGTATTCGTCGGGGCGCAGCAGGATCTGCTGGAGGAAGGCATCGGCGATCACGTCCTTGATGACGATGCCGTTGGGCAGTTTCATCCACGGCCCGCCGTCGATGGGCTCGGCGCCGAACTCCCTGGCGGCCAGTTCGTAGCCCCACTTCTTGAAGCCCCCTTCGGTGAACTTCATGATGTTGCCCTTGTGCACCAGGGTCACGGACTTGCGGCCGTTGTCGATGGCGTACTGGATGGCCTTGCGGATCAGGCGCTCGGAGCCCTCCACGGACACGGGCTTGACGCCGATGGCGGAGGTGTCGGGGAAGCGGATTTTCTTCACCCCCATTTCCTTCTGCAGGAACTCGATCACCTTCTTCACTTCGGCGGTGCCCACTTCCCATTCCACGCCGGCGTAGATGTCCTCGGTGTTCTCGCGGAAGATGACCATGTCCACCTTCTCCGGCGCCTTCACCGGGCTGGGCACGCCGGCGTACCAGCGCACCGGGCGCAGGCAGACGTAGAGGTCGAGCATCTGGCGCAGGGCCACGTTCAGCGAGCGGATGCCGCCAGAAGTGGGGGTGGTCAGCGGGCCCTTGATGGATACCACGTAGTCCTTCACCGCCTGGACGGTTTCCTCGGGCAGCCAGGTGTCGGCGTCGTAGACCTTGGTGGCCTTCTCGCCGGCGTAGACTTCCATCCAGGCGATCTGCTTCTTGCCGCCGTAGGCCTTGGCCACCGCCGCGTCCACCACCTTGCGCATCACCGGGGTGATGTCCACCCCGGTGCCGTCCCCTTCGATGAAGGGAATGATCGGGTGGTCGGGCACGTTGAGGGAAAAATCCTGGTTGACGGTGATCTTCTGGCCCTGGGCCGGCACCTGGATGTGCTGATACATGCTGCGTCTACCTCAAAATTAAGGCCCGCATCCGCCATTGGCGAACGCGGTACCGGAATCATCGGAAAGGGAAATCCTGTAGAATTTCGACCCACCTCTTCACCGCCGCCGCCATGAGCCGAATCATTCTTTTCAACAAGCCCTACGGCGTGATCACGCAGTTCAGCCCCCACGAGAAGCACCCCACCCTGAAGAATTACCTTCCGGTGGAAGGGGTCTACCCGGCCGGCCGGCTGGACACGGACAGTGAAGGATTGCTCATTCTAACCGATGACGGGGGATTGCAACACCGGCTCTCCCACCCCCGCTTCGGCAAGGAAAAAACCTATTGGGTTCAAGTGGAAGGCGTGCCCGACCAAGCCGCTTTGGAAGCCCTGCGCCGGGGGGTGGACCTGGGGGATTTCGTCACCCAGCCCGCCAAGGTCCGGCTCATGGACGAGCCCGCCGACCTGTGGCCGCGCTACCCGCCCATCCGCACCCGCCTGCACATACCCACCGCCTGGCTGGAGTTGACCATCAAGGAAGGCAAGAACCGCCAAGTGCGGCGCATGACCGCCAAGGTGGGCCACCCCACCCTGCGTCTCGTCCGCTGGCGCCTCGGCAGCTGGACCCTGGAGGGCCTGGCGCCGGGGGAGTGGCGCGAAGTCGACGCCCGCTGAAAAATTTTTCATCCGCACGTCAACCGACCTGTTCTACGGCTCGTTACTCGCTCTGACACACGCTGGTTCAGTGTCACTCGCAATCCAACCAACCGAATGAGGATCGACCATGAACAAACTGCTGTCCGCCCTGATCGCTGCTGCTTTCGCCGCTGTTTCCTTCTCCGCTCTGGCTGCTGACGCCGCCGCTCCCGCTGCCGGCGCCGAGGCCCCCAAGGCCGAAGCCGCCAAGCCCGCCAAGAAAAAGGCCGCCAAGAAGCACGCCGCCAAGAAGGCCATGAAGAAGGAAGAGAAGAAAGAAGACGCCCCCGCCAAGTAATTGTCGGCAGTCAGCGAGAAAAGGCGGGGCCTCCCGCCTTTTTTCTTTTCCGCCCTCCCCTGTTAAGATAGGCCGCTTTCATCCCCTGGCACCAACCATGATCTGGAAACCGAATGTCACCGTCGCCGCCGTCATCGAGCGGGACGGCAAGTTCCTCCTGGTGGAGGAGGAAACCGATGACGGCCTGCGCTTCAACCAGCCCGCCGGCCACTGGGAACCGAACGAAACCCTGGCCGAAGGCGTGGCGCGGGAAGCCCTGGAAGAAACCGCCCACCACTTCACGCCCGAGGCCCTGGTCGGCATCTACAGCTGGCGCCACCCGAAGAAGGACATCGTCTACCTGCGCTTCGCCTATGCCGGCTCGGTGACGGGTTTCGAGCCCGAGCGCGCCCTGGACGAGGGCATCGTCCGCGCCGTGTGGCTGACGCCGGAAGAAATCCGCGCCACCCGGGACCGCCACCGCAGCCCGCTGATCCTCAAGTGCGTGGAGGACTACCTTGCCGGCAAACGCTACCCCCTGGATGCGGTCACCCACTGCTAACGTCCTTCTGCTGCTGGCAGGGTTGGCGCTGACCATGCCGGCGTCCGCGGACCAGGTCAGCATCTGCTACAACTACGACTGCGCCGTCCAGGCCAACGTCATCATCACCGGCCGGCCCCTGCTGAAAATCCGCGCCCTGCTGCGCAAGGCCAGGAACGCCGAAGAGGAGCGGCAAGCCATCGCCCAGGCCGTCGGCCAGTTCGAGGCCATCGCCGCCCAGCAGACCCCCACCGGTAACGACAAGGGCGGCAATGCCGAGGACGACGGCGTGGACGGGCGCATGGACTGCCTCGACCACTCCCACAACACCACCGCCTACCTTAAACTGCTGGAACAGCGAGGCTGGCTGAAATACCATCGGGTCCTGGAGCGGGTGATGCGCGCCCCCTACATCGTCAACGACCACTGGGCGGCGCGCATCGTCGAAACCCGAACCGGCCAGGAATACATCGTCGATTCCTGGTTCTTCGACAACGGCCACCCGGCGGCCATTTTCACCCTGGAAGACTGGAAAGCGGGAGCCTCCCCTGATGAACAGTAAAAAACGCATCGTTATCGGCATGTCCGGCGGCGTGGATTCCGCCGTCGCCGCCTTGCTCCTCAAGCAGCAGGGCCACGAGGTCCTCGGCCTGTTCATGAAGAACTGGGAGGACGACGACGAGGACGACTACTGCCCGGCCAAGCAGGACTTCTTCGACGTCCTGGCGGTGGCGGAGAAGATCGGCATCGAGGTGGAAGGCGTCAACTTCGCCAAGGAGTACAAGGAGCGGGTGTTCAGCCTGTTCCTGCAGGAATACCAGGCGGGGCGCACCCCCAACCCGGACGTGCTGTGCAACTCGGAA
>JBFXHL010000125.1:0-6288 GCA_050177075.1 Sulfuricellaceae bacterium | reverse complement strand
GACGCGTGAGTTCGAGTCTCCCGGGATCGCGTAGTGCTTGAACGCGGGCATCAACTCGTCGTAGTCCTGCACGTACATCATGATGGCCAGGCCGATCTGCTTGAGGTTGCTCTGACAGGTGGACTGACGTGCCTTCTCACGGGCCCTTGCGAAGACGGGGAAGAGGATCGCCGCCAGGATGGCGATGATCGCTATGACAACCAGCAACTCGATGAGCGTGAACCCACGGCGCATTGCAGGCATCCCCTTTCGGCTCCTGCGGCTGGTAGATCGGACGCGCACCATCTTCCGCGGTTCTACTCCCATTTCCCTGCGAGAGTCACGTTAAGATCTTGTGTCAGCCGCTTTCCCCAGTGCCCCAACTCCCGTCCCCCATCCTCGCCCTCTCACATTCCCAGTCCGCTCTTCACCCGCACCAGCCGCCGCACGTCGCTCGAGCTGATGATCCCGATGATGTTGCCCGAGTGATCGGTAACCAGCAGCCGGCCGAGGTCGTGCTCGGCCATCTGCATCATCGCGTCGACCGCCATCCTGTCCGAGTTCACGAGCATCGCCTCAGGGTCGAGCGGCTCCATCACCTCGCCGACGGTGGTCTGCTCCCAGCCCTCGCGCGGGACCGGCTGGAGCTGCTCCATCCGGATCATCCCCACGATCGCCCCGTCCTGCTCGACCGCGAAGGCCGTGAAACGCGCGGCCATGAAGAAGTCGTAGGCCGCCTGCGTGAGCGTTGCCTGCGCGGGGATGGTGCGCACGGGGCTGCTCATCAGGTCGTGCACGTAGACGTCGCCGAGGGCCTCCTGAAGCTGCACGCGCTGGTAGCTGCCCGCGGCTGCGCTCGCCAGCAGCCACCCGAGCGCGACCGGCCACAGGCCGCCCCAGTTGCCGCTGATGACCATCAGGAAGCCGAGGCCGACCAGCAGGTAGCCGAATGCCTGGCCGACGTTCGCCGCCGCGCGGGTGGCGCGGTCGAGGCTGTTCCAGGCGCGCCAGAGGATCGAGCGCAGGACGCGGCCGCCATCGAGCGGGAAGCCCGGCAGCATGTTGAAGATCGCGAGCGCGAGGTTGATCCGCGCCACCCAGTTCGCCGCCAGCACCCACACGTTGGAGACGCCGAGGCTGTTGAGGCCGAGGTAGATGGCGTAGAAAAGCCCGGCCAGGACAATGCTCGTGAGCGGCCCGACGATCGCCACCTTGAACTCGCTGGCCGGGCTGTCGGGCTCCTTCTTGAGCTGCGAAACGCCGCCGAAGACGAAGAGCGTGATGCGCGAGACGCCGGCGCCGAGGCGGTTCGCCATCACCGAATGCGCCAACTCGTGCAGCAGCAGGCAGACGAAGAACAGGAGGGTGGTGATGATCGCAGCCGTCCAGAGGTTGGCGCGGGAGGCGTCCGGGGCCGTCGCAGGTCTCGCCGGCGACGCTCACCCGCCCGGCGCGCACCAGGGCGCGGCAGGCCTTGCGGGTGCCGAAACCCTGGGAATGGAGGAGGCGTTCGAGTTGCATGGCGGCATGGTACCGGGCTGGGCGGATTTGTCCAGCCGTCCGCCGGGGGTCAGGCGTTCTTGGCCACTTTCTTGCGGTATTCCGCCGCCACCGGGTCGTAGATTTTCTTCGCAACCACCGGCGACTCCTCGTCCAGGGCGTCCCAGCGCTGGCGGATGTCGTGCATGAAGTCGGCGGGAAAGGGTTGTTCCGACGAGTAGGTGGCCAGGGCCTCCTCCAGCTCCCGGCGCAGGGCGCCGTACTTGATGGCGGCGGCCTTGTGCTTCTGGGCCAGCTCGGCGTAGCGCAGGAAGGTCTGGAGGCTGGCCAACACCGCCGCCGCGACGCTGAACAGGCCCACCACCACCCGTTCCGCCACCGCCGTGTCGCCGCTGGAGGTGAACACCGCCGTGCCGGTGACGGCGGACAGCACCACCACCGGCACCCCCAGCCACAGGTTGCGCTGCTCGTAGACTTCCGCCGCCTTGAAGTGGGCGGAATGGGAAATGCGGATGCCCTGGTGCCATTGCTGCAGGGTTTGAAGCTGTTCCATGTTCGCGTCTCCTCCGTGAAGGGAGCGACCGGAGCTCCCGTTATGAGTTATCGGCCCGGGCCTGCACTAGCACCCAGGGCTTCACCACCACCGACCACAACCGGGCGTCGGCCTCGAACCACTGCCGGGCCTGGTCGTCGCTGACGGGCGCGACCTGGCCCGCCTGCATCCACGCCGCCACCTCCGCCTTGCGGTCGGTGGCGATGCAGTAGGCCACTTCCACCAGGTCCAGATCGGGGGCCACCGCCACCACCTTGCCGGCGGCGAAGAAGCGCTGCAATTCCTTCCAGGGGATTTGCCCCGTCTCCTGGTTGAGCTTCGCCCGCAATACCTCGCCGTCCATTTCCAGACGGGTCAGTTCCAGGGCTTCGTCGATGTGTTCGTTCATGGCGGTTCCTCCGAAAAACAGGCCGCCATGATACCTCAGCGCCTCCTGGAATAGGCGCTTAGCCCAGGGGCAGCAGGCGGAACACCCGCTCCCGTTGTTCCCGCTTGATGACCAGGTCGATCAGCACCGTGCGGTCGGGCTGAAAGACCACCCGGGCATTCTTGGGGGTGAGTTTGATGCTGCCGATGTCGTCGAAGCCGAAGGTGGAGTAGCCCACGGAGTCGGTTTTGCGGATGTCCGGCATGGCGGTGACGCTGACGTAGAGGGCGTTGCCGGCACCGGAAACCTTGGCTTCGAGGAAATCGGTGTCCAGCAGCAGGCTGCGGTAGGCCGGGTTGTCCTCGTAGGGGTGGACGGTGTTGACCACCCGCTCCTGGATGAAGGCGGTGAGGGAATCGTCCACCTTCTTGCCGTCCGGCGTCTTGGCGAACATCTCGAGGAAATAGTCCGGGATGAAGGCGCCCAGGTTGTCCCCCAGGCGCACCACGGTGTTCTGGTAGCCGTGGGCGAAGAAATTGTCGGCGCTCTGGGCCCGCGCCTCGGCGCTGAGTTTCTCCAGTTCGTCCACCCAGGCGGCGAAGCCGGCGTCGTTGACGCGAAGGGCCCGGATCATCAGCGGCAAGGTGGCCTCGTTGGCGGGGCCGTTGTCCTTGAGGGCGACGGTGCTGTGGTTCTCGCCGGGGAGGCGGGCGAAGGCGGTGGCGCCGGCGGCGTCGGTCAGGGTCAGGGTGGGCTTGTCCGGGTTGGTGGCGAAATCCAGCTTCACCAGCAGGGGGTTGAGGTTGGCCGTGGAAACCCGCACCGTGCCGTCGCTGCCGTCCTCGTTGGCGGCGGCGGAAATGCCGCTGTAGCCCGAGGTGCCCACCAGCACCGTGCACAGCACCCGCCCCGGCCCGTACCACGTCTCGCCGGAAAAGCGGTCCCGCAGGGCCAGGTCCCAGGTGAAGGGGCTCGCCAGTTCCAGACCCTTGAGGATTTGGGTGCCGGTCTCGAACAGCTTGTCGCTCTTGAAGCCCTTCACGATCCGCCCCACGAAGGAGCGGCCCTTGTGGGCCAGAGGGGAGCCGAAATTGGCCGGGGCCAGCATCAGCAAACGGAAGACGGGATTGGTGTCGGGGCGGAAGAAGCGCGTCATCCAGTGGCGGATCACCAGCCCGCCGGTGCTGTGCACCACCACGTCCACGCTGCGCGGGGTGGTGGGCAGCTTCTCCTTGCGCCAGGCCGCCTGCAGGGCCTCTGCCAGATCGTCGTAGGTGACGTGGTCGTCGAGGGAGATGTAGTCCCCCAGTCGCACGTGGGTTACCGAATCCGCCGCACCTGCGTCCACCAGGCGCTTGCCGAGGCGGGCGAAGGATTTGGCGTTGTCGCTCCAGCCGTGAAGGATGACCAGCATGGCGTGCTCTCCAAAAGTGGCGTTTTTATGGTTATGGTTTTTTTAGGTTTTTTTATGGTTATAGCATTTTTTTCGATTTTGCCAGGGGGGAAAGGGCAGGACGGTTCAGCGCGTTTCGCCAGCCTCCCGCAATTCGCTGTATGGCGCCGTCCAGCCGCCCGCCGCGTTCCGTGTCTCGACCCGGACTTTTCCCTGGTGCTCCCACCACACCAGCTCGCGCCCGTCGGTGTAGCGGGCGCCCGAGGCGGAAAGGGCCTGGGGCAGGGTGTAGCGGCGGCCGTCCGGCAGCGTCAGCCGGACGAAAGACAGGCTGCCGTCGGAGAGGGCGCCGTAGCGGGCGACGAAAGTCTCCCCGGCGGGGCTGCGGTAATGGACGGGCGGCCCGAGCCGTACCCCCAGCTCCGCTTCCCGGGGCGTGGTGGCGCAGGCGGCAAGGATAAGGAGGGCGAACAGCGCGGCGGCGCGGGCGAATATTCGCCGGATGGCAAGCGAGGCGTAGCCGGAAAAAGCGGAAAAAGGGGGACAGACCACGGATTTTCCTTATTCATGAAACAGGTTTTCTGTCCCCGGTTCAGGTATCTTGCGAGGACGCCCGGATTTTCCGGGAACGACACGTTTTCCCAGGGCAGACGAAACCTGCGCCGCAAAGCGTTCATTGCCAAGCGCAAAATTACCGTTCGTGGCTCGCCTGATTTCGTCCACCAGTCCCGGCTCCAGATCATGACGAAATAGCTCGCGATAGGCCGCCTGCCTACTTGCGGCATCCAAACCCAAGGCCTCATAAAGCGAATGCGGTCTCACCAGCGGATCGGTTTCACCCTGCGCATTGGCCCGGTAGCTTGACCAGCGGTATTCCGCCGGATGCGCCACCATGGCAGCCCGCACCGGATTTAGCTCGATATAGCGTTGACAGGCCAGAAGATAAGTCTCCTCCTGCGTCAGACACGAACGGAAACGCCCCTCCCAGAGTGTCCCGCTGCGCCGGTAGACGCGATTCACATATTGTACGTAACGCTGGCCGAGCGCTTTCATCAGCGCCCCGGGCGCTTCGGCCCGTTCAGCCGAAATCAGAAGATGAACATGGTTGGTCATCAGAACATAGGCATGTACTTGGCAGCCTGACTTGCTGGCGTGCTCGGCCAGCCAATCGAGGTAAAAGCGATAATCCTCGTCGGCGAAGAAGCAAGCTTGGCGGTTGTTACCGCGCTGGATGATGTGAAGTGGAACGTTTGGCAAGACGAGGCGGGCGCGGCGGGGCATGGCATGACTCTGCGCAGGAATGGTGGTTAGAGTTTAGTATATAACCGTGGTCTGTCCCCTATTATTTCTCCGAGTTGAAATTGCCCCATTGTCTGCCTCCTATATTGGTTAACTACGTATGACCCGCTGCTATGGTCCATGCACGAGGAATGATACTGACTAGAACATGATAAGCACAACCATGAGTCGTAAGCGCCGGCTGCTGACGCCCAACGTGCAGCTTGAGGGGCGCGGAGACAGCAAGCGAAGCTTGCTGGCGGAGCGTCCCTCTCGAAGCGATTGTTAGGCATCGGTAGCGTGCAGAAGCGCGATGAAGTCAGAAAGATTTGGTAACTCGTCATAGCACGCTCCCTGAAGATGAGTGGAGTCCCAAGAGGCTTTGGATGCAACACATAGGTGGGCGACGATTTCCAGCCCGCTACCACCTTCAAGGAGCCCAGCAGGAACCCAGAAGTAAGGCAGATTCCTAAGCGGATTGGGTACGGGCGAGCCGCAGGTGGAACAGAAATCAGAACGGAAGCCAGATTCTTTCTTCCACGAGGAAATGTACTCGGTGCCACAAAGCCACCGAAACTTTTCGTTCGGAACGATTGTCGCGGCATTAGACAGTGAGCCGCTCTGCCTTCGGCAGAGCGAACAATGGCATTGGTAGAGCTTGAAATGCTTCCCATCAATTTCAAACTCGACTCGTCCGCAGAGACAATGGCCGCGCATGTCGTCTCCGATGATGCCTAACGTCTAAGCTCAGGGGCGCGAGCCTGCGCAGCAGGCGAAGCGTCCCGCTGGAGCGCGGTGTTAGACCATGATGAACATATGGGCAGTCCGACTGTCGCCTTTCTCGTTAGAACAGGCCTATAACTTTTGCAATAATAACTGCAATGGGCTGGTTGTTTCGATCATAGGTATTGCTCGAGTTGGCGCCTGAATAGGGTTTGACTTGTGTTGCAGTTACTTCCCATTTATTTGAAGAATTCGCGCCGCTATAAGGTTGGATAAATCTTCCGTCATACTCCCATGTGTTCGATGAGCTGGCTCCCGAATAAGGCTTGAATTTTTTACCATCGAATTCCCATTTGGTGTTCGCGGGACTCTTGAGAATATTTCCATCCCAAGTCCATCCCTTAGGTAATTCAATTTTTGTGGCCATGTTGTAAGCTCCTTTCTATCAGTTTATGGATGATGTGAATTGGCGGTTTTAGAGCCGCAATATATTCG
>JBFXHL010000124.1:0-6350 GCA_050177075.1 Sulfuricellaceae bacterium | reverse complement strand
TTGTCCCCGGCGGACACCGCCTGGGCCAGGCGCACCTCCTGGGGGGATTCGCTGTCCCGCTCGAGCCAGGCGCCGGTTTTCGCGGTGACGTTGTTCTTGCCGATGTGGGTGAGGGTGGCGGGGTATTCGCCGCCTTCGCCGTTGAACAGGGTGACGGCGTCGCCCACGGCTAGGCGCAGGACCCGGGCGGCGTGGTGGACGGCGTCGGGGGGAAGGTCGAGCTGCTGGCCGGGGCCGAGGCGTTGCGGGCAGTAGAAGCGGGGTGCGGGCATGGGTACGGTTCTTCGGGTTTTTGCTCGTGTTATAGTAGCCAGGATAAACGAAAAAAATATGTCGGCAACCGCGCCGGTATGATTTTTAGGAGCTCCGCACCCATGGTCAGCCTGCACCCCCCCGTCTGCGATTTCGGCTGGAAAGCGGCCGATTTCGATTTGCCCGGCGTGGACGGCAAGCGTTACAGCCTCGCTTCCGCCAGGGGCCCGAAGGGTCTGCTGGTGATGTTCATCTGCAACCACTGCCCCTACGTCAAGGCCATCCGCCCCCGCCTGGTGGCGGACTGCAAGGAACTGATGGAAAAGCACGGCATCGGCGTGGCGGCCATCCTGTCCAACGACCCGGCCGACTACCCCGAGGATTCCTTCGACAACATGAAGAAGGTGGCGGCGGAATGGCAGTTCCCCTTCCCCTACCTGTGGGACGAGAGCCAGTCCGTGGCGAAGGCCTACGGCGCCGTGTGCACGCCGGACTTCTTCGGTTTCAACGCCGATCTTGAATTGCAGTATCGGGGGCGCTTCGACGCTTCCCGCAAGGAAACCGCGCCGGAATCGTCCCGGGATCTGTTCCATGCCATGGCGGAAATCGCCCGCACCGGCCAAGGGCCCCGGGAGCAGATTCCCAGCCTGGGCTGCTCCATCAAGTGGAAAGGGGAGTGAGCCCATGCTCGAGGCCCTGACCAACGCCGTCCGCAGCGTCGCCGTCACGGAGATCATGCCCCGCTACCTGAAGGTGGCGCGGCAGCACAAGGACGACGGCAGTTTCTGCACCGAGGCGGATATCGCCGCCCAGGCGGCCCTGATCCCCGCCCTCCGGGCCATCGCGCCCTGCCCGGTGCTGGGAGAGGAGATGTCCGAGGAAGAGCAGCACCGCCAATGGGAGGCGGGGCGGGGCGGCCTGTGGTGTCTGGACCCCATCGACGGCACTTCCAATTTCGTCAACGGCCTGCCCTATTTCGCCGTTTCCGCCGCTCTGCTGCGGGAGGAGCGACCGGTGCTGGGGGCGGTGTACGACCCCGTGGCGGACGAGATGTTCTGCGCCGAAAAAGGGAAGGGAGCATGGCTCAACGGCGAACCCCTGCCGATCAAGACCTTTTGCCCGGCGGGGCTGTCGGCGGCCATCGCCGGGGTGGACCTGAAGCGCCTTTCCCGGACCCTGCGGGAACAACTGGCGGTCAACCAGCCCTACCGTTCCCAGCGCAATTTCGGCGCCAGCGCCCTGGACTGGTGCTACGTGGCGGCGGGGCGCTTCGACGTTTATCTCCACGGCGGCCAGAAGTTGTGGGACTACGCCGCCGGAGCGCTGATTCTTGCCGAGGCCGGCGGCTCGGTCTGTCTTCTCGACGGCGGGGATTTCTGGGACGCCGACCCGTGGGCGCGCTCGGTGATCGCCGCGTTGCACCCCAGTCTGTTTCGGTCCTGGCGGTCGTGGGTGGAACAGGCGGCGGCCTGACTGGAGCGGCTGCGGCGGGAGGCCTGGCGGGGATAAAAACATTTTATTGCCGAATCGAAGGTCCCTAGGTCATAATCAAGGTTACCTTTTCAAGAATACAAACAGACCCAAAAGGTCGCCCTCCCCTCTTGAAATGCCCGTGGTTCCCTGTGGTACCCCCGCTTGCGGACGCGCATTTCAGAGGGTTTTTGTCACTAAATTTGGGTGATCCCCAGGGCCGGCGCAACGGCCGCGGGGCACGACGCTTAACACAATAAGGATAGATTTATGGCAACTCGTACTGAATTAGCCAACGCCATCCGCTTCCTCGCCATGGATGCGGTGCAAAAAGCTAACTCCGGCCACCCGGGCGCCCCCATGGGCATGGCGGAAATCGCCGAGGTGGTGTGGAACCACCACCTGCGCCACAACCCCGCCAACCCCAACTGGTTCGACCGCGACCGTTTCGTGCTCTCCAACGGCCACGGCTCCATGCTGATTTACGCCCTGCTGCACCTGACCGGCTACGATTTGCCCATCGACGAGCTGAAGAAGTTCCGTCAGCTCCATTCCAAGACCCCGGGCCACCCCGAGTACGGCTACACCCCCGGCGTCGAGACCACCACCGGCCCCCTCGGCCAGGGCATCACCAACGCCGTCGGCATGGCCATGGCGGAGAAGTTGCTGGCCAATGAATTCAACAGGCCTGGCCACGAGATCATCAACCACCACACCTACGTCTTCCTGGGCGACGGCTGCATGATGGAAGGCATCTCCCACGAGGCCTGCGCCCTGGCCGGCACCTGGGGCCTGGGCAAGCTGATCGCCTTCTGGGACGACAACGGCATCTCCATCGACGGCCATACCGACGGCTGGTTCACCGACGACACGCCGAAGCGTTTCGAGGCTTACGGCTGGCACGTCATCCCCAACGTGGACGGTCACGATTCCGCCGCCGTGGATGCCGCCGTTCAGGAAGCGAAGAAGGTCACCGACAAGCCTTCCCTGATCTGCTGCAAGACCGTCATCGGCAAGGGTTCCCCCAACAAGGAAGGCACCCACGACGTGCACGGCGCCGCCCTGGGCGATGCCGAGGTCGAGGCTTCCCGCAAGCACCTGGGCTGGAATTACGCCCCCTTCGAAATCCCCGCCGACATTTACGAGGGCTGGGATTGCCGCACCAAGGGCGCTGGGCTGGAAAGCCTGTGGAACAACAAGTTCGCCGAATACGAGAAGGCTTTCCCCAACGAGGCCGCCGAACTCAAGCGCCGCATAGCCGGTGAGCTGCCCGCCAACTGGGCCCAGCACGTCAAGGAGTTCATCGCCAAGACCAACGAGAAGGCTGAGACCGTCGCTACCCGCAAGGCTTCCCAGATCGCCATCAACGGCCTGGCCCCGGTCCTGCCCGAGTTCGTTGGCGGCTCCGCCGACCTGACCGGTTCCAACTTGACCAACTGGACCGGCTGCCACCACGTTCACGGCAAGAAGCCCGGCAACTACATCTCCTACGGCGTGCGCGAATTCGGCATGGCCCACATTATGAACGGCATGGCGCTCCACGGCGGCATCCTGCCCTTCGGCGGCACCTTCCTGATGTTCTCCGAATACGCCCGCAATGCCCTGCGCATGTCCGCCCTGATGAAGCAGCGCGTGATCTACGTCTTCACCCACGACTCCATCGGTCTGGGCGAGGACGGCCCCACCCACCAGCCGGTGGAGCAGACCGCGACCCTGCGCCTGATCCCCAACATGGACGTGTGGCGCCCCTGCGACACGGTGGAAACCGCCGTGGCCTGGGTGGCCGGCGTGGAGAAGAAGGACGGTCCCACCAGCCTGATCCTGTCCCGCCAGAACCTCAACTTCCAGAAGCGCAACGACGACCAGATCGCCGCCATCCGCCGCGGCGGCTACGTGCTGTCCGAAGCCAAGGGAGGCAAGCCCAAGGTGGTGCTGATCGCCACCGGCTCCGAAGTGCAGCTGGCCCTGGATGCCCAGAAAGTGCTGGAAGAGCAGGGCGTTCACGCCCGCGTGGTGTCTATGCCCTCCACCAACGTCTTCGACCGCCAGGACGCCGCCTACAAGGAAAGCGTCCTGCCCAAGGGCGTCAAGCGCGTGGCCATCGAGGCCGGTGTCACCGACGGCTGGTACAAGTACGTGGGCTTCGAGGGTGCCGTGGTCGGCATGAACCGCTTCGGCGAATCCGCTCCGGCCGGCGTGTTGTTCAAGGAGTTCGGCTTCACCACCGAGAACGTGGTTAACACGGTCAAGGGCATTCTGTAATTTCCAGCGGTCAAGGACGCGCGAGGCCGCCGGCACGGCCGGCCTTCTCGCGCTTCCTCGCATTCTTCTCGGCAAGTTTTGACAACATTAAGGAGAGAGAAACATGGCAATTAAAGTTGGTATCAACGGTTTCGGCCGCATCGGCCGCATGGCTTTCCGCGCCATCGCCAAGGACTTCCCGGGCATCGAAGTGGTCGCCATCAACGACCTGCTGGAGCCCGACTATCTGGCCTACATGCTGAAGTACGATTCCGTGCACGGCAACTTCAAGGGCGACATCGCCGTTGACGGCAACAACCTGGTGGTCAACGGCAAGAAAATTCGCCTGACCGCCGAAAAGGACCCCGCCAACCTGAAGTGGGGCGAAGTGGGCGTGGACATCGTGCTGGAGTGCACCGGCTTCTTCCTGGAAGAGGAAAGCTGCAAGGCCCACATCGCCGCCGGCGCCAAGAAGGTAGTGATGTCCGCCCCCTCCAAGGACAAGACCCCGATGTTCGTCTACGGCGTGAACCACGAGACCTACGCCGGCCAGGCCATCGTGTCCGCCGCTTCCTGCACCACCAACTGCCTGGCCCCCATCGCCAAGGTGCTGCACGACAACTGGGGCATCAAGCGTGGCCTGATGTCCACCGTGCATGCCGCCACCGCCACCCAGAAGACCGTTGACGGCCCGTCCAAGAAAGACTGGCGCGGCGGCCGCGGCATCCTGGAAAACATCATTCCCTCCTCCACCGGCGCCGCCAAGGCCGTGGGCAAGGTTCTGCCCGAGCTCAACGGCAAGCTGACAGGCATGGCCTTCCGCGTTCCCACCTCCGACGTGTCCGTGGTGGACCTGACCGTGGAGCTGGAGAAGCCCGCCAAGTACGAGGACATCTGCGCCGCCATGAAGAAGGCCTCCCAGACCGCCGGCATCGGCGACACCCTGGGCTACACCGACGAGAAGGTGGTGTCCACCGATTTCCGCGGCTGCGGTTATTCCTCCATCTTCGACGCCGAAGCCGGCATCGCCCTGGACGAAACCTTCGTCAAGGTCGTGTCCTGGTACGACAACGAGTACGGTTACACCTGTAACATGCTGCGCTTCGTGCAGCACGTGGCTAAGTAAGTAGCTGGCCGAGAGTGGAGAGTCGAGAGCAAGATATTTTTCGCTCTCGACTCTCCGCTCGCTACTCTTCGCTTTCCCCATGAGCCGTAAGGCATAAGCCCTCTTATCCCTTACCGCTTAACTATTCAGGAGAACATAACATGCCCAAGTTCATCCGCATGACCGATCTGGACCTCAAGGGCAAGCGCGTCTTCATTCGCGCCGACCTCAACGTGCCCGTCAAGGACGGCAAGGTCACTTCCGACGCCCGCATCACCGCCTCCATGCCCACCATCGAGCACGCCATGAAGGCGGGCGCCAAGGTGATGGTCACCTCCCACCTGGGCCGCCCCACCGAAGGCGAGTGGAGCGAGGAGATTTCCCTCAAGCCCGTGGCCGACGTGATGGCCGCCAAGCTGGGCAAGCCCGTGCGCCTGATCAAGGACTGGGTGGACGGCGGCTTCGAGGTCGCCGAAGGCGAAGTGGTGCTGCTGGAGAACTGCCGCGTCAATAAGGGCGAGAAGAAGAACGTCGAAGAGACCGCGAAGAAATACGCCGCCCTGTGCGACGTGTTCGTCATGGACGCTTTCGGTACCGCCCACCGCGCCGAAGCCTCCACCTATGGCATCGCCCAGTTCGCCCCCGCCGCCTGCGCCGGCCTGCTGCTCACCGGCGAGCTGGAAGCCCTGGACAAGGCCCTGGCCAACCCCGCCCGCCCCATGGTCGCCATCGTCGGCGGCTCCAAGGTGTCCACCAAACTGACCGTGCTCGAAGCCCTGTCCGAGAAGGTCGACCAGCTGGTGGTCGGCGGCGGTATCGCCAATACCTTCCTTGCCGCCACCGGCAAGAACGTCGGCAAGTCCCTGTGCGAAGCCGACCTGATCCCCACCGCCAAGGCCCTGATGGAGAAGATGGCCAAGCGCGGCGCCAGCATCCCCATCGCCGTGGACGTGGTAGTGGGCAAGCAGTTCGACGCCAACGAACCCGCCGTGCTGAAGGACGCCGACAAGGTGGCCGACGACGACATGATTTTCGACATCGGCCCCAAGAGCGCGCAGGAACTGGCCGACATCATCGCCAAGGCCGGCACCATCGTGGGGAACGGCCCCGTGGGCGTGTTCGAGTTCGACCAGTTCGGCGAAGGCACCAAGACCGGTTCCATGGCCATCGCCAACGCCAAGGGCTTCAGCCTGGCCGGCGGCGGCGATACCATCGCCGCCATCCAGAAGTACGACATCTACGACAAGGTGTCCTACATTTCCACCGCCGGCGGTGCCTTCCT
>JBFXHL010000123.1:0-6382 GCA_050177075.1 Sulfuricellaceae bacterium | reverse complement strand
CATGGAAGCGCCGCCCATGGCTGCCGCCTCGGCACCGTAGCCCTCCATGTTCATGCCGTTGGTGGCGAAAACGGGGGGCGAAAAAAGGCAAACGGCTGCCGAGGCCGTCCATACGGCTGGATAGAATCTTTTCAAGGGGAAACCTTCTGAATTTAAGTGTGTGAAATAGTTATATCTGTATTGTTATTCGCTGCCTCTCAGGCCCGTCGCCAGACGGTGCCCTGGGGTGTATCCTCGAGGACGATGCCGGCTTCGGCCAGTTCCTGACGGATGCGGTCGGCCTCGGCGTAGTTCTTGGCCTTCTTCGCCGCCACGCGGTCGGCGATGAGCTGCTCGATTTTTTCCGGGCTGTAGCCGGATTCGTCCCCCCCGCTCTGAAGGAAGGCCACCGGGTCCCGCTGCAGCAGACCCAGCACCCCACCCAGGGCCTTCAGCAGGCCGGCGCGCCGGGGGTCGTTGGTGCGGTTGACTTCGCCCGCCAGATCGAAGAGGGCGGCGATGGCCTCCGGGGTGGCGAAATCGTCCTCCATGGCGGCCTTGAAGGCGGCGGCGAAGGGATCGTGCCAGTCAATCTCCACAACAGCCGGCGGCACGTTCTTCAGCGCCGTATAGAGGCGCGTCAGCGCCCCCTTGGCGTCATCCAGGTGCTGGTCGGAGTAGTTCAGGGGGCTGCGATAGTGGGCGCGGAGAATGAAGAAGCGCACCACCTCCGGGTCGTATTTCGCCAGCACCTCGCGAATGGTGAAGAAGTTGCCCAGGCTCTTGGACATCTTCTCGTTGTCCACCCGCACGAAGCCGTTGTGGATCCAGTAATTGACATGCTGATGGCCGTGTACCCCTTCGCTCTGGGCAATTTCGTTCTCGTGATGGGGGAACTGCAAGTCCGCGCCGCCGCCATGAATGTCGAAGTGGGCGCCGAGGAGATCGTCTCCCATGGCCGAGCACTCGATGTGCCAACCGGGGCGACCGGGCCCCCAGGGTGAATCCCAGGCCGGTTCGCCGGGCTTGGCGGATTTCCACAGGACGAAGTCCAAGGGGTCCCGCTTGCCCTCGGCAACCTCCACCCGCTCGCCCGCCCTTAAATCGTCCAGGGACTTGCCCGACAGCTTGCCGTAGCCGGGGAAGGCGTGGACCGAATAACACACGTCGCCATTACCCGCCACGTAGGCCAGTCCCTTGGCGATCAGCGCCTCGATCATGGCGATCATGTGGGGCACATACTGGGTGGCGCGGGGTTCGTGGTCCGGCTTCTCCACCCCCAGGGCGGCGGCGTCCTCGTCCATGGCGGCGATGAAGCGGCCGGTGAGGGCATCGATGGGCTCGCGGTTCTCGGCGGCCCGCTTGATGATCTTGTCGTCGATGTCGGTGATGTTGCGCACGTAGGTGACGTCCAGCCCCTCGGCCTTCAGCCAGCGGCGGATCATGTCGAACACCACCAGCACCCGGGCGTGGCCGAGATGGCAGTAGTCGTACACCGTCATGCCGCAGACGTACATGCGGACCTTGCCGGGTTCGAGGGGGACGAATTCCTCCTTGGCGCGGGTGAGGGTGTTGTGGATTTTCAACATGATGCGTTCGATCGTGACGAGTAAAAGGGCGTTATCTTACCACCATCAGCGCCACGCCCCCCAGCATCACCAAGCCGGCGGCGAAATGGTGGGGAAAGCGCTGCTCGCGGAACAGCCAGGCCCCCAGCAGGATGCTGAACAGGATGCTGGTGCGCTTGACGGCAACGGCGTAGGCCGCCTCCGCATGGGCGAAGGCAAGAAAGGTGCAGAGAATGGAAAAGGCCGACACCAGGCCGATGCGGGCGTGGACGGCGAAGTTGGCGAAGGCCCGGCGCAGGATGCCCGGCTCCCGCAGGGACAGGGCCACGGCGGAGGCCGACCCCACCGCCCAGAAATAGATGGTCGTCGCCGCCAGGCTGTGGGCCTTGAGCAGGGTGCCCTTGGCCAGAGCGGCGGTCACGCTGTACACCAGCGCCACCCCGAGCATGGACCGGGCGCCAGACTGGCGAGCAATGGCGGCGAGGGGCTCGAGCCAGCCCCGGGGCCGCCTCAGCATGGCCCGGTCGAGGTTGAGGTAATAGGCCCCCGCCGCCACCAGCAGGATGCCGGCGAACCCCCGCGGGCTCACCGCCTCCCCCAGGAGCAAAAACCCGGTAACGGCCAGAAACACGGGGGAAAAGGCCAAATAAGGCACCGACAGGGCCAGGGGCGAAGAACGGAGGGCGCGGATGTAGAGGAATTCGGCCAGCAGTTCCAGAGGAACCGCCGCCCCCAGCCACAGCCAGAAGGACAAGTCCAGCCGGGGCGCCGCCGTCACCAGCAGGAGGGGCGACAGGGCCAGTGCTGGAAAAAAGGTCCGCACCAGTAAGGCCAGGGCCGGCGGGCAGCCGGAAAGATGGTGCTTGGTCAGGGTATCCGTTCCGGCCACCCCGAGGGCGGCGCCGAGGGCAAAGAGAATCCATTCCATGGGGAGAGCAACATGGCAATGAGGTGAAGCCCGCCACTATAGCTTAGCCTCGTTACCCCTGTCCGGTCCCATTGACAGGGGCATACGGTTTCGCTACGGTTCCATTACGGTTCCACCAGGAGTACTTCCCATGACCACCATCACCCTCAAGAACATCCCCGAAGACCTTCACCAACGGCTGAAGGAAAGCGCCGCCCAGCACCACCGCAGCCTCAACAAGGAAATCATCGCCCGCCTGGAAGCCCAGCTCATGCCGCCCAAGCCGGATGTGGAGCAGAAGCTGGCGGAAATCCGCGCCCTGCGGCAACGGACCGCGGTCTACGCCGTGCCCGAGGAAATCGACGCCCTGAAAAAAGAAGGCCGGCCATGATCGTCGCCGACACCAACCTGGTAGCCTACCTGCTGCTGGAAGGCCCGCTGCTGGAACTGGCGGAGCAGGCGTACCGCAAGGACCCGGAGTGGTTGGCACCCACCCTGTGGCGCTCGGAGTTCCGCAACATCCTGGCGGGCTTGATGCGGCGCGGGCAACTGGACCTACCCGGCGCCACAGCCCTGTGCAAAGAAGCCGACAGCCTGGTGACCGTGCCCGACCCGCAACCCGACAGCGGCGAAATTCTCCGCCTCGCCCAAGCCAGCGGCTGCACCGCCTACGACTGCGAATTCGTCGCCCTCGCCCAGCGGCTTGGCGTGACGTTGGTCACTTCAGACAGACAGGTACTCAATGCTTTCCCCGAAACCACCCTCAGTCCTCAAGATTTCCTGGATACGAAATGAACGACACCGCCAAGACCCTCACCATCAAAACCGACGGCAAGGGAAAAATCCACAGCCACATCCGCAAAACCTGGCACCACGAAACGCCGGAAGAACGGGTGCGCCAGGAATACGTCTGCGTGCTGGTCAACGAATACGGCTTCTCCCTCGACCAAATGGACGAGGAAATCGCCGTCACGGAGCGCGGCTCGGCCCAGGCCAGGGCCGACATCCTCATCTGGCGCACGGCGCAGGACAAGCAAAACAAGGCCACCCCCCTGATCGTGGTGGAATGCAAGGCCGACAACGTCGCCATCGACGCCCGCACCTACACCCAGGGCGCCAACTATGCCCAATACTGCAAGGCGCGCTTCTTCGTCACCCACAACAACCGCGAGACCAAGTACTGGAAGGTGGACCACTCGCGGATGATGCCCAACTACGACGAAATCGAGAACATTCCCCACGCCGACGCCAGCGACAAGCAAATCGAGGAACTGGTCACCCGGCTCAAGGTATTCAAGGAAGACGAATTCGCCGACCTGCTGCACAAATGCCACAACGTCATCCGCAACCGGGAGGCCCACGACCCCACCAAGGCTTTCGACGAAACCGCCAAGATTCTGTTCGTCAAAGTGTGGGTGGAGCGGGAGCTCAAGGCCAAGCGCCAGCGCAAGAACCTGTTCACGGTGGAATTCCTCGAATCCCAGCTCGGCGACGATCCCCTCAACGACCTATTCGAGAAAACCAAGAAGCACTACGAGAAAGACGCCATTTTCGCCCGCGACGACAAGATCAACCTCAAGCCCGAAACCGGCAAGGAAATCGTGCGCCTGCTGCAAGCCTACAACCTCTCCGACACCAGCGAGGACATCAAGGGCATCGCCTTCGAGCGCTTCCTCGGCCGCACCTTCCGGGGCGAAATCGGGCAGTTCTTCACCCCCCGCCCCATCGTCGAATTCATGATCCAGATGCTGGAGCCCAAAGAGGGCGAGACCATCTGCGATCCGGCCTCCGGCTCCGGCGGCTTTCTCATCCGCTTCTTCGAGATCGTGCGCCAGCAAATTCTCGCCGACGCCGACCGGCAGTACCGCGCCTTCGCCGAGAAACTGGCCCAGGACAAAAGTCTGGACGACGACGAGCGCGCCCGCCGCCTCACCAAAAAGTACGACGAAATTCAGCGGACTTTGGATCAGAAGAAAGAAGGCTCGCGCCTGTGGACGCTCGCCAACCGCCGCATCTACGGCACCGACAAGAACGACCGCATGGCCCGCACCAGCAAGATGAACATGATCATGCACGGCGACGGCCACGGCGGCGTGCACCACTGGAACGGCTTCCTCAACGTCAACGGCATCTTCGAGGGGCGCTTCGACCTCATCCTCACCAATCCGCCCTTCGGCGCCAAGGTGGAAGCCGACGAAAAAATCCTGGAAAAGGAAATCGAGCTTCCGGAGGAGGTAGAGGAACACTACGCCGACATCTACGGCGCCCCCTATCGCCAAGCGCGCGAGTCGCTCAAGGCCGCCGTCGGCAAGCCCATCGCCTCCCTGTTCAAGCTGCCCAAGAGCGAAGGCAGCAAGATCAAGACCGAAATCCTGTTCATCGAGCGTTGTCTGGACCTGCTCAAGCCCGGCGGCAGGATGGGCATCGTCCTGCCCGAGGGCGTGTTCAACAACCCCAGCCTCGCCCACGTGCGGGAGTTCGTCGAAGACCGCGCCTTCCTGCGGGCCGTGGTCAGCCTGCCCCAGGAAACCTTCTTCTCCAGCGGCGCCTCGGTCAAGGCTTCGCTGTTGTTCCTGCAAAAGTTCAGCGAGGAGGAACAGGCCGCCTTCACCCGCCTCCAGCGCCAAGCCTTGGCCGAAACCAAATGGCGACGCCGCATCCCCATGCGGGACGAACGCAAGCGCCTGAAAGCCGCCGTCGCGGCGGCGAAGAAGGCCAAGGACGCCGACGCCCGCAAAGCCGCGCAAAAGGAACTGGCCGATTTTGAGAAGCGCATGGAGTCCAAGATCACCGCCGAAGCCCGCGCCCTGCTGAAAAGCCGCTTCGACTACCCGGTGTTCCTCTACGAAGCGGAAAAGGTCGGCATCACCGCCACCGGCGAAGCGGACGAAAACGAGTTGGTGCCCGGCGGGCGCCTGCCGACAGGAGTGGAACGCTCCGCCCTGGAGCTCTACCGCGCCTTCCGCCAGGACCCGACGCCTTTTTTCGTCTAGGCCCCTCCGCCGCCTCGGGCGGTGGGAGGGGCTTTGCGGTGAGGTTTGCGGAACTTGACTTGTGGGGACGAATATCGCGGCCACTGGTAGAAACCGTTCCGCCCGGCTGGAAACTGCACCGTATCGGCGACTTGGTTGAACAAGTCACCACCCGCGTCAAGGTAGAGACGGGGCGCCTGTACAACATGACCGGAGTGAAATGGTACGGCGAAGGCATCTTCTTGCGCGAAACAGTGAAGGGAGAAGACCTGAGCGCGACCTACGTTTGCCCCGTGGTGCCCAATGCCCTCATCTACAACCGTCTCTTCGCCTGGAAAGGCTCGTTTGCGGTCGTTCCGGCAGAGGCAAAGGACCAATACGTATCCAACGAATTCCCTCAGTTCGTCGTGAATGAGTCATTGATACTGCCCACCTACCTGTATCTCTACAGCCTATCCAAACCCGTCATGGAAGCCGTCAACCGCGCTTCCGCCGGGTCGGCAGCGGTAAGCCGGAATCGGCTCAAAGAAGCCGCCTTCCTGAATATCGAAATTCCCCTCCCGCCCCTCGCCACCCAGCAAGCCATCGTGGAGCGCTGGCAAGCGGCGCGGGCCGCCGCCGACGCGGCCATGAGCGAAGCCGCCCAAGTAGAGCGCGAGGCGGCGCGGGAATTCCTGCACGACCTGGGCCTGAGGTCACCCGAGGAAGTTAAAACGCGGAAAGTGTTTGCCATGGGCTGGAAAGACTTGGAACGTTGGGGCGTGTCGGTAAATCAACCCGGCTCCCAACTCGATATCGAAGCGTCTTCTTTCCCCATTCGGATGCTCGGCGACCTGATCGCCGACCTGGAAAACGGCTGGAGCCCGAAATGCCTGGACCGGCCCGCGACACCGGCCGAATGGGGCGTCTTGAAGGTTGGCGCGGTTTCCTTCGGCGCTTTCGACGAAACGGAAAAC
>JBFXHL010000122.1:0-6577 GCA_050177075.1 Sulfuricellaceae bacterium | reverse complement strand
GTCCCCCGAAGACAAGCAGGCCGTGGCTCGCGCTCGTAAGATCCAGCGCTTCCTGTCCCAGCCTTTCTTCGTGGCGGAAGTGTTCACCGTCGCCCCTGGCAAGTACGTGTCCCTCAAAGACACCATCGCCGGCTTCAAGGGCATCGTCAATGGCGACTTCGACCACCTGCCCGAGCAGGCCTTCTACATGGTTGGCACCATTGACGAGGCGGTCGAGAAGGCCAAGTCCATCCAGTAAGGAGTGCCATCATGGCAATGACGATACACGTGGACGTGGTCAGCGCGGAACAAAGCCTGTTCTCCGGCCAAGCCGAGATGGTGGTGGTTCCTGGCGAGGCGGGGGAGCTGGGCATCGTTCCCCGCCATGCACCGCTGCTCACCCGCATCAAGCCTGGCACCGTGCGTATCAAGGTGCCGTTTCAGGAGGACGAAGAGGTAATCTTCGTTTCCGGCGGCATTCTTGAAGTGCAGCCTCAGCTGGTGACCATCCTGTCCGATACCGCCATCCGTGGCAAGGACCTGGACGAAGCCAAAGCCCTGGAAGCCCAGAAACGGGCCGAGGAAGCCCTGCAGCATCGGGAATCCGAAATGGATTTGGCGCGGGCCCAAACGGAGCTGGCTATTGCAACGGCTCAACTGCGTTCCCTGCACCGCTACAAGTTGCACAAAAAGAAATAACCGTTACGGTGGAAAAGAAGCAGCGCAAGCTGCTTTTTTTCTTCCTACGGCAGGTTTACACTCCTTCCATGAACGTCAATGCCCATCTCGACGTGGTAGTTCTTGCCGCTGGCAAGGGTACCCGCATGAACTCCGACTTACCTAAAGTTCTTCACCCCCTGGCAGGCAAAGCGTTGCTCGGCCATGTACTCGATACGGCGCGGCAACTCAGGCCGGGCAAGATAATCGTGGTATATGGCCACGGCGGGGAAACGGTTCCTCAAGCGTGCGCGGCGCCCGATCTGTGCTGGGTGGAACAGGCAAAACAACTCGGAACGGGGCACGCGGTGCAAACAGCGATGCCACAGTTGTCGCCAAATGCCGACATGGTGCTAGTCCTTTACGGGGACGTACCGCTGATCCAGTATGAAACCCTGCGGGACCTGGTCAACCTAGCATCCTCGGGGGAGGTGGCCCTCTTGACCCAGGAATTGGCCAACCCTCACGGTTACGGTCGCATTGTGCGCAACCGAGATGGCGCGGTAATCAGGATCGTCGAAGAAAAGGACGCGGATGAAGCGCAAAAAGCGATCCGCGAAATCAATACCGGCATCATGGCGTTGCCCGCAAGTCATGCCGCGAAGTGGCTGGCGGCCCTGAAAAACAACAACCGCCAGGGGGAATATTACCTGACGGACGTGATTGGCTTGGCCGTAGCCGACGGCATTGAGATCAAAACCAGCCAGCCTGAATGTGAATGGGAAATTCTCGGCGTAAACAGCAAGCAGCAGCTGGCGGAGCTGGAACGCATCCATCAACAGCGAATCGCAAAAAAATTGATGGCAGACGGTGTGACACTGGCCGACCCCGCAAGGCTGGACGTGCGGGGGGAATTGGTTTGCGGGCGCGATGTGGCTATCGACGTCAATTGTATCTTCGAGGGGCGGGTAGTACTGGAGAATGGCGTCAGGGTGGGCGCCCATAGCGTGTTGCGAGACGTGACCGTCGGTGCCGGCACGCACATCGAGCCCTATTCCCTGCTCGAGAGGGCGGAAGTGGGGCCCCTGTGCAAAATTGGTCCCTTTGCCAGGATTCGTCCCGGGACCGTGCTGAACGGCGAAGTCCATATCGGCAACTTCGTCGAGCTCAAGAACAGCCAGGTGGCCGAGGGATCGAAGATCAATCATCTCAGTTATGTGGGCGATACAACGGTCGGGCGCAAGGTTAATATCGGCGCAGGAACTATCACCTGCAATTACGATGGGGCAAACAAACACCGGACGGTGATTGAGGACGAAGCCTTTATCGGTTCCGATACCCAATTGGTTGCGCCGGTGACGGTGAAAAGAGGGGCCACCATCGGAGCCGGTTCAACCATCACCAGGGAGGCGCCGGAAGGCGAGTTGACCCTCTCGCGTAGCAAGCAAGTAACCATTTCGGGCTGGAAGAGGCCGCAAAAAAGCAAATAGGGGTAGCAAGAGTATGTGCGGAATTATCGGTGCAGTAGCGCAACGCAATGTGATACCGATACTGCTGGAAGGATTGCGGCGGCTGGAATATCGCGGTTATGACTCAGCCGGCTTGGCTGTGGTGAGCAATGGCTTGGTCCGGGTCCGAAGCGTGGGACGGGTGGCCAACTTGGAGCAGGCCGTGGCGGAGCAAAAGGCGCACGGACAAACCGGCATCGCCCATACCCGCTGGGCTACCCATGGCGCGCCTACTGAAGCCAATGCCCATCCCCACGTCAGCCACAACAGCCTGGCGGTGGTGCACAACGGCATCATCGAAAACCACGCGGAGCTTCGTCAGCGCTTGCAGGATCTCGGTTACGAGTTCACTTCGGAAACGGATACCGAAGTGATCGCCCACCTCGTTCACCTCCATTATCGAAGCAAAAAGGACTTGTTCCTGGCCACCCAGGCTTGCGTGGGGGAGCTCAAGGGGGCGTACGCCATTGCCGTGATGGCGGAGGACACGCCACACCGCTTGGTTTGTGCCCGCAAAGGGAGCCCCCTCCTGATCGGGCTCGGCATCGAGGAAAATTTCGTCGCCTCGGATGCCTCCGCGCTTCTCCCGGTCACCCAACGTTTCGTCTACCTGGAAGACGGGGATCTGGCGGACATCGGCCTGATGGATTACCGCATCTACAACGGGAGCGGCGAGCGCGTCGAGCGGACCCACCATGTCAGCGAACTATCCGCCGAACTGGCGGAACTGGGCAGCTATCGGCACTACATGCAAAAGGAAATCCACGAACAGCCCCGAGCCCTGACGGATACCTTGGTGGAGGTGCCGGCGCTGAAGGAATTCAATCCTGGCATGTTCGGCGAAAATGCGGCGGAAAAACTGGCCAATGCGGCAAGCTTGAGGATTCTTGCGTGCGGCACGAGTTACCACGCCGGATTGGTGGCCCGCTATTGGGTAGAGGAATTTGCGGGCATACCCTGCGCCGTTGAGGTGGCGAGCGAATATCGCTATCGCCAAAGCGCTGCTTTGCCGGGGGAATTGATCGTTACGATTTCGCAGTCGGGAGAGACGGCCGATACCCTCGCTGCCCTGAGCCACGCCCAGGAAAAAGGGGCGGAAACGACATTGGCGATCTGCAACGTGCCGGAGAGCGCCCTGATGCGGCAATCCAAATTGCGCTTCCTGACCCGCGCCGGGCCAGAAATCGGCGTGGCCTCGACCAAAGCCTTCACGACCCAATTGGCGGCCCTGTTCCTGCTGACGGCCGTGATTGCCAAGCTCAAGGGCCGTCTGGCGCCGGAGCAGGAGCAGGCGTGGCTGCAGGAACTGCGCCGTTTGCCGGAACAGGTGCGCCAAGCCCTGGGGCTGGAAGCCCACATCGCTGGTTGGGCGGAACGCTTTGCCGACAAGCGCCATGCCTTGTTCCTGGGGCGCGGCAAGCACTATCCCATCGCCATGGAAGGAGCCCTCAAGCTTAAGGAAATCTCCTATATTCATGCCGAGGCTTATCCGGCCGGAGAGTTGAAACACGGTCCCCTGGCGCTGGTGGACAAGGAAATGCCGGTGGTGGTGGTGGCGCCCAACGACGAACTGCTGGAAAAGCTTAAATCCAACCTGCAGGAAGTACGCGCCCGAGGGGGAGAGTTATTCGTCTTTGCCGACCAGGAAAGCCGCATCGAGCCGGGGGATGGCGTTCATGTCATCACCCTCCCGTCGCGGGGCGGTGTCCTTAGCCCGGTGGTACACAGCATTCCGCTGCAGCTTCTGGCTTACCACGCGGCCCTGCAAAAAGGGACCGACGTGGACAAGCCGCGAAACCTAGCGAAATCCGTTACCGTTGAGTAGCCCGGGATCGGCCAAAAGCCGGCGCCCGTAGTGACAAGGCGCCGGGGTCATGGTTATACTTCGAACGGTTCAGAATTAGAAAACCTCTTAACGGAGCACACTTTATGTCCAAGAAGCACCCTGTAATCGCCGTGACCGGTTCCTCCGGCGCTGGGACCACGACGGTCAAGCGCGCCTTCGAGCACATTTTCTGGCGCGAGAAAATCACCCCCGCGATCATCGAAGGGGACAGCCTGCACAGCCTGAACCGTCTTGAATTCCGCGAGGCCATGAAAAAGGCCGAGGCCGCCGGCAACAAACACTTCAGCCACTTCGGCCCCGAAGCCAACCACTTCGAGAAAATCGAGGAACTGTTCAAGACCTATGGCAAAACCGGAGGTGGCAAGAAGCGTTATTATCTGCACAGCGACGAAGAAGCCGCCGAGCACAACCAGCGCCTCGGCACCCAGCTGAAGCCGGGCGAATTCACCCCCTGGGAAGACCTGCCCAAGGGCACCGACCTCCTGTTCTACGAGGGCCTCCACGGCCTGGTCAAGACCGATGAGGTGGATGCCGCGCAATACGTGGACCTGGGCGTGGGCGTGGTGCCTATCGTCAACCTGGAGTGGATCCAGAAGATCCACCGCGATGCCAAGGAACGGGGTTACTCCGCCGAGGCCATCGTCGAAACCATCCTGCGCCGTATGCCGGATTACGTGAATTACATCACGCCCCAATTCTCCCGCACCGACGTGAACTTCCAGCGCGTGCCGACGGTGGATACCTCCAATCCCTTCATCGCCCGCGACATCCCGACGCCGGACGAGAGCTTCGTGGTGATCCGCTTCCGCGATCCCAAGGGCGTGGACTTCCCCTACTATCTGCGGATGATCCACGATTCCTTCATGTCTCGCCCCAACACCATCGTGGTGCCCGGCGGCAAGATGGGATTCGCCATGGAAGTGATTCTCACCCCCATGGTGCACGATATGCTGGAAGGCCGCAAAAAAGCCTAACCGGAACGAGGGAAGATTCGGGGGCTGCGGCCCCCGAAGCTTTTTCTGGCGGCGAAATTAACGCTGATTTCGGTTCGTGCTATGCTTTCCCCAGATTTCCCCGCCATCAAGACGGGGGAGGATTAGCAAATCAAGTCAGGAGGTAGGCTGGTGCAACGCAGGGGGTATTTGACCGGGGTGGACTTGAATCGCCCCGCCCAGGAGGTGCTGCAGCAGGGCTTGAACCAAGTCGTGGAATTGACCGGTTCCGCACTGGGGCTGGTTTACCTGCTGGAAGATTCCCTCTTGCGTCCTGTGGCCGGCAATAGCATCAGACCGGAAACCCTCGAGCATCTGGCGCTTGGGGAGGGCCTGCCCGGCCGTGTGGCGCAGGAACAGCGCGGCCTGCATCTCGATAATCTGCCGGAGCAGGATGCGTTGCGCCTTCAGCTTGGCGTCGCCCAAATTCTTCCGCGGGAGATTGCGGCGCATCCCTTGATGTTGCACGACCAATTGTTGGGCGTGATGCTACTGGCTACCACCGGTTCTTACGGGGACGAGGAGTGGCTAGGCCGCCTTGCCGAACATTTGGCCCTTCACTATGGCTATGCCCGCAGCCAGGAACAGATGGAACAGCTCTCCATCACCGACAGCCAAACCGGCCTGTACAACCGCCGCTATATTACCGAGCGGCTGGAAGTGGAATTTTCCCGGGCTTTTCGTTACGGCAGCGAATTGTCCTTGCTGATCTTGGACCTCGACCGTTTCGGCCAGATCAATGAGCGATTCGGCGCCTCCGCCGGTGATGCCGCCCTGACAGAAGTGGGGCGGCTTATCCGGCAAGGCACCCGGGATTCGGACTTGTGCGCCCGCTACGGCGGGGAGGAATTCATGGTCGTGCTGCCCCACACCAACCGGCAACAAGCGGTCATCGTGGCGGAAAAAATCCGTGGCATGGTGGCGAAGGCGGAAATCCCGGCCTTGGACAGGGAGCCCGTCACCATCAGCATCGGCGGGGCCTGTTACCCGGACAGCAACGCCTTATCCCTGAGCGAGCTGATACAGAAAACCGATGGGGCCCTGGCCCAGGCCAAGCAGAGTGGCCGCAATTGTTCCGTCGTCATCTGAAGTGGGCGGATTAACAGGCCGTTGAAAAATCCATGATCAACCTCCCCAACCCATCCCTGAACGGTCGATTTTCGGCATCATCGCGTCAAACCGACCCTGTTCGGCCCTGGCCGAGGGGCAATTTCGCCTGTTTCCAGGCCGTTTTTCCGCCTTCCGGCGGAATCCGGGCGGATTTCGCCCTACACATGCCGCCCATTCCACCAGCCGCCCATTCCACCAGCCGGACAGACTGCCCATCCGGACCAGGTTGTAGGTGGCAAAGCACAAGAGTGCCTGACCGGCCAATTTGGCCTGGCCGATCAGCCGTGTCTTGCGCAACCCGCCCACCGTCTTCAACCAGCCGAAGGCTTCCTCGATCCGCTTGCGGATCTTCAGCGAGGTCTGGTAGCCGGCATGTCGCGTGGTGCGGCCATCGATCGCCGAGCCGCTCTTCTTCCTCGCCACGTGCGGCGTCACCCCCAACTTGCGGCAACCGGCCACGAAGTCGGCCGTGTCATACCCCTTGT
>JBFXHL010000121.1:0-6632 GCA_050177075.1 Sulfuricellaceae bacterium | reverse complement strand
AACCGGCGTTGTGGCGTGTCGCTTCGTATTCCTTTCCGGGATTACCCAGGCCGACGATGAGGCGGATGTCGTTGTCCATGCTATCCATCGCTGCAGCTCAAAAAACAAGGCCCGTCGCCGGAGCGACGGGCCGTTGCCGGAAAGCGGGCTGATTACTCCGCCGCCGCTTCGCCCTCGGCAGCGCCCAGGCCGCCACGGGGAACGGGGATGGAAACCACCGCCTTGTCGTTGCCGTGGGCCAGGTCGACGAACTCGACGCCCTTGGGCAGCTTGATCTGGGACAGGTGGATGGAATGGCCGGCTTGCAGCTCGGCCAGGTCCACCTCGATGAACTCGGGCAGGTCCTTGGGCAGGCAGGCCACGTCCGCTTCGGTCATCACGTGGGTGACGGTGCTGTGCGCCAGCTTCACGCCGGGCGCCACGTCGGCGTTAACGAAGTGGAACGGCACCTTCATGTGGATTTTTTCCTTGGCGTTGACGCGCTGGAAGTCCACGTGCAGCACTTCGGGCTTGTAGGCGTGCATCTGGGTGTCGCGCAGCAGCACCTGCACCTTTTTCTTGCCGTCCAGCATCATGGTCAGCACGGAGGCGTGGAAGGCCTCGTTGCGCAGGGCATGGTACAGCTCGTTGTGGTCCAGGTCGATGGCCATGGCTTCTTCGCCGCCGCCATAGACGATTCCGGGTACACGGCCGGCGCGACGCAGGCGGCGGCTCGCACCCGATCCCTGCAGGTCACGCTTGTTGGCGTTGATTTCGAGTTTCATCGTTTTCTCCTAAAGTACGCCGCCCGCGACCAGGCGACGTGTTGCAAAAGCGGAGCCGGTTTCCCAGCCCCGCGAATCCTTATTCCATGAACAGCGAGCTGACCGACTCGTCGTTGTTGATCCGGCGCACCGTTTCGGCCAGCAGTTCGGCGATGCTGATCTGGCGGATGCGGCCGCAGCGCTTGGCTTCTTCCCGCAGGGGAATGGTGTCGGTCACCACCAGCTCGTCCAGGGCGGAATTCTCGATGCGCTCCACCGCCGGACCGGACAGCACAGGGTGGGTACAGTAGGCGCGCACGCTGGCAGCACCATGCTCTTTCAGGGCATTGGCGGCTTCGCACAGGGTGTTGGCGGTATCCACCAAGTCGTCCATCAGCACGCAGTTGCGGCCGCGGACGTCGCCGATAATGTGCATCACCTTGGCCACGTTGGGCTTGGGACGGCGCTTGTCGATGATACCCAGGTCGCAGTCCAGGCGCTTGGCGATGGCCCGGGCCCGCACCACGCCGCCCACGTCGGGGGACACCACCATCAGGTTGTCGAAGTTGTTCTTCCAGATGTCGCCCAGCAGGATGGGGGCGGCGTAGATATTGTCCACCGGAATGCCGAAGAAGCCCTGGATCTGGTCGGAGTGCAGGTCCATGGTGAGCAGGCGGTCGACGCCGACGCCGGCCAGCATGTCGGCCACCACCTTGGCGGTGATGGGCACCCGGGCGGAACGGGGACGGCGGTCCTGGCGGGCATAACCGAAATAGGGGATGGCGGCGGTGATGCGTCCGGCGGAGGCGCGCTTCAGGGCGTCCACGATGACCATCACTTCCATCAGGGTTTCGTTGGTGGGGGCGCAGGTGGACTGCAGCACGAACACGTCCTTGCCGCGCACGTGGTCGAGGATCTCGACCATCACCTCGCCGTCGCTGAAGCGGCCGACCGTGGCACGCCCGAGGCGGGTATTGAGATGCTTCGCCACATCCTCGGCCAGCTTGGGATTCGCATTGCCGGTAAAAATAATCAAGTCGCGGTTCGCCACGCCCATCCCCTGAAAGAAAAAAGCGTGTAACCAGGCAGATACACGCTTTTATTTTTTGGCTGGGGCGGCTGGACTCGAACCAACGAATGCCGGAATCAAAATCCGGTGCCTTACCAACTTGGCGACGCCCCAAGAAACCTAGCTTGCAAACTCGTACAACGGGTGCCGGTCCATCCCGGCGGCCACGAATCCCTTCATGGTCTCCGGCCGCGCATCGAACACCTGCCGCGCTTCCTCCCGCGTGGCAAACGCGGCGAAGACACAGGCGCCCGACCCGGTCATCCTGGCATCGCCGAATCCCTTCAGCCACCCAAGATGCTCGGCCACCGACGGGTGCTTGCGGCACACCACCGGCTCGAGGTCATTATGACCCTGGCCCGTTGAAAAGTCCGCTATTTTGATGGGAATCGTATCCCGTGTCAATTCCCGATCCGCAAAAATTTCCGGGGTCGACACATGGACCGGCGGCACCAGCACCACGTACCACGCGGGAGGAAGCTCCACCGCCTGCAGCACTTCCCCCACCCCCTCGGCGAAGGCGCTGCGACCGAAGACGAATACCGGCACGTCCGCCCCCAGCTGCAATCCCAGGCGCTCCAGCTCCCGGCGCGGCAACTTCAAATCCCAAAGGCGATTGAGGGCCAGGAGCACGCTGGCGGCGTCGGAACTCCCGCCCCCCAGGCCGCCCCCCATGGGCAAGCGCTTTTCCAGCTGGATATCCACCCCCAGGGCGCACCCCGTCTCCCGCTGCAGCAGGCTGGCGGCGCGGACGGTGAGGTCCTGCTCGGGAGCGAGGCCGCGCAGGGGGTTGGTCCGCGCCACCCGGCCGTCGTTCCGCAAGGTAAGGCGCAATTCGTCGCCGTAGTCGAGGAAACGAAACACGCTTTGCAGCAGGTGGTAGCCGTCCGGCCGGCGACCGACCACATGCAGGAAAAGGTTCAGCTTGGCGGGAGCCGGGCAGACCAGCACGTCGCTCATTGCCCCCCTCCCTGCCATGAATTCACGGCCAGCTTGACCTCCAGCTTGTCCCGGCGCATGACGGTGAGGGTTGGCACGCCGTCGGCACCGCGCTCCCACTCGATATTCCACCCCCACTGGCTCAAGCCTCCTTCGCTCAGCTGGTAAACGCCCGGCGCCGGAAATCCGCGCACCCAGTAGGGCAGGCCCCCCAAAGGCAAACGCCAGCCCAACACCTGTTCGGTAAGGGCCTCGGCATCCGGGGCCGTGAAGGTTTTGCGGTCGGAGGTGGTCAGCGTCACCCCGTCGGCGTTTCGCACCAACCGGGCCACCCCCTGACCGAGGGGCGTGAAGAGGAGCATATCGTCGTCGGCCACGCCGTGGCGCCAGCGCAGGTTGCCGAAAAAGCCCTGGCCGTCGTAAATCACGCTCAACTTGCCGCTGAGGGAAAAGGCCTGATCGGACGCGGGCGCGACCGCCGCCGCGCCGCTCGGCCCTTGCGGGAGAAGCTCTGCGCAGCCGGCCAGAAGCGCCGCCGCTCCCAGACACAGGAAACGGCCCAACATGCTGAACTTCATTGGGGCGACTGGAATTTCTTGACGGCGGCGAGTAGCGCTTCGTTGTCCGGATTGTTTTTGAGCGCCTCGGCCCAGACTTTTTTCGCTTCGTCCTTGTGCCCCCTTGCCCAGAGGACCTCGCCCAGATGGGCGGCGATCTCCGGGTCGGGCTTGGCGGCCAGGGCCTGGCGCAGGTAGCCCTCCGCCTTCGCCAGGTTGTGGCGGCGATAGGACAGCCAGCCCAGACTGTCGAGGATGAAAGGATCGTCCGGGGAAAGCTGATTCGCTTTCTCCAGCAGCTTCTGCGCCTCGTCCAGGCGCTCGTTGCGGTCGGCGAAGGTATAGCCGAGGGCATTGTAGGCCTGGGCGAAATCCGGCTTGAGCTGGATCGCCTTGCGCAGGTTTTTCTCCAGCACATCGAGGCGGCCGATCTTCTCCGCGGCCAGGGCCTGGTCGTAGAGCAGGTCGGTATGCTTGGGCTGCTTCTTCAGCGCCTTGTCCAGCACGTCAAAAGCCTGCTGATAGCGCTTGTAGTCCCGCAGCAACTGGGCTTCCGCCAAGGCCAGCTGGGCTTGCTGCTGCAGATCCGCCGGCTTCACCTGGTGGAAACGGTCCAGCCCCTCCTCCAGCTTGCCTTGCTTCGCCAGGAGATTGGCGATGCGGATTTGCGCCGCCACGTAGGACTCGCCCTCGCCCACCTTGCCGTAGCGTTCCAGCGCTTCGTCCGGTCGGTTGCGGGCCTCGCTCACTTGACCGAGATAGAGGTAAACCGTATCGGCGTCGCCGTAGTTATGGGCCAGGGCCTGTTGCAGCTGTTCTTCGGCGCCGTCCAGGTCCCCCAGCTGCAAGGACAGCAGACCGACAGCAAGGGACACTTCGGGACTGCCGGGAAAATCCGCCATCAGGCGGCGGAACTGGTTTCTGGCTTCGGCGTAATCCTTTTCGCCCACCAGCAGCCTGGCATAGGCGAGGCGCACTTCCCGGGCCTTGGGGTGGTCCTGCAAATAGGATTGATAGAAGGTCTTGGCCTCCGCCGGGGAACCGTGGCGCAGGATTTCCCCCTCGAACAGCACCGCCCCTTCCCACTCGGGGCGCAACTGCCGAGCCGTGCGGATTTCCTCCAGGGCCCGGTCACGCTGCTGCGCCCCCCAGGCGGCATAGGCCACGGCGTAGTGGGCTTCGGGAAGGGCGGGATAGGGCTTGGCCAGGTCCTCCACCAGTTTCAGCACCGCCTTGCGGTCGGTCTGCTTCGAGAACAGGCCGTTCAGCTGCAGGAAGCCCTTGGCCCGGTTGGCCGTGTCGGCGGCGATCAGCTTCTCCAGCAAGGGCCGCACCTCGGCCAGCTTGCCGTTGTTGAGCATGATGGCCACCACGGTCTGCTGGGCCTTGAGGGAATCGGGTTCCAACTCCAGCCACAATTTCGCCGCCTCCAGGGCGGCATCGTAGCGGCGGGCAAAAAGGGACACCTCCGTCGCCCGCTGGGCCAAGCGGGGGTCGCGGGTACTCTTGGCCAGGTCCAGGTAAGCCTCGGAAGCCAAGGGCGCATCGCCGCGCTGGCCAGCCACCTCGGCCAGGAGGAATTCGTACAGGACCTGTTCGGTCAATTCCTGCTTGGGCAGGTTGGCCGGAAGCTCGGCAGCGGCCTGCTTGGTTTCCTGGGCGGCAGTGGAATCGGGGACTTTCTTAACCTGCATGGGCGCGCAGGCGGCCAACAGCAGGGCGGTTGCGAGAACGGAAAGCCGCCCCGCCTTGACGAAGGATGATTTGGGCACGATATGCGGAAGCTCGGTCAAAGCCTGTGTCGTCTACAATAGGCTGTCATATTAGGGTATATTTAGCCCTTCTCACAAGCGGCCACTCTGTTGGACGGCCCTTAAATTTCGCCACCCATGTCGACCCCTACCCTCAGCGCCCACAACCTGGTCCGGACCTACGGCCCCCACACCGTCGTGGACCACGTCAGCTTCGAGCTTCACCGGGGGGAGGTGCTGGGCTTCCTGGGCCCCAACGGCGCCGGGAAATCCACCACCATGCAGATGCTCACCGGCAACCTGGCGCCGACCGCGGGCAGCATACGCATTTGCGGCGTGGACCTGCTCGAACACCCCACCACCGCCAAGGCCCACCTCGGCTACCTGCCCGAAACGCCCCCCCTGTACCGGGACCTGACGGTGGACGAGTTCCTGACCCTGGCCGCCCGCCTGCACCGGGTGGCGAAAGGGCAACTCGCCGCCGCCGTGGAGCAGGCAAAGGAACGCTGCGGCCTGAAGAAAGTCGGCAAGAAACCGATCGCCTCCCTCTCCAAGGGCTACTGCCAGCGCGTCGGCATCGCCCAGGCCATCGTCCACAACCCCCCGGTGGTGATCCTGGACGAACCCACGGTCGGCCTGGACCCCCTGCAGATCCGCGAGATACGCTCCCTGATCAGGGAGCTGGGGGGCGAGCACAGCGTAATCCTCTCCACCCACATCCTGCCTGAAGTCGAGAGCACCTGCGACCGGGTGCAGATCATCAACGACGGCAAGCTGGTGTTCCAGGACACGCTCTCCAGCCTCCAGCAGCGGATGGGCAGCAGCAGCCTGGAAGAGGTCTTCGTGCAACTGATCGTCAACGAGGAGGCCGCGCCGTGATTGTCGCCGTCGCCCGCAAGGAACTGCGCGCCCTGTTCGGCTCCCCCTTGGCCTGGAGCGTCCTGGCGGTGCTCCAGGCGCTGCTGGCCTATATCTTTCTCGGCCAACTGGACGCCTACCTGTCCCTCCAACCCCGTCTCACCCAGATCGCGAATCCCCCCGGGGTGACGGAAATGGTGGCGGCCCCCCTCTTTTCCGCCGCGGCCCTGGTGCTGCTGATGGCCGTCCCCCTCCTCAGCATGCGTCTCATCGCCGGCGAACGGCGGGACCGCACCCTGGTGTTCCTGCTCTCCGCCCCCCTCACTCTGACGGAAATCGTCGCCGGCAAATTCCTCGGCCTGCTGCTGTTCCTCGCCGCCGTGGCCGCGCTGCCGCTGCTGATGGCGCTCTCCCTCTACGCCGGCGGCACCCTGGACCTGGGGCTGATCCTCGCCAACTTCCTCGGGCTGCTGCTCCTGGCCGCCGCCTTCGCCGCCCTGGGCCTGTTCCTCTCCAGTCTCACCACCTCGCCCACCGTGGCGGGCATCGCCAGCCTGGGCGCCTTCCTCGGCCTGTGGGTCATCAACATGGCCGTCAGCGACCCGGACAGCGCCCTCAACACCCTGTCCCTGCTCAAGCATTTCGAAAGCTTCAACCGCGGCCTGATCGACACCGCCGACATCGCCTACCTTCTGCTCTTCACGGCGCTGTTCCT
>JBFXHL010000120.1:0-6637 GCA_050177075.1 Sulfuricellaceae bacterium | reverse complement strand
AAAGAGAGGTTTCCTGCTGACATTTTGCTGACACGAAAAGAAAAAGGGCCTACGCGGTATTTGCGTAAGCCCTTGATATCATTGGTGGAGATGAGGGAAATCGAACCCCTGACCTCTTGTCTGCCAGGCCCACTAGTACAGCAGGCGCGAATCGACAGGAAACGCAACTCACTGCCTGGTCAGCGATTTGCACACTAACTCAACTGTCACAAAGCGGCTCAAAATGCCGCGTTTCGCCGCGTCTTGTTACACCTGCATATTTCGGCACGGGTGGGCCATCGGATACGGCTGAGCGCGGCCAGTGAATTCGGCAGCGCGCGGCCACCTGTTACGGTCGCGGCCGGGTAGTCCGAAGGAGGGTTCCTTCGGGCATGGTAGGATGGTGTGCGGCCACCGGAGGCAAGTGAGGGGAAACCACGCCGCGGCCTGGTCTCCCCTCGGAGCGTAGCGACGGTGTGCCGCTTTAGCTTTGCATCTTCTTTCCTTTCTTTCTGAGGGAGTCTCCTTTTAGCGTGAGTTTGTGGGCGTTGTGCACCAGTCTGTCAAGGATGGCGTCGCCCAGTGTGGGGTCGCCGATGACCTTGTGCCATTTCTCGATGGGCAGTTGGCTGGCGACCAGGGTGGACCGGAGGTCGTGGCGGTCTTCCAGGATCTCGAGGACATCGCGGCGCTGCTCCTCGGTCAGGCTGACCAATCCCCAGTCGTCGATGACGAGCAGGTCGAGCCGGGCGTAGGCGGCGAGGACTCTGCGGTACCGGCCGTCCGCTTTGGCCAGGGCGAGGTCGTCAAAGAGCCTGGGCGCCCGCAGGTACAGGGCGCGGAAGCCTTCGCGGCACGCCTTGTGCGCGAGCGCACAGGCCAGAAAGCTCTTGCCCACGCCGGTAGGTCCGGTAATGATGACGTTGTGGTGTTCGCGTATCCATCGGCATCCGGCGAGGGCCAGTACGAGGGATTTGTCGAGTCCGCGCGGATGGCGGAAATCCACATCCTCGATGGTGGCCGTCAGGCGCAGTTTGGCCTGTTTGAGCCGAAGTCGAAGGCGGTTACTGTCGCGTTCGGCGGATTCGCGATCTACAAGCAAAGCCAGCCTGTCCAGGAAATCCAGGCGTTCGTATTTGGGGGACGCATCCTGCTCTTCGAGGGCTTTGGCCATCCCGAAGAGACGCAGCTCGTAAAGCTTGTCGATGGTTGGTTGCTTCAGCATGATTCATCTCCCTGCGCGGTTTGGCGGTAGTATTCGGGTCCACGGATGTTGTCGTGCTCCACGGGAGGGTTCTCTGAGGGCTTCTGCGGTACCGGTCTCTGGTCCAGCTTGCGCTTGAGGATGGACTCGATGCTTCTGAAGGTGACGGTCTTGGTGGCCAAGGCGCGCGTGCAGGCGGCTTCGAGCCGTTCCGAGCCATATTCCTTGTCCAGGCGCATGAGCCCGAGGCAAGCGCGGAACCCCTGCTGAGGGTGGGGACGTGCCCGCAGGATGGTTTCCACCACGTGGGCGGTCTGGGGACCGGTTTTCTCGGCCCAATGCACCAGCCGTTCCGGTGTCCACTGAGCGTAGTCTTTGTGGTTCCTGGGCATGTGGGCTGAGAGCGTGGCGTATTGCCCTTTGCGTTGTAGGCGAGAGTGGCTGGCTACCCGTTTGTTCTTGTGGAAGCACTCCACACCAGTGAGGGTGATGCGCACGTCGATGGACTCGTTTACCAGTTGGTAGGGCACGCTGTAGTAATTGGCGTCGATGGCTACGTGGTAGTCGATGTTGACGCGCGCCTTCTTCCACTCCGCGTATTCGTAAGGTTCAGCTGGTAGTGGGCGGAGAGCCGGTTTGTCCAGTTGCTCAAACAGGGAACGGCGGCTGCCCTCCAGCTTCTGGAAAGGCTGCTCGTTATACTGGATGAGCCTCCATTCAATGGCCTCATTCAACTCGGGTAGCGAGAAGAAGGTGCGATGGCGTAAGGGGGCGAGAATGCGGCGTTCCACGTCCTGTACGCCCTTTTCCGCTTTGGCCTTGTCCTTGGGCTTGCGCACCCGTGTGGGCAGCAGGGCGCAGCCATAATGCTCTGCAAGATCTTCGTACGTGCGGTTCGCTTCGGGTTCGTAACGATGCGCGGAGGTGACCCCTGCCTTCAAGTTGTCGCAGATCACAAGCGCCGGCACGCCACCATAGAAGGCGAAAGCGTGCACGTGAGCCATGATCCACTCCGGCAAACTCTGAGTCCACATGGCTTCCGCGTAGGTGTAGTTGCTTGCGCCCAGGACCGCCACGAACACTTGCGCCTGGCGTATTTCACCGGTCTTACGGTCCGTGACGGGCATGGTCTGCCCGCAATAGTCCACGAACAGTCTTTCGCCCGCCTTGTGCTCCTGGCGCATCGGGAGGTCCAAAGTCTCACGCCAGGCCCGGTAGCGGACGCAGAACTGGGTGTATTGGAACCCGTCCGGATGAGCCTCCTTGTATTCCTCCCACACCAGCCGCAACGTCACGCCCTTTTGCGCCAGTTGCCGGCGCACCTCGGCCCAATCCGGAATGAAACGCGGCCTGTCCTCATCGGACAGACTGCCGGGGAACAGGCGCCGTTCCAACTCCTCGTCCGTCAGTTCTTCCGGCAACGGCCACGATAGCCCCACTTCATCCGCGCGCTTGACGTACTTGGCAACCGTACTGCGCGCCAGCGAACAGCTGGTTGCCACCGTCCTTTCGCTCAAGCCGCATTCCCATCGCTGACGCAACACTTCTCTGATTCGTCGCATACTCGAACTCCTGGGCACCATGTGCCGATTGAATCCCAGCCCCTATGGCTGGAAAACGACACACCATACCCAGAAATGTGGTGGTAGAGATTTCCCCAGAGAAGTGGCCGCCCCCGTATTCGCCGGCTGCACGCAACCGAAATGAACGGCCGCGCAGAACCGTCATACCCGGCCGCGATCAGCCGAACTCACAAGGTGGCCGCGCCCGAAATATGCAACACCTTCTGTTACACCCTCTGACCTCTTGTTGGTTAGACAAGAGGCCACAAAGTGGAGGCACTCCTGTGAGTTACAAGGCACATCAGAAATTTGGCATATTGCCTGCTTTCGCCACTCGGTAAAGCCTCCGAGCGCACAATCTTGTCGCCCTACCGTGTACGCGGCGGTCATTGACAACAGCATCGACTGAACGAGTTGACCGGCACACCGGAGGTCGCTACGAGAAGCGAGGAAACCGCAACGATGAAGCGAAGAAGTTGGTGGTGGACGTTGCTCACGGTCTTTGGCGTCGCCACGGGGGCATGGACGCAGCCGCCTGGTCCACCGACCGCGGAGGAAATCGCGGCGCTGCGCGAGGAGGGGCGCAATCTCTCGGAACAACTGACCCGTCTGGAAGCGCGATATGCGGAGGATAAGGCCAACCAGGAGAAAGCCGCTAAGGAGACGGCCCGCGTGAAAGACGATGCACCGCGCGTGACCCTCGACAAGGGTGGCCTGCGGGGCATGACCTCATGGCGATGGCCCACCTAGAGGTCTGGCCCGAAAGGGTGGTTTTGGGCATTGCCGCGGGACGTTCATGCGAGACAGGGCACTTTCCCCCGGTTGGGTGAGAATGCAGCCCGGGGAGCGATTTGGCGGCCCAAGGCGCTTGTGATGCGCTTCCAAAGGGATTTCAGGGGCGTGGACACCGACGTGCAGGCGATTGCGGCCGTGCCGTGCCCCCGTTTTTCGTTGCGATGGCCGAGGGCCAGGGTGAGATTGGCGATGGTGGCGGCGAGGAGCCATTGCAGTTCGGTTTTGGCGCGGCCGAAGTATCGCGCTTGGCGTGCGCCGAGCTGCATCATGCGCGCCAAGCGGTGTTCGACGGTCTGGCGCTGGCGGTAGGCGTCTCGGAACTCGGGCGTGCGTTGTTGAGCGCGGGCTTGGGCCAGGAGTTCTTCTTCGGGATGTTCGCTGAGCGTCCGGCCGCGGGGGCGGGCTTCGCCGTTTTGGCCGTTGCATGTTTTGAGGCACTGCGTCCGCAGGGGACAGGCGGCGCAGACGGCGGCGGGCCACTGGTAGTATGGCGTCTTCACTTTTTTGCCTCGCCAAGCACGGGTGCGCAGGCGCGGTTTCACGCTATGGCCGGCGGGACAGGTGCGCACTCCGGTTTGTTCGTCGCGAGGGAAATCTTCTTTGGTGTAGCGACCGCCGTTGTGCAGCGAGGCTTGCTTGGCGCTGAGCGTGCGCCCGGCATCGGCAAAATCGCGGCGGTTGTCCGCCGAGCCGTAGGCGCAGTCCCCAAGGGTTTCCACGATCGCCGCTTCGGTGTCGCCGGCTTCTTGTTCGGCCCTCGGTTCCGTTGGCGCATCCTCCCACGCCGCCTTGAGCGTTTCTTCAGCGCGCTCAATGGCTTCCAGGCTTCCCGCGGCATCGTGAGCGTTGCCCGCTTTGCTGCTGGCGTCCAGGATCACTCCGCTGTCCGCGTCCGTCACAATCTCGCCTTTGTGCCCATCAAAGCGAACCTTCTTCGACTTGCGTCCGTGGCGCATCTCCGGGTCATGGACCGAAACGATGCGATCTTTGGCAACGCCTCGTTTGAGTTCGGCCGTCCCGTCTTCCCGCACCGCCACGTCTTGCTCGACCAGCCTTCCCAGCAAGTCCATCGCATCCCGAACGTTTGCTTCACTGCCGCCGCGGGTGATGCACTCCGACGATGCCGCCGTCTCCAAAACGTGCCTGCCCAATCGAAGAGCGCGCCGCACGTCCACCACCAATTCCGTCAAGAACGCTTCCCGCGCCCCTTCGTCGTCCCAATCCAATTCCGCCTCACCCTTGAGCGAGGATCCCGCAACATAGCGCGACAAATCGTGCGCGCGCGCAAACCCTGCCGCGTCCACCGTCTCCAGCAAAGGCGTCTCGTACGCCGCAAGCGCCCCCAGGAGCTTCGCCATCCCGTCCGCAACCAAATTGTACGTGTCTTTCACCGCGCCCCGCCCGATGATCGGGCTCGTGTCCAAGGCCGCCCGCACCTTCCGGCTTCGCAAGGCCCCGCTTTCGCGGCAGACCTTCACGCTACGCTTCAGAAGCTCACGTCCCTTGCCGCTCAGCAAAAGCTTCCCCCGGAACGTCTGCAGCGTGAACTTGGCGCACAGCCCTTCATGGTCCTCGAGCCCCAGGGCCACCTTCCAGCGAAGGTCGAATTTCGAACGCACGACGGCCTCCGCATCCGACACCTTGTCGTACCACTGCAAAAAGACCATCCGAAGCATCTGCGAGGGCGGCACCGACTTGCGTCCGTTGTCCAGCACGTAAAAGTCCCGGAAATCCGCGTCCGGAAACACCCGTGGCCCCTCGATCGCAAGCCAGCCATAAAACGTGTCTCGCCCCACGTAGTCCAAGTGCAGGCGGTCCGCACCAAAAAGGTTGCCCTGCGCACTCTGTTCGCCCATCATGATTCTATTCCCTCCCTGTGTGAGGAAATAATACCATACAAACAGTTAAATGTCAATGCAAAAATAAACCCGGCGGGGTTTCTGGCCAGACTTCTAGCCCATCTTCCGCAGCAAGGTCTACTCAATCCGCGTTTTCAGAGGCATTGCTTGACGTAAGTTGTTGTGTGTCGGTGCTTGGTTTTCGTTCTGGCGTGTAGTGCAGACCGCCCCCTTGTCGGAATCCAGATGCCGTGCGATCATGTGTTCACGATGGAGGGCGTGGACGGATGTATCTCAGACGGCATTGCCGGAAGAAGCGTGAAGAGACGTACGAGTACTGGACGCTGGTGGAGTCGGTGCGGACGCAGGAGGGCCCCCGTCAGCGTATCGTGGCGACGTTGGGCAAGCTTCCGGGACTGGATGAGGAGGTCCGGGTAGGCTGGGAGCACATTCAGGAAGTGCTTGACGGCCGTCTGCATCAATCGGACCTTCTGAAACGGGAGGCGGAGCCGCCGGCATGGGCCACGGTGGACACGTCGCGTGCGCGGGTGGAACGGCTGCGGCGGTTTGGCGAGGTGTATCTGGGTCTGGCGTTATGGCGGCGTCTGAGGCTGGACGCGTTCTTCGATGAGGCCATGGGAGAAGGCCGCGAGGAGATTGCCTGGGGCACGATGGCGTGTATTCTGACGTTGGCGCGGTTCTGTGCGCCGTCGTCGGAGTTGCGGATTGCGGATTTCTGGTATGGCAAAACGGCACTGGATGACCTGCTTGGGGTAGCGCCGGAGAAGGTGAACGAAGATCGGCTGTACCGGGCGCTGGATGCGCTGTTGCCGCATAAAGACGCCTTGTTCGGGCATTTCCAGCGGGTGTACGGGGAGCTGTTCGGGACGACCTTCGACCTGTTGTTGTACGACATCACGTCGACTTATTTTGAAGGCCAGGCTCAAGGGAATCCGCAGGCGCAGCGGGGCTATTCCCGCGACAATCGCCCCGACTGCGTGCAGGTGTGTATCGCGCTGGTGGTGACGCCCGAGGGGTTTCCGCTGGCGTACGAAGTCTTTGACGGCAACCGCACGGATGTGACGACCGTGGAAGAGATCGTGGAAGTGATGCGGGAGAAATATGGCCACGAGCGGCGCACGTGGGTTATGGACCGTGGCATGGTGAGCGAGGACAATCTTGAAATGCTTCGGGACAGCGAGGCGCGCTATCTGGTGGGCACGCCCAAGAGCATGCTCAAGCAGTTCGAGCACCGGCTT
>JBFXHL010000119.1:0-6705 GCA_050177075.1 Sulfuricellaceae bacterium | reverse complement strand
GGGCGTGACGTCCTGGGAGTTCGGCGACCTGCCGGAGAAGCTTTCCTTCAGTCGGGGTGGGCACTCCCTCACCGGCTTTCCCACCCTGGTGGACATGGGGGATTCCGTCGCCATCCTGCTGCTGGATACCCCCGAAGCCGCCGCCCGGGACATGCGCGGCGGCGTGCGCCGCCTGCTGCGGCTGTCGCTGAAGGAACAGATGAAGCAGCTGGAAAAGAGCCTCCCCAACTTCACCCAGATGGCCTTGCTCGCCCGCGGCATCGAAAGCCCGGACGACTTCCGCGAGGACCTGCTGACCTGCATCGCCGACCGCGCCTTCCTCGGCGACGACGCCCTGCCCCGCAACGCAAAGGAATTCGCCAGCCAGCGGGACCGGGCCCGCGCCCGCCTGCCGGCGGTGACCGAGGCCGCCGCCAAGCTCGCCGCCGCGGTGCTGGAGGACCACCACGCCCTCCAGGCCAAGCTCTCCGGCAAGCTGCCCTACCCCCTGGCCCAGGACCTCAAGGAGCAGCTGAGCCGCCTGGTGTACAAGGGCTTCCTCGCCGAAACCCCCTGGCCCCACTTGCAGCATCTGCCCCGCTATCTGAAGGCGATGCTCAAGCGCATCGAGAAATACCCCGGCAACGCCGACCGGGACGCCAAGCACACCGTCAGCCTCAGGGAATGGTGGGACAAGTATGAGGGCCGGCGGGAAAAGCACCGCAAGGCAGGCGTCGACGACCCCAAGCTGGAGGAATTCCGCTGGATGCTGGAGGAACTGCGGGTATCCCTCTTCGCCCAGGAACTGCGCACGCCCTATCCGGTTTCCTATAAGCGGCTGGAGAAGGCCTGGGGCGAAATCAAACCCTGATGCGCCGTACCACGGTTTTCCTGCTGACCCTGGTTACGCTGGCGGCTTTCGCGAAGTAATAGTAGCTCTTGACGATCACCGGCCGCTCCGAATCGACGATGACCGAATCCGGCGGGCCGGCGATCTGGAGCACGTCGCCTTCGCTTATGCTGACCTGGATTTTGGAGAAGGTAAGCAGGTCGAGGGGCGCGGCCACCACCGCCAAGGGAAGGAGCAGGGCAATCAGGGCGAGCAGGCGCTTCATGGCGGTCTCCGGGGCTTGGTTGTTTTACGGTCGTGGCGGTTATTTCGACTGCATCACCCATACCCCGTTCCAATCCTCCGGCGGCGGCGAAGTCTTGAGGTGCTCGCAGCGCTCGATGTAAAGCCGGGAGGGTTTGTCCGCCGGGTTGAGGGTCAGAGCCTGGCGGAACTGGCCGAGGGCCTCGTCGAAGCGCTTGCGGCGGTAAAGGTCGAGGCCGTTGCGGAACAGGGACAGCACCTCGACGATGTGGGGAAAGGATTCCTCGCTGTGGTAGTCAAGGATTTCGTGGATCGCCACCGGATGGGTCTTGCCCTTCACCACCACCCGGTCCACTTCCCGGCTGCGGTAGGTGCCTTTTAGCTTCTTGTAGGTGAACTCGCTCACCAGGATGCGGGTGCCGTAGGTCTTGCAGGCGGATTCCAGGCGGGAAGCGAGGTTGACCCCGTCGCCGATGATGGTGAAGTCCATGCGCTTCTTGGAACCGATATTCCCCGACACCACCACGTCGGTGTTGAGGCCGATGCCGATATCCACCGGCAGCTTGCCTTCCGCCGCGCGCTGCTTGTTCCAGTCGAAGAGCGCGCGGATCATGGCGATGCCGGTGCGCACCGCCCGGTCCTCGTCGTCGGCGTGGGGTTCGGGGATGCCGAAGATGGCCATGATGGCGTCGCCGATGAACTTGTCCAGCATGCCGCCCTCGTGCTGCAAACAATCCACCATCAGGGTGAAGTATTCGTTGAGGAGGGATACCGTCGCCTGGGCGCCAAGCTGCTCGGTGAGGGTGGTGAAACCCCGCACGTCGGAGAACAGCACGGTGCACTCCACGCTCTGGCCGCCGAGGATTTCCGCCCCCTTGGCCACCAGGCGCGAGGCGATGTTGGGGTCCATGTAGCGGGACATGGTGGACTTCAACCGCTTCTCGCTGCTGATGTCCTCGATCACCAACATGGAGCCGATGCGCTTGCGCTCCGCGTTGAGCAACGGCTGGACGGTGAGGTTGATGGACAGGGTTTCCCCCTCCACTTCCAGTCCGGCGTCCATGGTGGTTTCAAGCTGTTGGGTCTGGGCGACGGATTTGAGCTTGTCCACCACCCAGGCGTTGGCGGCAGCGAAGAACTCCTCCGCCGGGCGTTGCAGAATCCGCTCCGGCGCGGTGCGCAGGATGCGCAGGCCGGCGGCGTTGCAGGTGACGATGCGGCCGTTCTCGTCCAGGGTGATGAGGCCGTTGGACATGGATTCCAGCATGGCCTCGTTGTAGTTCTTCATGCTCTGCACGTCGGAGAACAGCTTGGCGTTCTCCAGGGCGATGGACACCTGGGCGGTGAAGGCCCGCAGCCGCGCTTCGTCCTCGGCGGTGAAGGGGCCGCCGCGCTTGTTCAGCACCTGGGTGACGCCGATGATCTTGCCGCTCTTGTTCACCACCGGCACGCACAGGATGGAGCGGGTGAAATAGCCGGTCTTCTTGTCGAAGGCGGGATTGAAGCGCAGGTCGGCGTAGGCGTAGGGAATGTTGATGGCCTTGCCGGAGGTGAACACCGCCCCGGCGATGCCCAGGTGGTTCGGCAGGCGGATCTGCATCGCCTCCAGGCCCTGGCCCACTTCGGACCACAGTTCGTTGGTCTTGTCGTCGTTGAGGAAAAGGGTGGAGCGCTCGGCGTTGAGCATCCGCGTCGCCTCCCCCATCACCTTTTGCAGCAGGGAGCCGAGCTTGATGTCGGCGGTGACTTCCGACACCACGTTGACGAATTCCAGCTCCTGCTGGCGCCGTTGGTTCAGGCGCTCGATGTACTGGGCGCTTTGCAGGGCCAGGGTGCCCTGGCCGATGAGGGTCTGGACAAGGGCCAGGTCGTGGGGGGTGAAATGGCCTTTTTTCTTGTTCAGGGTCTGGGCCACGCCGATGATTCCCCCCTTTTCGGTGCGGATGGGGATGCACAGGATGCTCTTGGTGACGAAGCCGGTCTGCTCGTCCACGCTGCGGTTGAAGCGAGGGTCGGCGTAGGCGTCGTGGATGATCAGTTCCTTGCCGGTGGTGAAGACGTAGCCGGCGATGCCGCTGTTGTTGAGGATGCGGATTTCCCGCTGGTAGTTGCCCTGGGCGACGCGGGAATAGAGCTCGTGGGTATCCGGGTCGTTGAGGAAGAGGGAGCCCCGTTCGGCGCCGACGGCGTTGGTGGTGATTTCCACCAGGGTTTGCAGCACCGCGTCGAGGGATTCCTGCTCCGCCATGCGGCGGGAAACCTCCAGTTGCAGCTCGGCATGATGGAGGCGGCGCTTGAGTTCCGCGGCGGTTTCCTGGGCGGCGGGCTTGGGCGTCTTGGGGGTGCGGCTGGGCATGGTCCTTAAACTTTCCTGCGACGGGCTAACGGGTTTCCAACTGGTCCCGCAGAGCCTGGATGGTTGCGCGCAACTGGCGGATTTCGTCCTGGGTGGCTTGCCGTTCCGCCTGGAGCGCATTGTCGTGAACGACGCGCGCTTGTTCCAATTGGTCCCGCAGGGCGGCGACCGTGGCCTTGAGCTGGGCGATTTCGTCGGCGCTGAAAGCAGCGGCCTGCTGCACCGCTTCCTCCCGCTCCATTTGCTTCAGTTCCAGTTGCTCCCGGAGAGAGGTCGCCGTGGCCTTGAGCTGGAGGATTTCGTTCTGGGCGGAGGACAGGGCCCGCTGCACCGCGGCGTCCCGTTCGACGCCGGCCTGCTCCAGCGTATCCCGCAGGGCGGCGGTCATGGCCTTCAACTGGGCGAGTTCCAGGTTGGCGGCGGCCACGGCCTGCTGGACTTCGTGGTCTTTCGTGGCGCGGGCCAATTCCAGCTCCGCGCGCAGGGCGGCCACGGTGCGTTCCAGATCGCGGTTGGCAGCGTCGAGTTCGTCGGCGGGGGGGGTGATGGTAAGCCTCCTCTTGGTATGTTTACCATTCTAGAGCAAGGGGAAGCGGTTCGGGTGGATTCAACCCAGATTATCCATTAGGCGGCCCTTCGGGCCTGCGTGAGCGCTAGCGGACGGTTTGCGGCCATTTTTGTCCCTTGCTCGGCGTCCATGGAATGACCATGGACTTCTCCCAAGTGACAAAACTGTCTCGCAACCCGTCTCGCCATCCTCTCACGCCCTAATGAATAATCTGGATTCAAAGCCGTTCCGATTCCGTATAATGCCGCCTTTTTTCGCCCGACCGTCGTCCCATGATCAAAACCATCGAACAACGCATCGCCGACGAGCTCAACGTACGTGAAATCCAGGTGGCCGCCGCCGTACGGCTGCTGGACGAGGGGGCGACGGTGCCTTTCGTCGCCCGCTACCGCAAGGAGGTCACCGGCGGCCTGGACGATACCCAATTGCGTACCTTGGAAGAGCGCCTGCGCTACCTGCGGGAGCTGGAGGACCGGCGCGGGGTCATCCTGGCCAGCATCGCCGAGCAGGGCAAGCTCACCCCCGAGCTGGAGGTGGCGGTCCGCACGGCGGAAACCAAGGTGGCGCTGGAAGACCTGTACCTGCCCTACAAGCCCAAGCGCCGCACCAAGGCCCAGATCGCCAAGGAGGCGGGGCTGGAGCCCTTGGCCGACGCCCTGCTGGCCGACCCGACGCTGGACCCCGAGACGGCGGCCGCTCCCTACGTGGATGCCGAGAAGGGCGTGGCCGACGCCAAGGCCGCCCTGGACGGGGCGCGGCAGATTCTGATGGAGCGTTTCGCCGAGGATGCGGAACTGCTGGGCGAACTGCGGGAGTTCCTGTGGCGCGACGGCATGCTCAAGGCGGCGGTGGTGGAGGGCAAGGAGCAGGAAGGGGTCAAGTTCAGCGACTACTTCGACCACAAGGAGGCCCTCAAGGGCGTCCCCTCCCACCGCGCCCTGGCCCTGCTGCGGGGGCGCAACGAGGGGGTGCTGACCCTGTCCCTGGGGCTGGCCGGCGACGAGGAGGCCGCCCCCCGCGCCGCCCATCCCTGCGAGGGGACGATCGCCCGAAAATTCGCCATCGCCGACCAGGGCCGGCCAGCCGACAAATGGCTCGCCGACACCGTCCGTCTGTGCTGGCGGGTGAAGGTCTTTCCCCATCTGGAGCTGGAACTGCTCAACCGTCTGCGGGAGGATGCCGAGGCCGAGGCCATCAAGGTTTTCGCCCGCAACCTCCACGACCTGCTGCTGGCCGCCCCCGCCGGCCCCAAGGCGGTGATCGGCCTCGATCCCGGGCTGCGCACCGGGGTGAAGGTGGCGGTGGTGGATGCCACCGGCAAACTGCTGGACACCGCCACCATCTACCCCCACGAACCCCGCAACGACTGGGACCGCTCCATCGCCGTCCTCGCCGCTCTGGCGGCCAAGCACGGCGCGGCCCTGGTGAGCATCGGCAACGGCACGGCTTCTAGAGAGACCGATCGCCTGGCCGCCGACCTGATGAAGCGCCACCCCGAACTGAAGCTGCAGAAAATCGTCATCAGCGAGGCCGGCGCCTCGGTCTATTCCGCTTCCGAGCTGGCGGCCAAGGAATTCCCCGAGCTGGACGTGTCCTTGCGCGGCGCGGTGTCCATCGCCCGCCGCCTCCAGGACCCCCTGGCGGAGCTGGTGAAGATCGACCCCAAGGCCATCGGCGTCGGCCAGTACCAGCACGACGTCAACCAGACCGAGCTGGCCCGCACCTTGGACGCGGTGGTGGAGGATTGCGTGAACGGCGTCGGCGTGGACCTCAACACTGCCTCCGAACCGCTCCTGGCGCGGGTGTCCGGCCTGACCCGCAGCCTGGCGAAGAACATCGTCGACTTCCGCAACGCCAACGGCGCCTTCAAGACTCGCGACGACCTGAAGAAGGTGCCCCGCCTGGGCGACAAGGCCTTCGAGCAGGCCGCCGGCTTCCTGCGCATTCCCGACGGCGACAACCCCCTGGATGCCTCCGGCGTGCACCCGGAAGCCTACCCCGTGGTGCAGCGCATCCTGGACGCCTCCGGCCGCGCGATCAAGCAGCTCATCGGCGACAGCGCCGCCTTGCGCGCCCTGGACCCGAAGACGTTCACCGACGAGCGTTTTGGACTGCCCACGGTGCAGGATATCCTCAAGGAACTGGAAAAGCCCGGCCGCGACCCCCGGCCCGAGTTCAAGACCGCCACCTTCAAGGAAGGGGTGGAGGACCTGAAGGGCCTTCAGCCCGGCATGATGCTGGAAGGGGTGGTGACCAACGTCACCAACTTCGGCGCCTTCGTCGATATCGGCGTCCACCAGGACGGCTTGGTCCACATCTCCGCGTTGTCGGACAAGTTCGTCAAGGACCCCCACGCCGTGGTCAAGGCTGGCGACGTGGTGAAGGTGAAGGTGCTGGAAGTGGACCTGCCGCGCCGCCGCATTGCCCTGACCCTACGCATGACCGACCAGCCGGGCCAGTCCGCCGCCCCTCGCGGTGCCGAGCGCCCCCTGAGCAAGGCCCAGAACCGGGCCCGTCAGCCGGAGAAGGCGGCGGAAGGGGTGATGGCGGCGGCCTTCGCCAAGCTGCGCAAGGGGTGACGAAGAATTGAATGGACGCCTCCCGCCCCGTGAGAGCTGAACACGAGTCATCCACCGCGCCGGCCCCCTTCGGTAGAGAGGGACCTGCGGTGCCCGGCGCCGTGGATAACTCTGCGGTGGAGGTGGGTTG
>JBFXHL010000118.1:0-6875 GCA_050177075.1 Sulfuricellaceae bacterium | reverse complement strand
CCAAGCTACGCCAGGACAAAAAAACCGTGGTGGATGTGGAGTCGTCCATCAACGAGTACCTCAACCAGATGGACTGGCGGGTCAACGCCAACGCCAACCAGGGCTATTCCCAGGGCGGCCTGATCCTCAACGTGTCGGGCAAGGTGGTGGCGAACTACTGGCTAAGCCACGTCTATCCACCGGAAGTGGGAGTGGCCCACCGTGAAGGGGACATCCACGTCCACGACCTGGACATGCTGGCGGGCTACTGCGCCGGCTGGTCCCTGCGTACCCTGCTGCACGAGGGGCTGAACGGCGTGCCGGGAAAGGTGGAGGCGGGGCCGCCCAAGCACATGTCCAGCGCGGTGGGGCAGATCGTCAACTTCCTCGGCACCCTGCAGAACGAGTGGGCCGGCGCCCAGGCGTTCAGCTCCTTCGACACCTACATGGCGCCCTTCATCCGCAAGGATAAGCTCAGTTATGCCCAGGTGCGGCAGTACATCCAGGAGCTGATCTACAACCTCAACGTCCCGTCCCGCTGGGGCACCCAGACGCCCTTTACCAACCTGACCTTCGACTGGACCTGCCCGGATGACCTGAAGGAGCAGGTGCCCATCATCGGCGGCGAGGAAATGCCCTTCACCTACGGAGAGCTCCAGGCCGAAATGGACATGATCAACCGGGCCTACATCGAGGTCATGACCACCGGCGACGCCAAGGGACGGGTGTTCACCTTCCCCATCCCCACCTACAACATGACCCCGGATTTCCCCTGGGAGAGCGAGAACGCCGCGCTGCTGTTCGAAATGACCGCCAAGTACGGCCTGCCGTACTTCCAGAACTTCATCAACTCCGAACTCAAGCCCAACATGATCCGCTCCATGTGCTGCCGCCTCCAGCTGGATTTGCGGGAACTGCTGAAACGCGGCAACGGTCTCTTCGGCAGCGCCGAGCAAACCGGCAGCGTCGGGGTGGTGACGGTGAACTGCGCCCGCCTGGGCTACCTCTACAAGGGCAACGAGGAGGGGCTGTTCGCCCGCCTGGACGAGCTGCTGGAGATCGGCAAGAACAGCCTGGAGATCAAGCGCAAGGTCATCCAGCGCCACATGGACGCGGGGCTGTTCCCCTACACCAAGCGCTACCTGGGGACCCTGCGCAACCATTTCTCCACCCTGGGGGTGAACGGCATCAACGAGATGATCCGCAACTTCACCGGCGACGAGCACGACATCACCACCGCCTGGGGCTACGACTTCGCGGTGCGCTTCCTGGACCACGTGCGGGAGCGCATCGTCGCCTTCCAAGAAGAAACCGGCCACATGTACAACCTGGAGGCCACGCCGGCGGAAGGCACCACCTACCGCTTCGCCAAGGAAGACAAAAAGCGCTTCGCCGACATCCTCCAGGCGGGCACACCGGACATGCCGTACTACACCAATTCCTCCCAGCTTCCCGTGGGCTTTACCGACGATCCGTTCGAGGCCCTGGAACGGCAGGAGGCGTTGCAGCGCAAATACACCGGCGGCACGGTGCTGCACCTGTACATGACCGAGCGCATTTCCAGCGCCGAAGCCTGCAAGCAATTGGTGAAGCGCTCCCTGGAACGCTTCCGCCTACCCTATATCACCGTGACGCCGACGTTCTCGATTTGCCCCAAGCACGGTTACCTGCAAGGGGAGCATCCCTTCTGTCCGAAGTGCGACGAAGAGCTGCTCGCTCGCAAACGGCGCCAAGCCGCCTGAACCAGCCCTAAGGAGACGATATGAACGACTTTTCCAAACAGGAAGCACAAGCCCTCGAAATTCTCACTCTTAAAGACGAGGAGCGTCAGCCCTGCGAAATCTGGACCCGGGTGATGGGCTACCACCGCCCCGTGTCCTCCTTCAATACCGGCAAGAAAGGGGAGTACTACCAGCGCTGCTACTTCGTCGAAGCCCGGGCCAAGCTTTCCGCCTGAGGCCATGGCACAGCTTCTTGCCGGAGGCCTGGTTCCCCTCACCACCACCGATTATCCAGGCTGTCTGGCGGCGGTGGTGTTTTGCCAGGGGTGCCCGTGGCAGTGCCGTTATTGTCACAACCCCCACTTGATTCCACGGGAGAACCCGGAGGCCTTTACCTGGTCGCAGGCAATGGCCTTCCTGGCGAGACGCCAGGGGTTGCTGGACGCCGTGGTGTTCAGCGGAGGAGAACCCACCCTGCAAAGCGGTCTGGCAGAAGCCATGGCCGACGCCAAGGCCATGGGATTTCGCGTGGGACTGCACACCGCGGGCATCTACCCCGATCGGCTGGAAAAGGTCATTCCCTGGCTGGACTGGGTTGGCTTGGACGTCAAAGCCCCCTTCGAGGATTACCACAAGGTCACGGGAGCCGGAGGAGGGGAGGCAGTGCGGCAAAGCATTCGTTTGCTGCTGAAGTCCGATATTCCCGTCGAGTTTCGGACCACTTGCCACTCGCACCTGTTACAGGAAAGTGATCTGCTGAGTTTGGCCACCGAACTGGCGGAACTGGGGGCGACCAACTGGATTTTGCAGGCTTTCCGCCCCCAGGGATGTATAGATGTCCTGGCAGAAGAAAAATCCGAGCCGCCCTCGCAAGCGCTTATGGCTCAACTCTCGAGGCAGATTGGCGCGGTCGAGTATCGAGCAGCCTGAGTACCGCCCCCGAAGGGGCGGCAAAGCACTCACTTGGTGCCGAGGATATGCTCGACCGTTGCCGTGTCCGGCTCTGGTTTTCCCATCAGTTCGTAAATCAACTGGATTAGCTGGGCATGTCCTTGCAGCGGGTCGCGTGCCATCTTCACAGCGTTGCTCGCCACGTCTTCCACACTGTGGAAGTTGATATAGCCGATCGTTTCGTCCATGGTTTTCCCCTGTGTTACGTTAATGATTACGGCGACTGCATCTATGCGCCGAGGGGGAAACCAGCAAAAGTCGCGCCAGCAGAAATAATATATGCATTACATATTGTTATCGACGAATTCCCCATGTCGCCGCAATGCCGACGTACGACAAGACCGCAAAGACTGTCGGAAAAATGACCAGCAAGGGAGACTACGGAAATTACGTAGTTTCATGGGCGACGATTTGTAGCACAATGGCATCATGTTCAGAGACATGAAAGAAGCCTGCAATGCCATATCTGTTTCGCGCCTTGGCGGTTGCTTTACTTTTTACCCTTAGTCTTGCCGCTTGTAAAAAAGACGATACGCCTAAGGAGGATTTGCCGGTATTTGTTCCCCTGGATATGTTCACCGTCAACTTGAGTGGCGTTGACAGCTACCTCCAAGCGACATTCGAGTTGAAGGTGCCCAATCAGCAAACGGCCGAAGAGGTCCGTCAGTATCTCCCACTTATCCGCAATGGGATAATCATGCTTCTGACTTCCAAGAACGGCGAACAACTGGCTTCTGCCGACGGGAAGCGAAAACTGGGGGAGGAACTGGTCTCGAACCTGAATGAAATATTAGGCAAGGAAGGCCTCAAGGATACAGTTCAATCGGTCAACTTCACTTCTTTTCTGGTGCAATAGCATTATTTATCAATAAGATATATTCAAAACAAAAGCGCACCTTGTCTCGGTGCGCTTTTTTATTAGTAGAAATACTTGCAAAGAAAATAACAATATTAGATAATACTAATCAACACGAAGTGCTCATCCCCCTTTTGGGTATTTCGTGTTGTCTCCTCCATCCTCCTTTGGTGGATATTCAGCGCGGCCTCCCCCCTTTGGCCGCGCTTTTTTTTGCCAAAAATCAAGGGCCGGTTTCCCGGCCCCCTTTCTCAACGGTCTTCCGGTGGCAATCTTTCCGGTCGGAGATCGAAAATGGCGAAACGCCCCGGGTCGCCTTTCTGCACCATCTCTATCAGGCTGCGGTAAGTGGAAAGGGGGACGTCCCGCCCGCCCAAACCCAGAGCGAAGTTGAACAGGCGGGGAGGGGAACTCATCTCGGCCAGGACGTTGCGGATTTCCGCGCCTACGATGCCACCGGACCCCATCGACAAGGCCCGCTCCAGGACAATAAGGTCTGTTAAACCCTCAAAGGCCTGTTTCAGCGCATCCATAGGGAAGGGGCGAAAACTGCGCAGGCGGATGATTTTCGCCGGGGGAAGGTCGGTACATTCGTCCATGGCATCGCGCAAGGTTCCCTGAATCGACCCCAGCGTAACTATCCCGATTTTGGCATCCTCGGGGCCGTCCACGGCCACCAAGCCGCCCGTACTGCGGCCGGTGATCGCCTGCCACTCCCGGTCGGCATCGACGATAACCTGCTGGGCATTCAACAGGGCGGTATGATGGGAGTGGCGCGCCTCGCTGTAATGGTCCGGCGACACCAGGGTGCCGACGCTGATGGGGTTGAACGGGTCGAGGGTACGGGAAAACTTGAACGGGGGCAGGAATTTGTCGACCTCGTCCTGGGAAGGAATGTCGATGGGTTCCAGGGTATGGGTCAGAATGAACCCGTCCACGCACACCATCACCGGCAACTCGGTAGCCTCCGCGATACGGTAGGCCTGGATGGTAGTGTCCACCGCCTCCTGATTATCCGCGCAGTACAGCTGGATCCATCCGGCATCACGCACCGCCATGGAATCCTGCTGGTCGTTCCAGATCGAAAGTGGCGAGGAAATGGCGCGGTTTGCGCAGGTCAGCACCAGGGGCACCCGCACACCGGCGATGTTGTAGAGAACCTCGCTCATCAACAGGATGCCTTGGGAAGCGCTGGCGGTATAGGCTCGCGAACCGGCCGCCGCCGCGCCCAGTACCACCGATGCGGCGGAAAACTCGCTTTCCACGCTGACGAACTCGCACTTCAATTTACCATCTGCCACCAGTTTGGAAATGTTTTCCACGATATGGGTCTGGGGAGTGATGGGATAGGCAGCCACCACCTGAGGGCGGCACATGGCGACTGCCTGGGCGATGGCTTGGGAGCCTTCAAGCACCTGCAGCATGGGCATTCTCCTTCCACAAACTGGCTGGCACCATCGAAGCTGCCTCGCGAATCAACTGGGTATTCTTGTCCGCCACGTCCCCCTTGAAGCGGCGGTTCACCGCCTTTTCCAACGCATCGACCGGCATCATGTCGGTCAAGGTCAAAAATGCGGAGAGAAGGGCTGTATTCGGCACTGGCCGACCGAGAATGCGCTTGGCCAGGCTCGAGGCAGGAAGGGCAACGACGGGAACCTTCATCTGTTCGGTGAGTTGTTCCGACGTGTGACCGGAATTTACCAGAATACCGCCCCCCTCCAGCAAACCGTCTGTTACGCCGGGCACATGGAGTAGGGCTTCGTCCTGGATAATCAGAAAGGCCGGATTCTGCACCTGGTTACGGCGCCGGAAAGCCTGTTCTGCAATGCGGACGAAGGCCGTGACGGGGGCGCCGCGACGCTCCGCACCAAAATTGGGAAATGCCTGGCAGTAACGGCCGATTTCGAAGGCGGCGGTGGCGAGCATGTAGGCGGCGGCCACATTGCCCTGTCCACCCCGGCCGTGGATTCGAATTTCGATCATGGGAAGCGTCGCCCTTCTTGGGTTGTTATGTTGCGCTTGAGAGTGGGGGAGACCATACTGCAATGAAATTTAGCACCTAAAACCACGCTAGGCAAAATCGTTTGCAGGTGATGATATGCGGGGAATATTGCTCCGATATTTCTTCCTTCTTCTGCTCGGCCTTCCTGTTGCCGCCGTTGCAGACCAGACCGTTCTCGAGGTGCTGCCTTTGAACTACCGCAGCGCCGAAGAAATGCTGCCGCTTATCCGCCCCTTCGTGGACAGCCAGGGGACGGTCAGCGGGCTCAACAACCGTTTGATCGTGCGATCTACCCCGAAAAATCTCGCCGAGCTGCGCAAACTGCTGGCGGAACTCGACCGGCCGCCGCGCCGGTTGCTGATTACCGTCCGCCAAGGTGGAAGCAGCGCGCAGGAGAGCAGCGGGGTACGGCTCAGCGGTGAGGCGGAAGGCCGCCGCGGCAGGCTTAGCCTGCCCGATGACAGATCCAGGGAAGGCGCCGCCGTCGAATACCGCAGTGGAGGCAACGCCGTCAAAGCCAGAATCTACGGGACCCGCACCATGGGGGAGGAGGGGATCACCCAGCAGCTTCAGGTAGTCGAAGGCTGGCCGGCGTTTATCCAAGCAGGAAAAACCATACCGGTTCCCCAGCAGCAAACGATTGTTGCCGGCTCCCGGGTCATTGTCCAGGACACGACGTCCTACCAGGACGCTACCAGCGGATTCTACGTCCTGCCCAGGGTCAGCGGTAACCACGTGACGCTGGAAATCAACCCGCAGCGCAATACGGTCGGGGACCGCCCAGGAGAAATCAATATCCGCCGGATGAATACTGTAGTATCGGGAAGGCTGGGAGAATGGCTGGAGATCGGCGGTGTTTCCGAAGAGAGAAGCGATGAGCGAAGCGGCACGGTTTACTCGACCCGCAGCCTGAGCACTGACCAGCAACGAGTCCTGCTCAAAGTCGAGGAATTGCCTTAGGCCTATGTCCCATTCCCGGTCCCTCCATGTTTCGCTGTTGATTTCGCTCCTGGTCATTCTGTGGTGGTCAGGCTATCACCCCAAGGACCGGTTTGTCTGGTTGTTGGAAACCTTGCCGGCATTCGTCGCCGTGGTTGCGCTGATCGGGGTTTATCCGCGCTTTCGCTTTACCTCCCTCGTTTACGTGCTGATTTGGCTTCATGCCATCGTCCTGGCGGTCGGCGGCCATTACACCTATGCCGAAATGCCCTTGTTCAATTGGTTGCGGGATGCCCTGGACCTTGGCCGCAACCACTACGTTCGTCTCGGCCACGTCTTTCAGGGCTTCGTACCCGCCATGGTGGCCCGGGAAATTCTGTTGCGACGCTCACCGTTGCAGCCGGGGAAATGGCTATTTTTCCTGGTG
>JBFXHL010000117.1:0-7180 GCA_050177075.1 Sulfuricellaceae bacterium | reverse complement strand
GGGGACCGTCTGGCGACGGGCCTGAGAGGCAGCGAATAACAATACAGATATAACTATTTCACACACTTAAATTCAGAAGGTTTCCCCTTGAAATGTTTCTATCCAGCCGTATGGACGGCCTCGGCAGCCGTTTGCCTTTTTTCGCCCCCCGTTTTCGCCACCAACGGCATGAACATGGAGGGCTACGGTGCCGAGGCGGCAGCCATGGGCGGCGCTTCCATGGCCTACGACAACGGTACCGCCGCCTTCATGAACAACCCCGCCACCCTGGCGCTGATGCCCGAAGGCAAGCGGATGGACGTGGCCTTCGGCTACCTGGGACCCCAGGTGAAATCCCAGGGCGTGGCCTCCGAAGCTACGGCCTTTTCCATGCCGGCTTTCGGCTGGGCGGTCAAGAAGGGCCGCTGGGTGACCGGTGTCGGGATTTACGGTCAGGGGGGTATGGGCACCGAGTATGCGGATGCTTCCGAGTTCGGCGCCCTGGCCTCCTTCGGCACGGCCAGCGGGGTGGGTTCCAATCTGCGCAACCGCTCCGAGGTGGGGGTGGGACGGGTGATTTTCCCCGTCGCGGTGGAAGTGAACGACAAACTGTCCCTCGGCGGCTCCCTGGATTACGTCTGGGCCGGCATGGACGTCCAGTGGCTGGTGGACGGCAAGCATTTCGCCGACCTGATGGCGACCAGCGCCAATCCCGGGGCCACCAATACCTTCGGCCTGGCGTCCGGCAGCATGGTGGACGCCTTTGGCACCCAGATGGGGGCGGGCAATATCACCGGCCTGGGCTGGGGCTACTTCGACTTCTCCAATAGCAACCGCTACACCGGACAGGCCGTGGGAACGGGTTATGCCGGTAAGCTGGGGCTTACCTACAAGGTAAACAGCAAGTTGACCCTTGGCGCCACCTACCACAGCAAGACCCGCCTCAGCGATTTGACGGCCGACGACGCCACGGTCACTTTCCAGGTCAACGGAACGGGGGCCTATGCCGGCAACCCGTCCATCCCGGTGAAGGGCAAGATGGTGGTGAAGGATTTCCAGTGGCCGGAGACTTTCGGCTTTGGCCTGTCCTACCAGGCCGACGACCACTGGCAGTGGGTGGCGGACTACAAGCGCATCGGCTGGAAGGACGCCATGCGCTCCTTCAAGATGCAGTTCACCGCCGCCGGGGCAGCCCAGCAGAGCGGCCTCGCGGTGGGTTTCGCCAACACGGTGATGGATCTGGACTACAAGCAACAGTGGAAGGACCAGCACGTCCTCATGGTGGGGGTCGCCTATTCCCCTGGCAACGGCTGGACATGGCGCGGCGGCGTGAACCTGGCCAACAATCCTGTGCCGGACCAGTACGTCACCCCTCTGTTCCCCGCCATCACCACCAACCACTTCACCCTCGGGGCGGGCTATGCCTTCAGCAAGACATCCACCCTGGACGCGGCGATCAGCATCGTGCCCAAGGTGACCGTCACCAACCAGTGGGGCAGCCTGGGCGGCCAGAACCAGACCATCAGCATGAGCCAGACCAATCTGCAACTGCTGTACAGCTACCGCTATTGACGCGGAAAGCACGGAAGGGAAAGCCGGCCTCGTGCCGGCTTTTTGTTTCTTGACGCAGGGAGGGTCTCGGCGTAAATTGCTGCCTAGGCAGTTCATGCGTAGGCAGCAATTATGGAAGAATCCGGTTACCCCCTGTACACCATCGACACTTACCGACGCGAGGAAAGTCTCGGCTATTTGCTGAGCATGGCGCGCTCCCGCTTGATCGGCGCCTTGGACGGGGAGATGGTCGACGCTCCGATTACCGCCACCCAGTGGGGCATCCTGCTGCATATCCTGGAAGGGAACGCCAAGACGGCGGCGGACCTGTGCCGCAAGCTGAGCTGCGATACCGGCTCCATGACCCGCATGATCGACCGTCTGGAGGAAAAGGGCCTGGTGCGGCGCGAGCGCAGCACCGAGGACCGCCGGGTGGTGAACATCGTCCCCACCGAAGCGGGCTGCTCGTTGCCCGAGGAGCTGCTGCCGACGGTGGTAAAAGTGCTCAATCATAGCCTGCGGGGGTTTTCCGCCGCGGAGTTGGAGCAGTTCAAGAGTTATCTGCGGCGCTTCGCCAATAACCTGCAGAGTTGAATTTTTTTGACCAGATTGCTGTCTAGGCAGCATTGTGACAAGCCAAGCCTATTCGGGAGAGCCGTGAACATACACCGTATTCTGCTTCTGCTGGTGGTGGCGACGCTGACCGCCTGCGCCACCGGCGGCGTCGAGCCCCGGTCCACGGAAGTCGACGCCGCCCGTCTGTCCCTCGGCAAGGCCGGGGAGGAGGCGGGCGCGCTTGTTCCCTGGCCGGAGGAAGAGTGGTGGCGGGCCTACGGCGACCCCCAGCTGGATTCGCTGGTGGCCGAGGCCTTGGCCGGCAGCCCCTTCCTGCAGGTCGCCCGGGCCCGGGTGGACAAGGCCCTGGCCCTGGCGGGCGCCGCCGACGCCGCGCGTAGCCCCCGCGTGGACGCCGATCTGCAACTGGAACGCCAGCGTTTCAGCGAACACGACGTGTACCCGCCCCCCTATGGCGGCTCTACCTGGAACAGCGGGCGCCTGGCGCTGGATTTCTCCTACGAGTTCGATTTCTGGGGGCGCAACCGCGACCGTCTCGAGGCGGCCTTGACCCAGGCCGAGGCCGCCAGGGCCGATGCCTACACCGCCCGCCTGCTGCTGGCGGTGGCGGTGACGCGCAGCTACATGGAGTTTGACCGTCTTCTGGCCCAGCGGGACATCGCCCTCGCCTTGCAGCGGGACAAGGCGGAGCTCAACCGTCTGCAATCCCTGCGCCGGGAGGCGGGCCTTGATTCCGACGCGGAGCTGAAACAGGCGGCGGCCTCCCTGGCCGCGGCTCAATCCGATGTTGCGGCCCTCGATGTCCAGATCGCCCTGGTGCGCCATCAACTGGCGGCGTTGCTGGGCAAGGGCCCTGACCGTGGAGATGCCATTGCGCCGCCGTCCCTGTCCCTGTCCAGGGCTCCCGGCTTGCCGACGGTCCTGCCCGCCGAGCTGCTGGGGCGGCGGCCGGACGTCATGGCGCAGAAACTGCGCGCCGAGGCGGCGTCCAAGGAACTGGCGGCGGCGAAAGCGGACTTCTATCCCAACGTGAACCTGGCGGCCTTCCTCGGCGCCCAGGCCCTGGGCCTGGGTCAGTTGCTCAAGGCGGGAAGCGGGATTGCCGGGGTCGGCCCCGCCCTCAGCCTCCCCCTATTCGATGGCGGGCGGCGGCGGGCCAATCTGGCCCTCCGCACCGCCGACTATGACGCCGCGGTGGAGCAGTACAACCTGGCGGTGCTGATGGCCCTGCGGGACGTGGCGGACACCCTTGCCACCTGGCGCGGCGTCGAAACGCAGCGCTTCTCCCGTGCCGCGGCGCTGGCCGACCTGGAGGCCCATGCCGGGCTGGTGGCGAAGCGCCAGGCCGCCGGGCTGACCAGCCGCATGGCGGTTATCGAGGCGGAGAGCCGGGCGCTGGCGATGAAGCAAGCGCTGACAGACCTGGACGCCCGGCGGATGGAGGCCTCGGTCAATCTGGCGCGGGTCCTGGGAGGCGGCTATCCCGCGTTGGCCGGTATGGATCACCCGAAGAGAATGAATTGAGGATTCGAGGAGAGGCGCGATGAGCGAACCCCGCAAGGAACAAGGCAAGGCCGCCGGCAACGGCAAGCGCAGGCAATTGCTGCAAAGATTGACCCTCGTCTTCGGCGTCGCGGCAATCGCCTACGGCGCCCACTGGGTGCTGCACGGCCGATTCCACGAGGATACCGACGATGCCTACGTGGCGGGGAACGTGGTGCAGATCACGCCCCAGGTGGCGGGCACGGTGGTGGCGATCCGCGCCGACGACACGGACTTCGTCCGGACGGGGACGCCCCTGGTCCAGCTCGATCCCCTGGATGCGAAGGTGGCGCTGGACCAGGCCGAAGCCCAGCTGGCCCAGGCCGTGCGCGAAGTGCGCGGATTGTTCGCCAACGACGCCGCCCTTTCCGCCCTGGTGCGGCAGCGGCAGGCCGACGTCGCTAAGGTGCGGGAAGACGTGGCGCGGCGCCTGGTGGTGGCGGAGAGCGGCGCGGTATCCCAGGAGGAGATCGCCCATGCCAAGGCCGGCCTGCTGGCCGCCGAGGCGGCCCTGGCTTCGGCCCGGGAGCAGCTGGCCGCCAACCGGGCCCTCATCGACCGCACCACGGTGGCGAGCCATCCCAGCGTGACCCGGGCCGCCGCCAAGGTGGAGGAGAGCTATATCGCCTTCGAGAGGGCGACCATTCCCGCCCCGGTCACCGGTTTCGTCGCCAAGCGCAGCGTGCAGGCGGGGCAGCGGGTGGCGCCGGGCATGCCCCTGATGGCGGTGATCCCCCTCGACCAGGTCTGGGTGGACGCCAACTTCAAGGAAGGCCAGCTCACCCATCTGCGGCTTGGCCAGCCGGCGACGCTGACCGCCGACCTGTACGGTTCCCGGGTCGTTTACCATGGGAAGGTCGTCGGGATGGGCGCCGGGACGGGGGCCGCCTTTGCCCTCCTGCCGCCGCAGAACGCCACCGGCAACTGGATCAAGGTAGTGCAGCGGGTGCCGGTGCGGATTGCCCTCGACCCTGGCGAGCTGGCCAAGCATCCCCTGCGGGTGGGGCTTTCCATGCTGGTGGACGTGGATATCCACGATCAGAGCGGGCCGACGCTGGCCGATGCGCCCCGTCGCGAGCCCGTCGCCGTGACCACGGTGTTCAACGACTTGGGCAAGGCCGCCGAGGCGCGGGTAAAGGCGATTATCGACGCCAATTTGCGCGACGATACGCCTTCTTCCCCGCAGAAGCACCCGGCCTGACAACGGCATCCGGCCATGTCCGCCCCCTCCGCCGCCTACCCGCCGCCGCCTCTCGAAGGAGGGCAGCGCACCCTGGCGACCATCGCCGTTTCCCTGGCGATGTTCATGAACGTTCTCGATACCACGATCGCCAACGTGTCGATTCCCGCCATTTCCGGCGACGTGGGCGTTTCCCCGACCCAGGGGACGTGGGTAATCACTTCCTTCGCCGTGGCCAACGCCATTTCGGTGCCTCTCACCGGCTGGCTGGCCCAGCGCTTCGGCCAGGTGCGCCTGTTCGTGGCGTCCGTGCTGCTGTTCGTCGCGGCTTCCCTAATGTGCGGCCTGTCCAACAGCCTGCAAATGCTGATTTTCTTCCGGGTGATACAGGGGGCGGTGGCCGGGCCGATGATTCCCCTTTCCCAGGCTTTGCTGCTGCAGAGCTATCCCAAGGAAAAGGCTCCCATGGCCCTGGCCGCCTGGTCCATGACCACCCTGGTGGCGCCGGTGATGGGGCCCATTCTCGGCGGCTGGCTGACGGACAACCTGACCTGGCCGTGGATTTTCTACATCAACATCCCCGTCGGCCTGCTCGCCGCCTGGATGACGTGGCTGATGCTCAAGGAACGGGAGTCCCCCATCCGCAAAAAACCCATCGATACCATCGGCCTGGCGCTGCTGGTGGTGTGGGTGGGGGCCTTGCAGATCGTGCTCGACAAGGGGCGCGAGCTCGACTGGTTCAATTCGCCGGAAATCCTTTTCCTGATGGCGGCGGCGGTCGTGGGCTTCTGTTTCTTCCTGGCGTGGGAGTTGACCGACGAGCACCCGGTCGTGGACCTGCGGCTGTTCGCCGAGCGCAACTTCTCCCTCGGTACCCTGACCCTGGCCCTGGGCTACGCGGTGTTTTTCGGCAACGTGGTGCTGATGCCCCTGTGGCTGCAGCAGTACATGGGCTACACCGCCACCTGGGCGGGGCTGGTGACGGCCCCCATCGGCTTTCTGGCCATTCTCCTCACCCCCGTGGTGGGGAAGATCATGCCGAGGGTGGACCATCGGGCCCTGGCGACGTCGGCCTTTCTGATCTTCGCCCTGGTGTTCTTCATGCGCGCGGGCTTCACCGCCGACGCCGACGTGCCGACCATCGTCCTGCCGCAGGTCATCCAGGGGGCGGGGGCGGCGACATTTTTCATCCCGCTGATGGCCATCATCCTGTCCGGCATCCCCCACCATAAGATTCCCTCGGCCTCGGGGCTGACCAATTTCGCCCGCATCACCGCCGGGGCCTTCGGCGCCTCCATTTCCACCACCTGGTGGGACCACCGCGCCAGCCACCATCACGCGCAGATGGTCGACGGGCTCAACGCCTATAACCCCGTGGTTACTCAGGGGTTGCATGACATGGGGCAACTGGGGCTGGACCAGGGCCAGGCCCTGCAGTGGTTGAACCGGGTGCTGGACGTCCAGGCCTACACCATGGGCGCGGATGACCTGTTCTGGGGCGGAGGAGTGCTGATGCTCGGGCTGGTCGTGCTGGTATGGTTCACCCGGCCGGAGCGGGGGGGCTCAAGCGACGGCGGTGGCGCCCACTAAGGGGCGCCGGCGGCCGGTTAACTTCAGCGACTGGCGAACATGCGCTGGAAGACGGCTTCTTCCAGGGTATGGCGCACGGAGCGGCGGCAGCCGGTTAGTACCAGATGCCGGTTGAGGGCGGCGGCCTTTTCGCGGATTTCCAGCAGGGTGTCGAGAGCGTCGGAATCGATGCGGCTGACGCCCCCCATGTCCACTTCGATTTCCCGGACGTCGGGGGACTCCAGCAGCCCCTCGCTGCATTGGCGGAATTGCTCGCCGGAATGGTTGTCCAGCACGCCTTTGAGGTTGATTTTTGCCGCGCCGTGGTCGACGCCGGCAATAGCCAGGAAGCCCATAATGGTCTCCAAGAGTTAGACTACGTCTTGAATATAGTTAAATCATTCTGTTATGTCAAGTTTACAATGTTGATTGTTAGGATTATTGGGTAGTTGGTTGATCGTTTGTTTGTGGCCCAGGAATCAGGGCATAAAAAAACGGGGGCCGGAGCCCCCGTTTTTCGTTGCGGCGAGTCAGGCTTACAATTCGCCGGCGTGCTGGGACAGATACTCGGCAACGCCTTCGGGGCTGGCCTTCATGCCGGCCTTGCCCTTGTTCCAGCCGGCGGGGCAGACCTCGCCGTGCTGTTCGAAGAACTGGAGGGCGTCGACCATGCGGATGGCCTCGTCGATATTGCGGCCCAGGGGCAGGTCGTTGACCACTTGGTGGCGCACCATGCCGTCGCGGTCGATGAGGAAGGTGCCGCGGAAGGCCACGGCGCCGTTG
>JBFXHL010000116.1:0-7327 GCA_050177075.1 Sulfuricellaceae bacterium | reverse complement strand
GCAGCCGCCGTTGCCGGCGGAGCTGCCGTGATACTGGCCGTTGGCCTAGGCGGGCGGGTCGTATTCCCGCAGGTAGACGTCGGCGCCCCGGGAAGAGGCGGCGCTGGCGGAGAGAAAAAGGTCCTGGCCGGAGTCAGTGGTGGCGCCGTAGGAAGCGTAGGCCTTGTAGCTGTCGTGGCTGCCGGTCTCGAAGGAGGCGACGGCGCCGGGGCGCTGATGGCCGTTGCGGGTGACGAGATTGATCAAACCCATCACCGCGCCGCTGCCGTAGAGGGCCGACCCCGGTCCACGCACGACCTCGATGCGGTCGATAGAGGCGAGATCCAGGTGTTCGAGGAAGAAATTGCCGTAGGTGGGTTCGTAGAGGGGCATGCCGTTGACCAGCACCAGGCCCCGGGAATTAAAATCCCCCGGCAGAGCGACGCCCCGGAAGCCGATGCCGGGCCACTGGCTGCTGGCGTCGTAGAAACCAGGTTGCGCCATGAGGGCGTCGAACACCGTGCGGTAGCCGTAGCGCTGCATGTCCGCCTGGGTGATGAGAGAAACGCTGGCGGGGGTGTCGGCGATGGTCTGGGCGTAGCGGGAAGCGGCGAATACCTGCTCTTCCCCCCCGCCGTCGAGCAGGCCCATGGCCTCGTGACCGAGGGCGGTAGGCGGGGGAAGCAGGGCCGTGGCGGCCAGGGCGGCATGCAGCCACCGCCATCGATGTCGGATACCGAAGGGGGCGGGCGCGGCGCTCCCTCGCTTCGGTTGCGGGAACTTCACGGTGATTCTCCCTGGGGGCCGTGGCCGCGACTGCGGAACGAGCCCGACTGTGTTCTTAGTACTTTTTTACTAGATAGATTCTAACGTTTTGCGGCAACAGGGAAATAGATAAAACTACTAATTATCTCAAGGGGGTATCCCCTGAAAATGAGTGGGACAGGGTGGGGGGTTAAAGCAGGAACAGGGTGGCCAGGCCGAGGAAGATGAAGAAGCCGCCGCTGTCCGTCACCGCCGTGATCATCACGCTGGAGCCCACCGCCGGGTCGCGGCCGAGTCGGTGCATGGTGAGGGGAATGGCCACCCCCATCAGGGCGGCCAGCAGTAGGTTGAGGGTCATGGCGGCGGCCATCACCAAGCCCAGCTTGACGTTGTGGTAGAGGAGGAAGGCGAGCACTCCCAGCATGCTGCCCCAGATCAGGCCGTTCAGCAGGCTGACGCCGATTTCCTTGAGGAACAGCTTCTTCATGCTGCTGAGGTGCACTTGGCCCAGGGCCAAGGCGCGGACGATCATGGTGATGGTCTGGTTGCCGGAGTTGCCGCCGACGCCGGCGACGATGGGCATCAGGGTGGCCAGGGCGACGATTTTCTCGATGGAACCCTCGAACAGGCCGATCACTCGCGAGGCGACGAAGGCCGTCACCAGGTTGATGGCGAGCCAGGTCCAGCGGTTCTGCACCGATTTCCACACCGTGGCGAAGAGGTCCTCTTCCTCCTTCAGGCCGGCCATGGACAGCATGTCGCTTTCCGATTTCTCGCGGATGTAGTCGATCACCGCGTCGACGGTGAGGCGTCCGACCAAGCGGTTCTGGTGGTCCACCACCGGGGCGGTCACCAGGTCGTAGCGCTCGAAGGCCTGGGCAGCTTCACCAGCGTCGTCGTCGGGATGGAAGATCACCGCGTCGTTGGCCATCACCGCCGCCACGCTGGCCTCGGAATCGTGCACCAGGAGGCGCTTGAGGGGCAGGACGCCCTTCAGCACGTTGTCCCGGTCCACCACGAACAGCTTGTCGGTGTGGGCGGGCAGCTCGCCCAGGCGGCGCAGGTAGCGCAGCACCACCTCGAGAGTGATGTCGTCGCGGATGGTCATCATGTCGAAGTCCATCAGGGCGCCGACGGTATCCTCGGGATAGGCCAGGGCGGACTGGAGTCGGGCCCGGTTCTGGGCGTCGAGGGACTCCATCAGTTCCTGGAGCACGTCCTTGGGCAGGTCCGGCGCCAGGTCGGCGATTTCGTCGGTGTCGAGGTTTTCCGTGGCGGCGAGGAGTTCCTCGCTGTCCATGTCCGCGATCAGGGTTTCCCGGACCGCGTCGGAGACTTCCAGCAGGATTTCGCCGTCCCGTTCCGCCTTGACTAGGTCCCAGACCAGCAGACGGTCCTGCAGGGGGAGGGCTTCGAGAATGTGGGCGACGTCGGCGGGGTGCAGCTTGTCCAGCTTGAGCTGGAGCTCGGCCAGGTTCTGCTTGTGAACCAGGCTTTCCACCAGTTCGTGGCGGGGCATGTCCTGCTTGCGGACGAGATTCTCCACCAACCGCTGGCGGTTCAGGAGGTCCACCACCTGCTGCAGGCTTTCCTGAAGGCTCTCTTTGGGCTTGAGTTCTTCGGTCTCGGACATGCGCCTGGCTCGGTGGGCGGGTGGCTAAAAACGCTATTTTAAAAAAGTCTTGGGACAGGCGTCTAATGAAATAACGCGGCCCTGCCATTTCGGATGACAGGGCCGCGGCGAGAACGTCGCTTGCGTGCGGGCGTCAGGCGATTTTCGGCAGGCGCTCCAGGGCCGCGTTGATGGCTTCTTCGGGGTAGGCGTAGTCCTCCAGTTCGCCGGCGAAGTAGCGGTCGTAGGCGCCCATGTCGAAGTGACCATGGCCGGAGAGGTTGAAAAAGAGGGTCTTCTGTTCGCCGCTGGCCTTGCAGCGCAGGGCTTCGTCGATGCAGGCGGCGATGCCGTGGTTGGATTCCGGCGCCGGAATGATGCCTTCGGCGCGGGCGAACAGCACGCCGGCCTGGAAGGTGGCGAGCTGGGGCACCGCCACCGCCTCCACCAGCTTCTCATGGTAGAGCTGGGACACCAGGGTTGAATCGCCGTGGTAGCGCAGGCCGCCGGCGTGGATGCCGGGGGGCATGAAGTCGTGGCCGAGGGTATACATCTTCATCAGGGGGGTGAGCTTGGCGGTGTCGCCGAAGTCGTAGGCGTAGTGGCCGCGGGTCAGGGTGGGGCAGGAAGTGGGCTCCACCGCCACCAGGCGCACCTGCTTGCCCGCCGCCTTGTCGGCGAAGAAGGGAAAGGCCACGCCGCCGAAATTGGAGCCGCCGCCGCAGGGGGCGAAAATCATGTCCGGATAGTCGCCCACTTTCTCGAACTGCTTTTTCGCCTCCAGGCCGATGACGGTCTGGTGCAGCAGCACGTGGTTGAGCACCGAGCCGAGGGCGTAGTTGGTGTCGGGGCGGGAGGCTGCCTCCTCCACCGCCTCGGAGATGGCCAGGCCCAGGGAACCCTGGTTGTCCGGGTCGGCGTCGAGGGCGGCGCGGCCGGCCTGGGTTTCGCGGCTCGGGCTGGCGAACACCTCGGCGCCCCAGGTGGTCATCATGGAGCGGCGGTAGGGCTTCTGCTGGTAGCTGATCTTCACCATGTAGACCCGCACCTCCAGGCCGAACATCTGCCCCGCCAGGGCCATGGAGGACCCCCACTGGCCGGCGCCGGTCTCGGTGGCGATGCGCTTGATGCCCGCTTCCTTGTTGTAGTAGGCCTGGGGAATGGAGGTGTTGACCTTGTGGGAACCCGCCGGGGAGACGCCCTCGTACTTGTAGTAAATCTTCGCCGGGGTGCCCAGGGCCGCCTCCAGGCGGTGGGCGCGGAACATCGGCGAGGGGCGGTAGAGACGGTAGGCCTCGCGCACCGCCTCGGGGATGGCGATCCAGCGTTCCGACGACACTTCCTGTTCGATCAGGCTCATGGGGAAAATCGGCGCCAGGGCCTCGGGGCCGATGGGCTTGCCGTCGGGGCCCAGCACCGGCGCCGGCGGGTTGGGCATGTCGGCGACGACGTTGTACCAATGGGTGGGGATGTCGGCTTCGTCCAGCAGGATCTTGGTTTGTGACATTCTCGCGCTCTCCTTGGAAGATGGGACACCGTGCATGGCGGTGTGGGTCTTGTATAAGAGCGTAATCTTCCCGCCGCGAGGCGGATTGGTCAATGCCCCAGGCTGCCGGTGAGGGGAACGAAGGCCACGGGGAGCACGCTGCGCCGGCGGAGTTCGCCGCTGTCGAGTTTGTCGATCAGCAGCAGCTCCTGGGCGGAATAGGGCTGGCCCACGGGGATGACCAGCTTCCCGCCGGGCTTGAGCTGGTCCACCAGGGGCTGAGGAACATGGGGGGCGGCGGCGGCCACCAGGATGCCGTCGAAGGGAGCGAGTTCCGGCCAGCCGCGGTAGCCGTCGCCGCAGCGCACTTCCACGTTGCCGTAGCCTAGGGTTTTCAAGCGCTCCGCGGCGGCGGATGCCAGGGGTTCGACGATTTCCACCGTGTAAACCCGCGCCACCAGCCTGGACAGCACTGCTGCCTGGTAGCCGGAACCGGCGCCCACTTCCAGCACCCGATGGTCGGCCTCCGGCTGCAGGAGGGCGGTCATGAGGGCGACGATGAAGGGCTGGGAAATGGTCTGGCCGTGGCCGATGGGCAGGGGGCCGTTGTCGTAGGCGCGGGAATGCAGCTCCTGGGGTACGAAGGCATGGCGCGGGATCTCCGCCATGGCCGCCATCACCCGGCTGTCCAGCTCGCCGATGCCGGTGAGGAAACGGGTCTGGCGGGTTTCCTCGGCGATGTCCGCCAGCAGGCGCTCGGTGTCGGGGTGCATGGAGGGCGTCAGCGGGGGATGACCGCCGAATTCATGCGCGCCAGGATGATGCCGGTGCGGCGGCTGAGACCCCGGCTGCCGCGGTGGCTGTCGTACCAGCGGGGGTTGGGAACCATGGCCGCGAGGCGGGCGGCCTGCTCCGGGCCCAGGTTGGCGGCGGAGGTGCCATAGTAGTGGCGGGCCGCCGCCTCGGCGCCGAAGACGCCGTTGCCCCACTCGATGACGTTCATGTAGATCTCCAGAATGCGGCGCTTGCTCATCATCTGCTCCAGCATCACCGTGATCACCGCCTCCTCGGCCTTGCGCCAGGGGGTCTTGCTGGCGGAAAGGAAGAGGTTTTTCGCCAACTGCTGGCTGATGGTGGAGCCGCCGGCGACGATGCGCCCCTTCTTCAGGTTCTTCTCGTAGGCGTCCTGGATGGCTTCCCAGTCGAAGCCGTCGTGGTCGAGGAACTTGCCGTCCTCGGCCGCCACCAGCGCCCGCTTGAGGTTGTTGGAGATCCGATTGTAGGGCACCCATTGCTGCTTGGGCTGGGCGGCGGGGTCCTTTTCCCGCAGGACGTCCATGCGCTCCTCCATGAAGGAGGTGGTGGAAGGGTTGTGGTCCACCCACCACCAGATGTGGGCGAATATCCAGCCCTGGTACAGCAGCACCAGCAGGAAGAAAAGGGCGGCGGAACGCCACAGGAGGCGCCAGAGAGCTTTCATCGCGGCTTCAGGAGCTCAATGACCGGCGCGGTATCGGGACGTGCCCCGCGCCACAGGAAAAAGGACTCCGCCGCCTGCTCCACCAGCATGCCGAGGCCGTCGGCCAGCCGGTCGGCGCCCTGTTGCCGGGCGAACTCCAGGAAAGGGGTCAGGCCCTTGCCGTACATCATGTCGTAGGCCAGGCTGCCGGGAGCGAACACGCCCTCGGGCAGGGGGGGGAGGGCGTCGGACAGGGAGGCGGAGGTGGCGTTGATGACTAGGTCGAAAGTCCGGCCCGCCAGGGTTTCGTAGCCGCTGCCGGTCACCGGTCCGTGGGGGGCGAAGTGCCGGGCCAGTTGCTCGGCCTTTTCCGCCGTGCGGTTGGCGATGGTGAGGGAGGTGGGCTTCTGCTCCAGCAACGGCAGGAGCACGCCCCGGGCGGCGCCGCCCGCGCCCATCAGCAGCACCCGCCTGCCGTGGACGGGGAATTCGAGGTTGGCGGTGATGTCCCGCACCAGACCGGCGCCATCGGTATTGTCGCCCAGCACGGCGTTTCCTTCGAGCTTGAGGGTGTTCACCGCCTCGGCCAGACGAGCGCGCTCGGTGAGAGCGGTGGCGAAGCGCCAGGCTTCCTGTTTGAAGGGGACGGTAACGTTCAGTCCTTTGCCGCCGGCGGCGAAGAAATGCTCGACGACGGCGACGAAGCCGTCCAGGGGGGCGAGAAGGGCCTCGTAGCTCATATCTTGGCCCGTCTGGCGGGCGAATTCGCCATGGATCAAGGGGGACTTGCTGTGGCCGATGGGGTTGCCGACGACGGCATAGCGGTCAGTCATGGAGTGTCCGAGAGTGGGTTAAGGGAGGGACGATGGGGCGCCCTGTCAACCAAGGCGCGATTTTAGCGAATTGCGCAGCCGGCTTCACCGCTTCAGTTCTGAATCCAGGGCAAGTTCGCCGCTTTCCAGCCGTTCTTGCCGCGTTGGCCGGTGATGATATCCCGCTCCCCTTCGAAGCCCTCGGCGATGTTGTAGCAGTTGGAATAGCCGGCACGGGTGGCGGCGATGGCGGCAAGGTGGGAGCGGTGGGCGCTGCGGCAGATGAACAGGACCAGGGCTTCCGGGTCCACCTGCTGCCGCAGCTCGGCATAGAAGTTCTGATTCAGGGTCCAGGTCGGATAGTGTTGCCATTCGATGTGCAGGCTGTCGGGAACGAAACCCACGAAATCCCGTTCCGCCCGGCTGCGCACGTCCACCATGCGAGCGCTGGAAACGAGTTGCATCAGACGGTGTGCTTCGATGGGGAGAAGAATGCCGGCGTAGTGGGCTTCGCTGGCTTGCGCCCTCTGTTGCGCAGCGGTCAGAATGTTGGTGATTTCTCCCATGCCTTCACTGGGTCGTCAGAAAATGATGGCGAGAGTATAAATTTTTACGAAGGCCAGCGCCATTCAGTCGCGTGCCCCATGTTGGGGCGCGGGGGCGGGGATGGTAAGTCCCTGTGCCGTCTCCGGTCTTTGGGGACGGCTTGTGCCGGCAAGTTGGCGGGGGTATGCCGGAGCCCTTCGGGTTTTTTTGGTTTTTGATTTGTAATCATAAAGTTGCATTTGTGGCACGAAATTGGTGCGATTTGGACGCGAATGCACCGTATTGGTGCGGTAATTTTTTCTGTTCGAATTTATGTGTCTGTGGGAAAATGATTTCCCACTTTGCGGGTGGTGGCATGATTTCTGCTTTTGGGGTTGTCGTTGTCGGATTTGAAGCACGTGCCCCTGTGCCTGTGGGTAATGCAGGCAATCGCCCGGTAACGGCCCAATTTTTTTGAACACGTAAGTCAAAAGTTAGGAGATGAATATGGCGGTAGCCGACGTTTTGAAGATGATCAAGGACAACGACGTCAGGTTCGTTGACCTGCGTTTTACCGATACCCGCGGCAAGGAGCAGCACGTATCCATTCCCGCCCACGTGGTGGACGAGGGCTGGTTCGAAACCGGCCACGCTTTCGACGGCTCCTCCATCGCCGGTTGGAAGGGTAT
>JBFXHL010000115.1:0-7418 GCA_050177075.1 Sulfuricellaceae bacterium | reverse complement strand
CGGCACCTTCCATTCGGCATTCCAGTCGAAGCCGTTCTTTTCCCACAGGACGGCGTTGGCGCCTGCCGCTACCGCCTGACCGATGAAACGACGGCCATCGGCATGCTCGCCGGAGAAAGCCGCGAAGGTGACTCCGGCCCGGATTTTTCGGCTGTCCGCCGACAACTCGCGCACGGTCGCCCCCATCCGCTCCAGCGCCGTGAAATCGAAGGCGGTCATACCACCTCCTTCACCAGGGGCGCCGTCTCCGGCGGAACGAAATAATTGTTCGGCGCATCCGGCGGCACGCCGAGCATGCGCAAAGCGCCGGCCATGACCTTGCTGAACACGGGCGCCGCCACCGTGCCGCCGTAGTATTCGCCGTCGCTGGGCTGGTCGATCATCACCGCCACGATCAAACGGGGATTGCTGACCGGGGCCAAGCCGACGAACGAAGCCACGTAGAGGTTGGGCGCGTATTCCCCGTTCACCAGTTTGTGCGCCGTTCCGGTCTTGCCCGCCACCCGGTAGCCGATGACTTGGGCCCGGGGCGCGGTACCGCCGGACTGGGTGACCGTTTCCATCATTTTCAGCACTTCATGGGCCGTGTTCGGGGAAAACACCTGCACGCCGACCGCCGGCTCATCCAGCTTGAGCAGAGACACCGGCTTCAATTCGCCATCGTCGGCAAACACGGTATAGGCCCTGGCCAGCTGGAGCAGGCTTACCGACAAGCCGTGCCCGAAGGCCATGGTGGCCTGTTCAATGGGCCGCCAACTCTGGTAGGGCCGCAGCCTGCCCGACACCTCGCCGGGATAGGTGCTGCGCGGCGGCGTGCCTATCCCCACGTTGTGCAGGGTTTTCCACATATAGCTGGGCTCGAGGGACAGGGCGATTTTGGCTGCGCCCACGTTGCTCGATTTCTGAATCACCTGGCTTACCGTCAGCACACCCTCCGGATGGGCGTCGTGGATTGTCGCCGGACCGATGGTCATACTCCCGGGCGCCGTCTGAATCTGCGTCTCGGGCTTGTATTTTCCCGACTCCAGGCCCGCGGCGATGGTGAAGGGCTTCATGGTCGAACCGGGCTCGTAGAGATCGGTAACGGCCCTGTTGCGCATGGCCGCCGGATTGAGCTTTTCGCGATTGTTGGGGTTGTAGGTGGGCTGGTTGGCCATGGCCAGCACCTCGCCGGTCTTGGCATCCAGCACGACGATGGCCCCCGCCTTGGCCTTGTGCATCTCCACCGCCTGCGTCAATTCGCGGAAGGCCAGATACTGCAAGTTGCGGTCGATGGACAGGGCCAGGGGTTTCCCTTGCTGCGGCGCCCGGATGCTCTCCACGTCCTCGATGATATGCCCCAAACGGTCCTTGATCACGCGCCGGCTGCCCGGCTTGCCGCCCAGCCAGTTCTGGTAGGCCAATTCCATTCCTTCGCGGCCGTTATCGTCCACGCCGGTGAAGCCCAGCACATGCGCCACCACCTCGCCCGCCGGATAGTAGCGGCGGTATTCGCGCTGCAGGAAGATTCCCGGCACGCCGAGCTTCATTACCTGCTCAGCCTGATCCGGCGGCATTTGGCGCTTGATATAGACGAATTCCTTTTTGTTCTCGTTCAGCTTCTTGCGCAACTCCTGAACGGGCACCTCGGTCAACCCGGCGAGGCGATTGATCTTGTCCGCCGATATCTCCACGTCCGACGGGCTCGCCCATACCGACTCCACCGGCGTGCTGATCGCCAGGGGCTCGCCATTGCGATCGGTAATGATGCCGCGATGGGCGGTGATCTCGATCACCCGGCTGTAGCGGGCGTCTCCCTTCTGGCGCAGGAAATCGTTGTGCAACCCCTGCAAATAAAGGGAGCGCACTGCCAGCGCCAGGAACCAAAACAACAACAGGCCCACGAGGAGCCTGGACCGCCACAGCGGCATGCGAAGCGATTGCGCGCGCGCCATGCTCATGGCCCGGGCACCCCCGTCGACGTCGCAGGCGGGACGATGCGGCTATGGGCGGCATCCGGCACCTGCATCTGCAGGTAGCCGGTGGCAATTTTCTCAATCCGCGAATGCATCGCCCAGGTACTTTGCTCCAACTGCAACTGTCCCCACTCCTCGTCGAGGCGCTTGGTTTCCGACTGCGCTTGCTGCAAGTCCACGTACAATTTCCGCGCTTTGTGCTGGGACGTCACCACGCCCAGGGCGCACAGCACCAGCACCAACGCCAGGACCAGATTCAGCTTTACCACGGCGCCGCCGTCCTTTCAGCCACCCGAAGCACCGCGCTGCGGGCACGCGGATTTGCCTTCAGCTCTTCCTCGCCCGCGCGTATCGCCTTGCCCACGGCGCGCAGCTTGGGCTGAGGCAAATCCGCATGCCGCACCGGCAGCCTGCTCGGCAATTTATCCGACTGCCCCGCCTCCCGGATGAAGCGCTTGACGATGCGATCTTCCAAGGAGTGAAAACTGATGACCGCCAGCCGCCCTCCTTCGGCAAGCGCGGCGGCGGCCTGAGGAAGCACTAGCGACAACTCCTCAAGCTCCCCATTGAGGTAAATCCGTATAGCCTGGAATGTGCGCGTCGCCGGGTCCTGGTTTGGCTCACGCTTTTTGACGGCTTTTGCAACGACCGCGGCAAGCTGCCGAGTAGTGACAAGGGGCTCCCGCGATCGAGCCTCAACAATCGCTTTTGCAACCTGTTTAGCAAACCGTTCTTCCCCATAGACACTGATCACCTCTTCCAATTGCTCTTGTGACACACGGGCCAGCCATTCCGCCGCCGTTTCACCCGCCCCGGTATCCATCCGCATGTCCAGCGGCCCTTCGAAACGAAAGCTGAAACCCCGCTCCGCCTCGTCCAACTGGGGAGACGACACCCCCAAATCCAACAACACCCCGTCCACCGTCTCCAACCCCATCTCTTCCAGCGTCTTAGCCAGTCCCGAGAAAGGGCCGTACACCAAGCGGAAGCGCCCGTCGTCGATCGCCGCCCCCGCTGCCACCGCCGCCGGGTCCCGGTCGAAGGCGATCAACCGTCCCTTCGATCCTAGGCAATCCAGAATCGCCCGGCTGTGGCCGCCGCGCCCGAAGGTTCCGTCCACATACACGCCGTCGGGCCGCACCTTCAACGCTTCCAACGCCTCCCGCAACAAGACCGGCCGATGCGCCGACCCCGAACTCACAACGAGAAGCCCTCCAGCTCCGGCGGCAAGCCGCCACTCTGGAACACCAGGGCTTCATCGAGCTGGGCGTTCCACTTCTCCTCGTCCCACAACTCGAATTTGCCGCCCTGACCGACCAACACCACGTTCTTTTCCAGCCCGGCGAACTGGCGCAAGGGAGCCGACAGCAGAATGCGCCCCGCGCCGTCCATCTCCGTATCGCTGGCCATACCGACCAGCAGGCGCTGCAGGGCACGGGACTGGGGATTGAAACTGGACAGACTGTTGAGCTTCTTCTCGATGGGCTCCCAGTCCGGGAAGGGATAAATCAGGAGGCACTTGCTGGGGTCGGCCGTAACGATCAACCGCCCCTCGCTGCGCGACAACAGGACGTCACGGTACTTGGCCGGCATCGCCAGCCTTCCCTTGCTGTCCAGATTGAGAGTCGCAACACCGCGAAACATGGCACCCCTTTATGTTCAACCCCGGGGAATTCTCCACAATTCCCCACATTCCTCCACTATTTCCCACTATAAGAAAAATTCATACCTCGGTCAAGGGGAATTTCACTGTTTTGCTTTACAGGACAAGGACTTAGAAGAGGTTGCTAATGGAAGTTTTTTGTTATTAATAAATAAAGGGATACGGAATGTTGTGCATGTAACTTATTAAGTGAGCCCCGGGGCCGGGCCACAACGAGCGGGAAAAATATGACGTTTGACTAGGCGTGGGAGCGCCGTTTTCAAGAAGGGGGAGGGGGAAGCTGGCCGATAAGCCGGGTTCTGTCGTGGACAGTCATTCATCTAGGCGGACGGTTGCCCGTACGCTCGTGCGGCCTACCCGGAAGCAGCGCGAGCCACGCTATCGCTTCCCTATTTGGCCTTGCTCCGGATGGGGTTTAGCCTGCCGGAACTGTTGCCAGTCCCGCGGTGAGCTCTTACCTCGCCTTTTCACCCTTACCTGTGCCTTGCGGCCATCGGCGGTATGTTTTCTGTGCCACTATCCATCGCCTCGCGGCGTCCGGCCGTTAGCCGGCATCCTGCTCTGCGGAGCCCGGACTTTCCTCTGCGCGGTTGCCCGCGCAGCGACTGCCTGGCCAGCTTCACCCTGCATTGTACCCTTCCCCGCCGTAAAGTTCCCCTTTGGCAACGCCCAAGGGAAATGCTAGCCTTATAACTAAGTATTTCTGTCAGGATTTAAGGGTTCCCATGCCTCCATTCAGCGAATTGCGCGCCGTCGTCCAGCGCAACTGCCTCATCGCCGATGCCCGCCACGCCCGCGACTACACCATGTGCACCTACCTGCTGAAAATGCGGGAATACTATCGGTGGGAAAAAGGCTACCGCTTCGCCGACAGCCTCCCCAAGGACGAACTCGGCAGCTGGCTCTCCGAGCGGGAACGGCTATGGGAAACCCTGGAAGAAGAACCCTTCGCCCCTCTCCCTGTCAACGGCGCGAAATTCGCTCCCTTTGACAGCGCGGCCATAAACCAGGCCCTCACGCCTCTCGGGCTGGTTTACAGCGGGGGGTACGGCGGCCACGCCACCCCCCACTTCTTTCTGGGCGAACTACTGCGCGCCGAAGACCGCGAAGGATTTTCCATTCTGGTGGCAGGCAGCGAACAGGCCCGCGATTTGGCCGCCCCGCCCGCCATGAGCCAGGGGAAAACCATTTATATTCGGCGCGAGTCGTTGCGCCGCCTCCTTTGGGAGCGCATCGAGGAATGGCGCTGGCGCAAGGCCGAAGGACCGATGCGGCGCGCCCTCGACCATTTCGGCTTCGACGCCGACCCCGACGGAGCGCTGGAAACCATGACGGACTGCGAGCTGGAAGCCGCCATCCTCCACGAAGTCGGCGAATGTCGAGCCGGAGAATTGCTGGGGGAGGAATGGAATGAAATGCTGCTGACCCTTTCCGCCACTCAGGCGGAGTTGGTTGCCCGCGCCGTCCGCGACCATCTTGCCGACAGCCTGTGCGCACTCCCCTCCCTCCTGGAACGGAACAGCGCAGCCTCCCTGCATTTTTATTTCGCCAACTACCGGGGAATGAGAAGGGAACTTTATCCCGAGCTGCTGAGCGCCTATCAGCATTGGGCGGAGGACGGCAAGACGCGCCTATTGTTGGACACCATCAAAAGAGGCCGCGACCGCTGGCAGGCTGCCGCCGAGGAACTTCTCCGTCTCTACCGGGACCACGGCCCGGCTGCCGCCACCCCGATCAGCGAGCTATTGAAGAACAAGGGACCGGCAACAGAAGCCCCCGAGCAACCCTGCCAATGCGCGGCAAAACCCGCCTAGCCGACTAAGCGCCAGCCCACCTCTTCGCCTCCTCGCAAGGGGACGAGGGTTTCGCTGCCGAAAGACATTTCCACCGGTGGCTGCCAAGCCGTCTTCTCCAGGGTAATCGCCCCCCGGTTCCGAGGAAGACCGTAGAAATCGGGGCCGTGGAAGCTAGCAAAGGCCTCCAGCCGATCCAGCGCCCCGGCCTGCTCGAAGGCCTCGGCATATAGCTCGATCGCCGCGTGGGCGGTGTAAATCCCCGCGCAACCGCAGGCGCATTCCTTCGCTCCCTTGGCGTGGGGCGCGCTGTCGGTGCCGAGGAAAAACTTGGGATTGCCGCCGGTGGCCGCCTCAACCAGGGCCTGACGGTGCATTTCCCGCTTCAGGACCGGCAAGCAGTAGTAGTGGGGCCGGATCCCGCCCTTGAACATGGCATTGCGGTTATATAATAGATGATGGGCCGTGATCGTCCCCCCCACCCGGGCAGAGGCTTCCTTGACGAAATCCACGCCATCCTTGGTGGTGATATGTTCCAGCACCACCTTGAGCCCGGGAAAATCCCGCACCACCGGTTGCAAAACACGGTCGATGAAGACTTTCTCGCGGTCAAAGACATCCACCTCGCCGTCCGTCACCTCGCCGTGCACCAACAAAGGCAGCCCCTGTTTTTCCATCTCCGCCAGAGCCCGGCGGCATTTCGCCAGCTCCGTCACCCCGGAATCGGAATTGGTCGTCGCCCCGGCCGGATAAAGCTTTACACCGTGCACAAAGCCGCTCGCCTTGGCCCGGACGATTTCCTCGGCTGGAGTATTGTCGGTCAAATAGAGGGTCATCAGCGGCACGAAACCACTCCCTCCCGGCAGGGCGGCCTGAATACGCTCGCGGTATGCGGCAGCAGCCTCGACGGTAGTCACCGGCGGACGCAAGTTGGGCATGACGATGGCCCGACCGAACCGCCGGGCAGTGTCCGGCAGCACCGCTGCCATGTGTATGCCATCGCGCAGGTGCAAGTGCCAGTCGTCGGGCAGCGTCAGCGTCAGTCGTTCGGTCACGGTAAGCCTCTCAATGGAATTCCAGTATGTTAACGGGGGCGCAGAAGGGAGTCATTTGCTTGGCGGCTCGGCCTGCTTCGGCGAAAAAAATTGGCAGGGCCCCTCGCCGGCCTGCCGCACCTCCATCAAGGGCATAATACGCGCCTTGAACTGCATGGCGCGGCAACCATAAGGAAATCGGCTATCCCAGGTAATGTAATAGTGCCGACACTGCAGACAGCTCTGCCCAGACGGAGTCTCCATGGATAAATTTTACCGGCTTTCCATGCAGCTCAGGCGTCGAAGTCGATTTTCCGCCTTTCTTCGTGGGAAAGCTTCTCGTATTCCGCCATTTCCCGAGCATGGGAGGAGGCTTCCCCGCGCAGGTCTATAGGTACCGCACTCTCCTCACGCTCCACCTCCATCAGGGTGGACAAGGTATTCCACGTCACTCCCCCCTCTTCAAGCATGCCGAGCAGATCATTCGCCTCTTGTACGCTCAGCATTACCCGACGCTCGGATGACTCAATAAAAATATTGCAGCCATGGGGTTCCGTATCGTAACGGCCATGCAGGATTGCCAGCCTGTCCTCCGCGGCGAGGAGCGCGTTATGCAAACCCAAGCGGCTAGGCGGATGGCTGGAATGGTCAACCCACCCGCTCGCAGCACTTCGGCTAGCCAAGGGAGGCGTGGAAACCCAATATCTGACGATGATCTGCATGACCGGACCCTAGCACTTGCTCCAAGTATAGAGCAAGGCATAGCCTTGCACTTTCATGCCCAAGGTCTAGGATGAAGTCAGGGAGGCAAAGTTCTACTTCACTTTTCGGCCACGATGGTGGTCCATGAAGAGAAGACGCATCCCCCAAAACCTTGCCAACTCGCAAGGAAGCCATGCCAGAGGCTCCACCGACGGCACGGGCAAAACGGGAGAGACTGCGGAAAGCGGTCTCTCCCGTGTTTATTCTCACC
>JBFXHL010000114.1:0-7518 GCA_050177075.1 Sulfuricellaceae bacterium | reverse complement strand
CACCGGGCGCCACCGCGAAATTCTCGTTTCCCAGCGTCATGATGCCTTCGCCGGCAGAAAACCAGTATAGCTCCTCGCTGGCATGGTGGCGGTGCAGGCGGGTGGCGCCTCCCGGCGGCACAATGGCCTCGGCGAGACTCTGCTGCCGGTTGCCGTGAACGGCAGGGTGCATCAGTTCGCGGATTTCGGAACCGTCCTTGGTGCGGTAGGGGACAATTTCCCGGTAGGCCGTTTTGATCTGCATGGCCGCGGAAGCGATTCAGCCGGTGGGCTCGGCGGCACGGGCCATGGACTCGGCCATGAAATCGAGGAAGGTTTGCAGCAGGCGGGAGCGGAACTTGCCCGGCGCGTAAACCAGGGACAAGGGACGGATCAGGCGCGGCTGCAGAGGAACGGCCACCAGGTCGTTAGCCGTGAGCTCCTTGCGCACTGTGGCCAGGGACAGGACCGCGACGCCCATGCCCGCTTCCACCGCGCCCTTGATAGCCTCCGGACTGCCCAGTTCCATCACCACGTTGAGGTCGTCGGGCGCCACGCCGGCGCCACGGAAATATTCGTCCACCACCTCCCGGGTACCGGACCCCACTTCCCGGGTCAGGTAGGGCTGGCCCACCAGCTGCTCGGGAGTGACGTAAGTCTGGCCGGCGAAAGGATGCTGGGGCGGGCAAATCATGGCCAGCTCGTCGTTGCAGCAGACCTCGAAATGCAGCTGGGGATGCTGGGACGAGCCCTCGATCAAACCCACGTCCAGGGCATGCTCCGCCACTTTGGCGACGATGCTCTCGGAATTGGCCACCATCAGCTTGGCGTGGACCTTGGGATAGAGCGTGGTGAACTCCCCCAGGATGCGCGGCAGCAGATAATCGGCGATGGTGGTGCTGGCGCCCAGGAGAAGGGTGCCGCTGACCTGGCCGGTCATCTCGGAGAGACGGGTTTCCATCTCCGTGCTCATGTTGAGAATGCGCTCGGCGTACTCCAGCGCCAGCTCCCCCGCCGGGGTGAGGGAAATCTTGCTGTGGTTGCGCTCGAACAGGCGGGTGTTGAAATGCTCTTCCAGCTGCTTGATCTGGAAGGTCACCGCCGGCTGGGTCATGAACAGCAGCTCCGAGGCCTTGGTAAAGCTCAGCTGCTTGGCGACGGTATAGAAGACCTGTAAACGGCGATCCGCCATGCTTAATTGCCCTAATTGCGCTATAAAATCTCTCTATTCAAGCACATTTTACCGGCCAAAGGTAGCCCCACCGACAAAACTCCGCGCCGATAGGGGATTGGCGAAGCGCGGCATGACGGCCCGGCGCTTTCGTGTTATAAAGGCTCCCTGCCCCATAACCAGCGACCCCTGATGAATCGCGGCTTTTACATTATTCTGGCGGCGCAGTTTTTTTCCGCCTTGGCCGACAACGCCCTGCTCATCGCCGCCATCGCCCTGCTCCGGGACATCCATGCCCCGGCCCAATACGAGCCCCAACTCAAGTTCTACTTCACCGTCTCCTACGTCCTGCTGGCCGCCTTCGTGGGCGCTTTCGCCGACTCCATGGCCAAGGGACGGGTCATGTTCATCAGCAACGGCATCAAGGTGGGGGGCTGCATGCTCCTGCTGCTGTCCGCCTTTCCCGGCCTCGCCGCCCTGGGCGCCCCCCTCTATGTCTACCCGCTCTTTGCCTACGCCATCGTCGGCCTCGGGGCGGCCGCCTACTCGCCGGCGAAATACGGCATCCTGACCGAACTGCTGCCCCCCAAGGAGCTGGTGGTGGCCAACGGCTGGATCGAGGGCCTGACCGTGGCGGCCATCATCCTCGGCACGGTAATGGGAGGCATGCTCATCAGCGACAAGGTCAGCCACACCCTGCTGTCATGGGATTTCCCCTTCATCGACCTCGGCATCAACACCCCGGCCGAGGCGGCCATCCTGATCGTTTCGCTGCTGTATGCGATCGCCGCCGTCTTCAACCTGTACATCCCGAATACCGGCGTCGACCACAAGCCCCTGAAGAAGAACCCCCTTTACCTGCTCAAAGATTTCGGCCACGTCCTCAAGTTGTTGTGGTCCGACAAGCTGGGCCAGATCTCCCTCGCCGTCACTACCCTGTTCTGGGGCGCCGGCGCCACCCTGCAGTTCATCGTCATCAAGTGGGCGGAAAAAGCCCTCCACCTTCCCCTCTCCAAGGCCAGCATCCTCCAGGGCATCGTCGCCGTGGGCGTGGCGCTGGGCTCCGTGGTGGCGGCGAAGAAGATCACCATCGACCGTTCCATACGGGTCCTGCCCTTCGGCATCGCCCTCGGCGTGGCGAGCATGCTGCTGGTGGGCATCCCCTACCTGCCGGCCGTCCAGGTCCCGTGGGTGGGCATCAGCCTGCACATGCTGGCCGCCATCGTGCTGATGGTCGTCGTCGGCGCCATGTCCGGCTTCTTCGTCGTCCCCATGAACGCCCTCCTCCAGCACCGGGGGCACATTCTGATGGGTGCCGGCCACTCCATCGCGGTGCAGAACTTCAATGAAAACACCAGCATCCTCATCATGCTGGGGCTCTACGCCATGCTGATCGAAGTGAACGTGCCAGTGGAAGCGGTGGTCATCCTCTTCGGCGCTTTCGTTGCCGCCCTCACCTACCTGGTCCTGCGCTGGCACCGCGCCAACATGCGGGAGCACGGAAGGGAACTGGAACACCTCCTGGACATCGCCGCCAAGAGCGGCCACCACTGACCGCGCGAACAACGGGGCTAAAGGATTTCCGGACGGTCCGGCAGCTCGTTGGGATTGGCTCCCTGGGGCGGGAAGTGCCGGGCCAGCAGGGCACCGATTTCCCGGATGCCGTCCACGGCTCCGGCAGCAAAGCGCCCTTCGCGGAAAGCCCCTTCCATGCGCCGGCAAATGCCCTGCCAAGCTTCGTCGCCGACCCGGGCATGAATGCCCCGGTCGGCGACGATTTCCACCTGCCGGTCGGCCAATAGCAGGTAAATCAGGACACCGCTGTTGTGCTCGGTGTCCCACACCCGCAGACGGGAAAAGACCTCGACCGCCCGCTCCCGGGCAGTCATGCCCCGCAGCAGGGCGGGCAGTTCCAGCCCCCCTTCCACGGCAAAGCGGATTTCGCCCTCGTGCAGGCGCTCCGTATCGCGAATCGCCGTCTCGATGGCCGCCAGCTCCGCAGCGGAAAACACCCGCCGTACCTGCCAGCGCGGGGTAAGGGCATGCTTCAAAAGACGTGGAATATCGATCACCATCTGCCGGACGCGCCTCCGCCGCCGAAACCGCCGCCCCCCCCCGAGAAGCCGCCGCCGGAAAAACCGCCTCCGCCACCGCTGGAGAAGCCGCCGCCCCCCGACGACACGCCGGCGAGGACGAAGATGAACACCAGAACGCCCGCCAGCAGGCCGCCGACAAGGGAACCGAACAGCAGCCAGCCCGCCAGGCCGCTCAAGCCGCCGGCCACGGAGGCGCCGAGAAGGGGCCCGAGAATCGCCCGCAGCAGGCCGCCGCCGATGATGACCAGGATGAAGACGAGGGGCAGGTAATCCTCCACGCCCCCCGAAGCGGAAGAGCCGGAGGCGCCGCTCCGGCCGGGCGGCGGCAGGGGCTCCCCCTCCACCAGCCGGATCAGGCGGTCCACCCCGGCCTCGATGCCGCCGGCGAAGTCCCCCTGCTTGAAATAGGGAACGATGACATCGCTCACCACCCGTTTCGCCACCGCATCGGGAATGACCCCTTCCAGGCCGTAGCCCACCTCGATGCGCAGGGCCCGGTCGTTTTTCGCCACCAGCAGCAGCACGCCGTCGTCCACCCCTTTGCGCCCGAGCTTCCATTGCTCGGCCACCCGGATCGAATACTGCTCGATGGTTTCCGGTGCGGTGGTGGGAACCAGCAGCACAGCGATCTGGCTGCCCTTCTTGGCCTCGAAGGCCTGAAGCTCGCCTTCCAGCTTGGATTTCTGCTCGGCGCTGAGAGTGCCGGTGAGATCCGTAACCCGCGCCTGGAGGGGCGGCACCGCCACCTCGGCGCGAACGCCGCCCGCCAGGGCCAGCAAGGCCAGGGCGGCGAGCAGCCAGCGGGGCCAGGAAAGCGTCATTTACTTGGCGGCGGCGGGAGCGCCGAAGTCCACCTTGGGCGGCGCGGCGATGGCCTTCTCGTCCTCCACCGCGAAGCTGGGCTTGGTCTTGTAGCCGAAAGCCATGGCGGTCAGGTTGGAGGGGAAGGAGCGCACCGTGGTGTTGTACTCCTGCACCGCCTTGATATAACGATTGCGGGCCACGGTGATGCGGTTCTCGGTGCCCTCCAGCTGCGCCTGGAGGTCGCGGAAGGCGCCGTCGGCCTTGAGCTGGGGGTAGTTCTCGGACACCGCCAGCAGGCGCGACAGGGCGCTGGTCATACCGGCCTGGGCCTGCTGGAACTTGGCGAAGGCCGCTTCGTCGTTGAGCAGCTCCGGGGTCGCCTGAATCGCCCCCACCCGGGCGCGGGCCTCGGTCACCTGGGTCAGGACGTCCTTCTCATGGGAGGCATAGCCCTTGACCACGTTCACCAGGTTGGGCACCAGGTCGGCGCGGCGCTGGTACTGGTTCAGCACCTCGGCCCAGCTCGCCTTGATCTGCTCGTCCTGGGCCTGCATGGCGTTGTAGCCGCAGCCGGAAAGGGACAGGGTCAGGACGAGGGAAAACAGGGTCAACAGGATGCGCATGATTCCTCCAATTCAGTTCGGGCAGGTTTGAATATAGTGCCGGACGCTCAATTCTCAAGTGTAGAGCCTATTTCAATTGGCTCTGCGCCATGGTCTCCCGCGCCAGGCACAGATCCTCCCAGGCCTTGGCCTTTTCCGGCAGATTGCGTAGCAGGTAGGCAGGGTGGTAGGTGACGATGACGGGGATGCCCTGGTAGTCGTGGACCCTTCCCCGCAGGCTGGCGATGCTCGCTTCCCGGCCGAGGAGGAACTGCACGGCGAAGCGGCCCGAGGCCAGGATCAGCTTGGGCCGGATCAGTTCGATCTGGCGCTTGAGGTAAGGCACGCAGGCTTCCACCTCTTCCGGCTCGGGGTTGCGGTTTCCCGGGGGGCGGCTCTTCAGCACGTTGGCGATGTAGACGTTCACCCCCCGTTTCAGGCCGATGCTCTTCAGCATGTTGTCCAGCAGCTTGCCCGCCTGGCCGACGAAGGGCTCGCCTTTCGCGTCCTCGTCGGCCCCCGGCGCCTCGCCGACGATCAGCCAGTCAGCGTTCTCGTCGCCGACGCCGAACACCCCCTGGGTGCGGGTCCGATGCAGGGGACAGCGGGTGCAGCCCGCCACGGCGGCTTTGAGGGCGGCCCAATCCATGGTGGCAATATCGCCGGCCGGCGTCGCAACAACCGGGGCTGTCTCCGCCGTCTGCGGCGTATCGGCAACACCGGCTCGCGCCCGCCACAGGGGGGTCAGGCCCATTTCCCGCAGATAGGCGTCGCGGCGGCTCATAGGGAGAGGGTCATGATCACCGCGTCCTCACGGCCGTCATGGGCGGGGTAATAGTTGCGGCGCTTGGCGATCTGGGTGAAGCCCATGTCGGCGTACAGGGCCAGGGCCGGCAGGTTGGAGGGCCGGACCTCGAGGAACATGATCTCCGCCCCGCACCCCTTTGCCTGCGCCAGGAGGTGCTGGAGGATGCGGCGTCCCAGGCCCTTCCGCTGCCAGGACCGGTCCACCCCCAGGTTGAGGAGATGGGCCTCCCCCGCCGCCACCAGCATCACCCCGTAGCCCACCGTCTCCCCCCGCGCCTCCGCCAGCCAGCACTGGTTGCCGGCGCGGATGGCATCGCGGAAGTTGCCCGGCGTCCAGGGGAAGGGATAAATCTCGTGCTCGATGGCGATCACCCGCTCCACGTCGAACTCGTGCATGGGGCGGAATTCCAGGGGCAGCGTCTCGGGCTGGAGGCTGGCGTAAAGCTCGCTGGCGGCCGTCATCGTCATATCCGCTCGCAGGTTTTCAGGGCCACCTTGTCGCGGATGTACACCGGAAGCACCTCCTCCGGCGCAACGCCGCGGCCGTGGGCGAACACCGGCGCCGCCAGGCGGGCGATGAATTCGGCCCGGGGATAGAGCTCCTCCTGCACCGCCGCCAGGGCGTCGCCGTGGCGGCCCCGGAGCGCCTCGCCGTACTGGGCGAAGCCGTTGCCGCAACCGGTCCAGCCGCCGCCCTCCGGCAGGGGCAGGTCGGCGGGAGCGTACAGGCCCGGCGGGGAAAGCTCCTCCCAGGCGCCCCCACAGCGGCGGTAGATGCCGTGGTAGACCTCACCCATGCGGGCGTCCAGGCAAGCCACTGCCTTGTCGGCGCCGCTGCCTTCCGCCAGGGCGAGCAGGGTGGAAATCCCCGCCACCGGCAAATCGGTGCCGAAGGCCAGCCCCTGGGCCACGCCGCAGGCGATGCGGAGACCGGTGAAGGAGCCGGGGCCGGAACCGAAGGCGACGCCGTCCAATTCGGCCAGCCCCACGCCCCCTTCCGCCAGCAGCTCGTCCACCATGGCCAGCACCATGCCCGAATGCCCCTGTCCCGCCAGGACGTGGCGCGACAGCACCGTCTCGTCCAGCCGGAGGGCGACGGAGCAGTATTCGGTGGAGGTATCGAGTGCTAGGAGCCTCAAAGGAAATTCAACAATGCGGATAAAGGAAGGAATTATACCGGCTTGTCCCGCGCCGGACAGCGAAGATCAATCAGAGAAGCCACCCGGCCACTCCTGGGCATCGTGCATGACGGCCAGTATCTCGATCAAACCCTGGCCGTCGAAACGATAGGGGATAACAAAATGAGTTCCCCCCACCACCAGTTCCCGCGTCCCCTCCACGCGCCCCTGGCGGCCAAGGAGCGGATGAAGGCGCAACTGGGACACCTGGCGGTGAACCCGCAAGGCCACCTCCCTCGCCGCCAGGGGATTGCGCTCCGCGATATACCCCATGGCCTCGTCGAAATCCTCCAGCGCCTGTTCCAGCCATTCAATCCGCATCCACGCCCCACTTGGCGAACACGGCCCTCACCCGCTCACGGGAGGCATACTCCTGACGGTCCGCCACCTCCAAGCGCTGGCGCACCACCGACATCTGCCAGGCATTCAACTCCACGTAACTGCGAATCGCCTCAGCCACCAAGCTCGACTTGCTCTTGCCGGTCACGCTGGCCAACTTTTCCAGCGCCTCCCTATCCTCCTCGCTGACGCGGACACTGACGATAGCTGCACCCATAATCCGGCCCTTCTATGTATACGATTGTTTACAATAGCATAGCAACACGTTTATGAGCCACCCTTGAAGGCCATTCCCAATTCATCGGTTCCGATACCCCACCATCGGAATGCTTGATAAACTTCCGACCCGCTCGCGCGTGTGAAAGCCATCGGTTCCGATACCCCACCATCGGAATGCTTGATAAACTTTCCTGACGGCCAACAACAGCGACATGAAGAGTTCCGATACACCACCATCGGAATGCTTGAGAAACTTCACCTGGTTGGCCACGTTGACCTCGAAATTGTTCCGATACCCCACCATCGGAATGCTTGATAAACTG
>JBFXHL010000113.1:0-7565 GCA_050177075.1 Sulfuricellaceae bacterium | reverse complement strand
CCAAGAACCAGGCCGCCAGCCTTTCCGGCGGCGAACGGCGGCGGGTGGAAATCGCCCGGGCCCTGGCCACCTCGCCCCGTTTCATCCTCCTCGATGAACCCTTCGCCGGCGTGGACCCCATCGCCGAGCTGGACATCCAGAAGATCATCCGCTTCCTCACCGAGCGCAACATCGGCGTCCTCATCACCGACCACAACGTGCGCGAGACCCTGGGCATCTGCGACCGGGCTTACATCATCAACGAGGGCGCGGTCCTCACCTACGGTAAGCCCGATGAAATCGTTTATAATGAGAACGTAAGAAAGATTTACCTCGGTGAAAATTTCAAACTCTGAGCCGCCGAGTGCCTGATTTGCGGCGCATGCCCGGAGCCGCAACCCGTCCATGAAACAAAGCCTACAACTCAAACTCTCCCAGCACCTGACCCTGACGCCGCAACTGCAGCAGTCCATCCGTCTGCTGCAGCTGTCCACGGTGGAGCTGAACCAGGAAATGGAGACCTTCATCCAGTCCAACCCCCTGCTGGAGCGGGCCGACGACGACTGGGACGAAGGGAGTTCAGGTCCCGTGGGCGAGTCCTACGAAAATCGAACAGAAACCACGCCGGAACCCGCCGCCGAGGAGCGGGAGCCTTCTGCTCTCGACAGTTTCGAGGAAGGAAGCTGGTGGGCGGAGGGCGCCGGGCGTGGCGGGCGCGACGACGATGATGACGAGGATGATGCGCGCCAAGTCATGGCCGAGACCCAAACCCTGCGCCAGCACCTGAACTGGCAGCTCAATCTCCTCCCCCTGTCGGATCGGGACAAGATCATCGTCTCCCTGCTCATCGACGCCCTGGACGACGACGGCTACCTCACCATGTCCGTGGAGGAGTTGCTGGCCATTCTGCCGCCGGAACTGGAAGTGGAGGAGATCGAAGTCCTCACCGCCCTCAAGCACCTGCAGAATTTCGACCCGCCGGGCGTCGGCGCGCGCAATCTTTCGGAATGCCTCGTCCTGCAGATGGAAACCTTGCCGGAGGATACGCCCTACCGCGACCAGGCCTTCCAGATCGCGCGTCACCACCTGGACGCCCTCGCTTCCCGGGACTACGCCTCGCTGAAGAAAACCCTGAAGTGCGACGACGACACCCTGCGCGGCGCCCAGCAGCTCATCACCCACCTCAACCCACGCCCCGGCGGCGACTTCGCCCCGGTGGACACCCGCTACGTGGTGCCGGACGTGGTGGTGAAAAAGCTGAAGGGGGTATGGACGGTCAGCCTCAATTCGGACGCCATGCCCCGCCTACGGGTGAACCGGCTCTACGCCGACATCCTGTCCCGCAACCGGGACGCCTCCCACTCCCAGCTCTCCGCCCAGTTGCAGGAGGCGAAATGGCTGATCAAGAACATTCAGCAGCGCTTCGACACCATCCTGCGGGTGTCCCAGGCCATCGTCGACCGCCAGCGCCACTTCTTCGACCACGGCGAGGTGGCCATGCGCCCCCTGGTGCTGCGGGAAATCGCCGACGCGGTGGGCCTGCACGAATCCACCGTGTCCCGGGTCACCACGCAGAAATTCATGGCCACCCCCCGGGGGGTGTACGAACTGAAGTATTTCTTCGGCAGCCACGTGGCCACCGAAACCGGCGGCGCCTGCTCCGCCACGGCGATCCGGGCGCTGATCAAGCAGCTCGTCGGCGCCGAAAACCCGAAAAAACCTCTTTCCGATAGCGAGATAACCAAACTGCTGGCCGACCAAGGCATCGTGGTGGCACGGCGCACCATCGCGAAATACCGCGAGTCCATGCAGATTCCCCCCGTCAACCTGCGCAAATCGATATAATTACCAATGAAATCTCTCAAGGAGCCATCATGAACCTCAACATCACCGGCCACCACGTCGAAGTCACCCCCGCCATCCGCGATTACGTCACCGACAAACTGGGCCGCGTCACCCGCCATTTCGACCACGTGATCGACGTCAACGTCATCCTGTCGGTGGAAAAACTCATCCAGAAGGCTGAAGTCACCGTCCACGTCAGCGGCAAGGACATCCACGTGGAAGCCACCGACGCCGACATGTACGCCGCCATCGACAGCCTGGTGGACAAGCTGGACCGTCAGGTGCTGAAGCACAAGGAAAAGCACGGCAACCACCACAGCGACGTCAAGCGTCAGCCCGCCGCCGAGTAAGCCTGTCTTCCCATGAGCCTCGTATCCGGTATCCTGCCCGCCGCCAACGTGGTGGTGGGGCTGGACGTGGCCAGCAAGAAACGGGCCTTCGAACAGGTGGGCGAACTGCTGGAAGGCGCCGGCCGACTCAATCGCAACACTGTCTTCGACAGCCTGTTCGCCCGGGAGAAACTCGGCTCCACCGGGCTGGGGGAGGGGATCGCCATTCCCCATGGCCGCATCAAGGGCCTGCTGGAAGCGGTAGGTGCCCTGATCAAGCTCAAGGAACCGATTCCCTTCGATGCCCCGGACGGCAAGCCCGTCGCCCTGATGTTTGTTCTTCTGGTGCCCGAGCAGGCCACCGACATGCACTTGCAGATCCTCGGCGAACTGGCCCAGATGTTCAGCGACAAGGCGTTGCGGGAAAAAATGCTGGCCTGCGACGACGCCGCCGAACTCCACCAGTTGGTCGTGGGCTGGTCCCCCTGATGTCCCAGGTCAGCGTCCAGAAGCTGTTCGAAGAGACCCGCGACAGGCTCGGCCTGGAATGGATCGCCGGTCTCGACGGCGGCAACAAGCTGCTGACCTCGGAAACGGTCCAGAAACCCTCCCTGGCCCTAATCGGCCACCTCAACTTCGTCCATCCCAACCGGGTCCAGGTCATGGGTTGCGCCGAGATGGACTACCTGCGCCGGCTGGATGGCGCCGACCTGGAACAGGCGATCGGCAATCTTTTTTCTACGGAACTGGCCGCCATCATCGTCGCCAACGGCGAGTCGGTGCCCCAGGTCCTGATCGACGCCTCCAACGCCACCCAGACGCCGCTTTTCACCTCCCCCCAGGCCAGCCCCGGCCTGATGAACGTCCTCAGCCACCACCTCACCCAGGTGCTGGCCGATTCCACCAGCCGCCACGGCGTCTTTCTCGACGTGATGGGGGTGGGAGTGCTCATCACCGGCGACAGCTCCATCGGCAAGAGCGAACTGGCCCTGGAGCTGATCACCCGAGGCTACCGCCTGATCGCCGACGACATGGTGGACCTCTACAAGGTGGCGCCGGATCGCCTGGAGGGCCGTTGCCCCGCCCTGCTGCAGGATTTCCTCGAGGTGCGCGGCCTCGGCATCCTCAACATCCGCGCCCTGTTCGGCGAAACGGCCGTGGCGCCGCGCAAGAACCTGCGCCTCATCGTCCACCTGGAGAAGATGTCCAAGCTCAATCCCGGCGAAATCGACCGCCTGGAAATCAGCTCCACCGCCCAGGACATCCTCGGCGTCGAAATCCCCCAGGTGCGCATCCCCGTGGCGGCCGGCCGCAACCTGGCGGTGCTGGTGGAAGTGGCGGTGCGCAACCACATCCTGCAGATGCGCGGCATCAACAGCACCGAGCAGTTCGTCGCCCGCCATGCCGACCTCCTGGCCAAGGACGGCGAGCAATGACCGCCCCGCCTCAGCTGGTCCTGGTCAGCGGCCTCTCCGGCTCGGGCAAGAGCATCGCCCTCAATGTGCTGGAAGACAGCGGCTACTACTGCGTCGACAACCTGCCCGCCAAGCTGCTGCCGGAAATCGTCGCCTACCTCCTGGAATCCGGCTACAGCCGCATCGCCGTCAGCGTCGACGCCCGGGGCGGCGAACCGGTGCAGGAACTGCCCCGGCGGCTGGTGGAACTGCGCGAACAGGGCGTGGACGTGCGGGTCCTGTTCCTCGAGGCCAACACCGAAACCCTGGTGAAACGCTTCTCCGAAACCCGCCGCCGCCACCCCCTGAGCAAGGACCGGCTGACGGTGGAAGAAGCCATCGCCCTGGAACGCCACCTGCTCGAACCCCTGTCTCAGATCGCCCAGCGCATGGACAGCAGCGAACTGGGGGCCAACACCCTGCGAGCCTGGATCAAGGAATTCATCGACTACGACCACGCCCGCATCGTCCTGCTGTTCGAATCCTTCGGCTTCAAGAATGGCATCCCCCTCGACGCCGACCTGGTGTTCGACGTGCGCTGCCTACCCAACCCCCATTACGACCCCAAGCTGCGCCCCCAGACGGGGCAGGACGCCGAAGTGGTGGCCTTCCTGGAAAAGCAGGAGGGGGTGCAGCGGATGCTGGACGACATCCGCCGCTTCGTCGAGAACTGGTTGCCCTGCTTCATCCGCGACAACCGCAGCTATCTCACCGTGGCCATCGGCTGCACCGGCGGCCGGCACCGTTCCGTCTACATGGTGGAAACCCTCGCCGGCTACTTCCGGGAGAATCAGCAAGTGATGGTGCGCCACCGCAGCCTGCCGTGAACGCCCTGCGCCTGGTCAAATCCGGCGACTGGCTGGTTTTCGCCGCCGGCCTTCTGACGGTATCCTGGCTCATTGGCCAGTTCTGGCACCGGGGCGGCGCCGCGGACCGGGTGGTCATCCGCAGCGGCGGCAAGGTGTTCGCCGAAGTCACCCTATCCGGCCACCAGACCGTTACCGTGCCGGGCCCCCTGGGGCAGACCCTGGTGGAAATCGACCAGCGCCGCGCCCGGGTGGCGAAGGACCCCAGCCCGCGCCAATACTGCGTCCAGCAGGGCTGGCTGAGCCGGGCAGGGGAGGCGGCGATCTGCCTGCCCAACCAGGTGAGCATCGAACTCGCGGGCGCGGACAAGCTCTATGACTCCCTCAACTATTGACATCGCCCCCAGCCGGGAAGACCACCGCATCGCACGGCTGGCGGCCCTGGCCATCGCCCTGTCCCTGATGGAGGCGGTCATTCCGAGCCCCCTGCCCGGGGTGAAGCCCGGCATCGCCAACATCGTCACCCTGGTGGTGCTGAAGCGTTTCGGCTTCGGCGACGCGGTCTGGGTGTCCCTGCTGCGGGTGGTGGCCGGCAGCCTGATGCTGGGCTCCTTCCTGTCGCCGTCCTTCGCCCTCAGCCTCTCCGGCGCCATCGCCAGCCTGGCGGCTCTGCGCCTGGCGATACTGCTGCCCGAATCCGGCTTCGGCGCGGTCTCCCTCAGCATCATCGCCGCCTTCGCCCACATCGCCGGCCAGCTGGCCGTGGTGCGGCTGTGGCTGATCCCCCACGACGGCCTGCTGTACCTGGTGCCGGCCTTTGCCGCCGCCGCCCTGCTCTTCGGCACCGTCAACGGCCTCATCGCCGCCCGCCTGCTGGGCGGCCCATCTCCCGTCCGCCCATGAAACCCTTGCTCTTATTTCTCGCCCTCCTCGCTCCCCTGGCCGCCGCCGGCGCCGAATGGCTGCCCGTTCCCGCCCCGCGCAGCGCCGACCTCTACTACTACGACGCTTCCAAGCTGGTGATCGAAGGCGACGAAGCCACCTACTGGAAAAAGGTGCTGTTCAAGACGCCCCAGCCGGTCAAGGGTCTGGCCGCCGCCAGCGGCCTGTTCCGGGAACAAATCCACTGCCGGGAACACACCCTGAAGCCGCTGAGCTACCTGCTCCAGGCCGCCGACGGCGCGGTGATCGAGTACACCGAGACCAAGGACGCCATCGCCGCCCCCATCATTCCCGAGAGCATCGGCGACCTCTTCGAACAGACCCTCTGCCCCCTGGTGCGGCAGAAGCAGGAAGAAGCCAAGCACAAGGCCGAGGAGGCGGCAGCCAAGGCCAAGGCAGCGCCGACGGAGACCGCCAAACCCCAGGAAGCCAAGCCCACGCCGCCGGCCAACGCCGCGCCCGAGAAGGCCGCCCCCCCTGCGCCCGAGAAGGCGAAGGCGCCCCAACCTGGCCTATAATGGCCTCAGCCCCCCGGAACCCGCCCATGAACTTCGCCAAAACCGTCACCCTCGCCCTCACCGGCGCCTCCGGCATGATCTACGGCCTGCGCCTGCTGGAAGGGCTGCTGGAGGGCGGCTGCCGGGTTTATCTTCTCGTCTCCCAGGCGGCGCAGATTGTCGCCAAGCAGGAGCTGGACCTCGTCCTTCCCGGCCCCCCCCGGGAACTGGAAGCCCTGCTGAGCGAGCGGTATTCCCCCCGTGAAGGGCAGCTGCGGGTGTTCGGGCGGGAGGAATGGTTCGCCCCCGTGGCCTCGGGCAGCAACCCCGCCGACGCCATGGTGGTGTGCCCCTGCACCATGGGCACCCTGGCCGCCATTGCCCAGGGCCTGTCGGACAACCTGATCGAGCGGGCGGCGGACGTGATGCTGAAGGAAGGCCGCAAACTGGTGCTGGTGCCCCGGGAAACGCCCTTCTCCGCCATCCATCTGGAAAACATGCTCAAGCTGGCCCGCCTCGGCACGGTGATTCTTCCCGCCAACCCCGGTTTCTACCACCGGCCGGAGACCGTGGGGGACCTGGTGGATTACGTCGTGGCGCGGGTCCTGGACCTGGTTGGCGTCCCCCACCGGCTGCTGGCCCGCTGGGGCGAGGACCGCTAGTCCCCGGTCCGGGCCAGCAGTTTCAGACCCCCGACCATCCCCGCGATGCGCTCCCGTAACGCCCCCTCGTCCGCCGCCGGGTAGTGGCGCCGCTGCCCGTGGCGCGGCACGGGCGGGCAGCGGCGCTCCGCTTCCCCGTCCAAGGTCACCACCAAGTCGGCCCAATCCAGCAGTCGACCGTCCACCGGCAGCGAAGCGCCCTGCCCCTCCAGCCAGGCATCGGCCGTTTCTCCGGCCAGGGCCGCCGCCCGCGCCGCCATGCCACTGCCGCCGTCGAGAAACAGGATGCGTGCTTTGCGTTTGAAAGGCATCTTGCTATGCTTTCCCCAAGAAAACGCTCAACTTATTTTCCACGTCGATAGGCTCCCCTTCCATGGCCAAATTCTACTCCGAGCTGGACGACAACCTGCGTAGCTTCATCGCCGCCCAGAAGCTGTTTTTCGTCGCCACCGCCCCCGATGCCGGGCGCATCAGCCTCTCCCCCAAGGGCCTGGACAGCCTGCGCGTCCTCGACAACAAGCGCGTCGCCTATCTCGACCTCACCGGCAGCGGCAACGAGACCGCCGCCCACCTGTTGCAGAACGGCCGCATGACCCTGATGTTCTGCGCCTTCGCAGGGGAGCCCCTGATCCTTCGCCTCTACGGCCGGGGACGGACGGTGCATCAGGACGAACCGGAGTGGGACGCGCTGCTTGCATGCTTCCCCCCCTATCCCGGCATCCGCCAGATCATGGTGCTGGACATCGACTCCCTGCAAACCTCCTGCGGCGCCGGGGTCCCGCTCTTCGACTATCAGGGGGAACGGGACAAGCTGCTGCGCTGGGCGGAAAAGAAGGGCGACGACGGCATTCGCGCCTATTGGGAAGAAAAAAACCGCACCAGCATCGACGGCCTGCCCACGGGTCTGCTCAAGGATTAACCACCGGAGAATTGAATGGACGCCTCCCGCCCCGTGAGCGCTGAACACGAGTTATCCACCGCGCCGGCCCCCTTCGGTAGAGAGGGACCTGCGGTGCCCGGCGCCGTGGATAACTCTGCGGTGGAGGTGGGT
>JBFXHL010000112.1:0-7587 GCA_050177075.1 Sulfuricellaceae bacterium | reverse complement strand
CGTTATACGTCAAGCGTTCGCAACGCTTCGACGCTATCACAATCCCCCCTCCTTCATAAAGCCCCTGTTCTTGTGCATATGCACTCGTTCCAGTTCCAATGGGCACGGCCTATCGCGCTTAACTATTAATTAGATGTCATTTGTGAAATATAACCCCGCAGGTTATGCCGCATAACCCCGCTTGTCAAACGCCATCATTCTGTTTTGAAAGAACTTTAGTAATTTTGCCAGGGCAAAATCGCCGGCAAATACGGCGTTATATCCCCCGCCCGCCGATGGCCCGCAAAAACTCCAGGCGCAGCTGGCTGTCGTCCTTGAAGCAGCCGGCGAAGGCCTGGGTGACCACCCGTTCGTCGCCCCGGCGGTCTTCCCCCAGCAGCAGGCACAGCTGCTCGGCCTCGATGACGCAGGCGGCGCCCTTGGCCTTGCCGTGGGTGACCAGGGCTTCGGCTACGTCCCGGGTCATCCATTCCTGGTAGGTGAAGCGGTGGCCGATGGCGTCCACCATTCTTGCGATGCGGCCGAAGCCGTGGAGGCGGCCGCCGGGGACGTAGGCCACGTGGGCGATGCCGCGGAAGGGGACGAGGTGATGGGGGCAGACGCCGTGGACGGCGATGCCCCGCACCACCACCAGGTCTTCTCTCGGGTCGGTGAAGCCTTCGCCGAGGGCGTCGGCGGGGTCGAGGTCGTAGCCGCCGAGGAGGCGCTTTTCCCACAAGTCCCGCACCCGTTTGGCGGTGCGCCCGGTGTGGATAGAGTCGGGAGAGACGCCGGCGGCCCGCAGCAGCTCGGTGATGGCTTTTTCGAAGGCCTCGCCGTCGAAGGTGCCGACGCGGGGGATGCCGATGCCGTTGGCGGGGGGCGTGGAGGGGCAGGATTCGTCGTCGCAGCAGTGGCTCATGGCGGGGCTCGCAAAGGGCTGGGGATTTTCTTGTAGCACGGCCCCGGCGGGGGTGTCAAAAGCGGGTCAGAGGTTTTCGGCGAGGGGAAAGGCGAGGAGGAACTCGGCGCCGGCGTCGCCGTTGCGGGCGGTAAGCTGGCCGCCGAGGCCGTTTTCGAGGATGCTCTTGGCCAGGTAGAGGCCGACGCCAGGGCCCCGTTCCTTGGTGGTGAAGTAGGGGTCGAAGATTCGCGGCAGGATGTCGGTGGGGATGCCGCCGGCGTTGTCGCCGATGGTCAGCTGTCCGGTGTTGCCGTTCCGTTCCAGGCGCAGGGTGATGCGTGGGTCGGCGACGCGGCGGGCGGCGAGGATTTCCCGGGCGTTGTTGAGGATGTGCAGCACCGCCTGGGTGAATTCCACCGGGTAGCCCAGCACCGGGGCGGGCGGGGCGGGGGGAAAGTCGACGGCGATGCGCTGCTGTTTCAGGTCGGTGCCCATGGCGGCGATGGCCTCGCGGATGGCCTCGCCGGCGTCGAACACGCGCCGGTCGCGCTCCGAGAGGGTCAGGGCGCGGAAACGGTCGATGGTCTCGGACATGCCCCGGATGATGCGCTGGGCGTCCTGTTCGGCCTGGGTCAGCATCGCCTCGTCCAGCTCGCCGTGGTCGAAGGCGTCCTTGACGTTGGCGATGAGGAGGCCGAGGGCGTTAAGGGGCTGGCGCCAGTGGTGGGCGATGTTGCTGATGAGCTCGCCGAGGGCGGCGTGGCGGGCCTGGACGATCAGCAGGTGGTCCTTGGCGCGGCTTTTCGCCACCTCGTCGCTCACGCGCTGCTGGAGGCCGGCGTTGAGGCGGCGCATTTCGGCAAGGAAATAGAGGATAATCGCCGAGATCAGGGAGGCGGCGAAGAAGGAGGCCACCAGGCCGGTGAGGAGGTAGTCGGCGGTGATTTCCCCCTTCAGCAGCAAGCCCATCACCGAGACGATGACCTCGGTGAGGGCGATGGCGCCGGCCACGGCGAACAGCCACAGCTTGGCCGCCGAGCAGCGCTGGAGGAGGGCCAGGATCGGCACGGTACGCGCGCTCAGGCGAGGGGCGGTGGCGCGGGGCGGGGTTCGTCGCAGGGGGGGAGGGCGCGGGAAATGGTGGACATCATGGTTCTTTTAACCTCTGTTTCGCTTGTCGCGGGGGCGGATAGGGCCTTGCCGGTGAAGCGTCGGGTTTTGGCGGTAAGGGAAACATTCATCCTATTTCCTCTTGATGCGCATTAAGTCGGCGATGGGTGAAAACTGATAAAAATGCTAATCCAGATAATTATAGCCGGGCTTCGCGTATGCGGATAAGGAATTTCGAGTTGCCTCTGCTGGTCGTCGTGGCCCTGTCTTCGTTCGCGGGCGGCTTGCTGCTGCCCCGCCTGTGGCCCCTGCTTCCCGCCGCCCACGTGCATCTGGCCCTGGCCATGGGGGTCATGCCGCTGATTTTCGGCGCCATGCAGCATTTCATCCCCGTGCTGACCCGCGGCGGCGAGGGGCGGGGTCTGGCCCTGCTGCCTTTTGCCGCCTTGGGGGCGGGTGCGCTGGCGGTGGGGATGTTCGTCCGCGGCGAGCTGTTTTCACTTGGGCTGCCGGTGGCGGCAGCGATGGCGTGGGGCGCGGCGGCGGTTCTCGCCCTGTGGGCCCTGCGGCGGGGCCGCGCCATGCTCGGCTCGCCCCATCCCGGCCTGCACTGGTACGTGGCGGCCCTGCTGTGCCTGATGCTGGCCTTGTTGGTGGTGATGGCCATGCCGCTTTGGCCGGGAGAGCGCCTGGCTTTGAAGCGCTTTCACCTCCATCTCAACCTGCTGGGCTTCGTCGGCCTGACGGCGCTGGGCACCCTCCAGGTGCTGTTGCCGACGGCGGCGGGGCGTTTCGACCAGGTGGCGGCGCTGCGGTTGAAGCAGGGTTTGCCCTGGGCCGTGGCGGGGGTTGTGCTGACGGCCGTGGGCGCCGCGTGGTGGCCGCCCCTCGCCTGGCTGGGCTTGGCGGCCTGGGGGAAGGTGCTGTGGCGCCTGGGGCGGGAATGGTGGACGGCCTACCGGCCGGAACTATGCCGCTTGCACGGCGCGGTGCCCTCCCTGGGGCTGTCGGCCGTCGGTTTGACGGCGGCGCTGGTCGCCGGCGGCGCCCAGGCGGGCGGGTGGGCTTCCGCCACGGGGACGGCCCATCTGTTCATCCTGGGCTTTCTCTTTCCCCTCGTCACCGGCGCCGCGGGTCAATTGCTGCCCCTGTGGCTGCAACCTGGCCGCCAGACGGAGTGGCACGAGCAAGCCCGGCGGCGGCTTACCCGCTGGGCGGGCCTGCGGGCGGCGAGTTTCCTGGCCGGCGGCATGGCGGTCCTGGCCGGGTGGGCGGGGGGATTTTTCCTGGCCTTGCTGGGCTTGGCCCATTTCGCCGCCGGCGTGGCGGCGGTCGCGGCGAAAAGGCCGCAAACCGGCTAGGGGCTTAATTTTTAAGTGATGTTTTGAATGAAGTCGGATATAATCGGCCAATGAACCAGAGTGCCTTCGTCCGCTTTTTTCCGCCACCTCTAGGCGGTGTCGCCCTCCCCGGGCTGGTTTGACCCCCTTTTTTCCGCCTGCCCACCCTTTAAGATGTTTGGATTGACCGCCATGCTGCACACCGACCTCCCGCTGTTCAAGATCAAGGGCAAGTCCCTCCTGCCCATCGTCCAGGGGGGCATGGGGATCGGCATTTCCGCCCACCGGCTGGCGGGGGCGGTGGCCAAGGAAGGCGCGGTGGGCACCATCGCCAGCGTGGACCTGCGCCACCACCATGCCGACCTGCTGGAGCGCACCCGCAAGGACAAGAGCCAGGAGTCCATCAACAACGCCAACCTGGAAGCCCTGGACCGGGAGATCAAGGGTGCCAAGGAAATCGCCCAGGGCGAGGGCATGATCGCGGTGAACGTGATGAAGGCGGTCACCGAACATCCCCTTTACGTCCGCCAGTCCTGCGAGAGCGGCGCCGACGCCATCGTGATGGGCGCCGGCCTGCCCCTGGACCTGCCCGAGCTGGCCGCCGGCTTCTCCAACGTGGCCCTGATTCCCATCCTGTCCGATGTGCGCGGCGTGACCGTGGTGCTGAAGAAGTGGATGCGCAAGAATTTCCTCCCCGACGCCATCGTCCTGGAGCATCCCCGCTACGCCGGCGGCCACCTGGGCGCGCCCAAGCCAGAGGATCTCACCGACCCGCGCTTCGACTTCCCCGGCGTGATCGAGGGCATCCTCAACCTGTTCAAGGACCTGGGCATCGAGAAGGAGCGCATTCCCCTCATCCCCGCCGGCGGCATCAACACCCACGAGAAACTGAAGGCGCTGCTGGCCATGGGCGCCAGCGCCGTGCAGCTGGGCACGCCCTTCGCCGTCACCGAGGAAGGGGACGCCCACCCCAACTTCAAGAAGGTGTTGGCCGAGGCCAAGCCCGATGACATCGTCACCTTCATGAGCGCTGCCGGTCTGCCCGCCCGGGGCGTGCTCACCCCCTGGCTGAAAAACTACCTCAGCCGCGAAAGCGCCCTCATGGCCAAGGCCGACGCCCTGCGCGCCAAGTGCGCCACGGCGGTGAACTGCCTGTCCATGTGCGGCCTGCGGGACGGCATCAACAAGGCCGGCCAGTTCTGCATCGACTCCCAGTTGGCTTCCGCCATGAAGGGCGAGGTGAGCAAGGGCCTGTTCTTCCGCGGTTCGGAAAGCCTGCCCTTCGGTTCCGCCATCCGCTCGGTGCACGAGCTGATCGATTACATGCTCAACGGCAACAAGCCGGCCTTGGCCTGAGCCATCCCGCGGCGAACAAAAAAGCCGGCCTTCTGGCCGGCTTTTTTATTGCCCTGGAGGACTACTTCCCGTTCAACCCCGTTCCGGCGATGCGGTCGTAGTAGCGAGCGCGGTAGATGAAGCGCTTGCGGCCGTCGCAGTCGGTGAAACCGGCGCGGTCGTGGAGGACGTTGTTGCAGATCAGCCCCATGCCCGGCTCCAGCTTGCCGCGGAAAACGTAGAGCGAGGGGCTGGCGAGGATATCCTCCAGGGCCGCCACCGCCGCCTTCACCGCCGGGTCGTCCTTCCAGGCGATGGAGCGGGTGCGGGCGGTGTAGCGCATGTGCAGGCTGCCGCTGTCCGGCAGGACGGCGAATACCGGCCCCGACTGGTCCGGCCGGGCCACCCCGTTCTCGTCCATGCGCGCCGGGACGGTCATGGCGTCGGGCTGCATGAGGGCGCGGATGTGGCTGGGATTCGATTCCCGCAGGGCGATGTAGGCGATCTCCTGGTCCAGGAGCTGGTTCTCGCCGCCGTCCGGGGCGCTCTGCACGCAGTGGAGCAGCAGGCCCAGGATCCAGTGGTCGGGGGTGTTGTAGTAGCCGTCGGTGTGCCAGCGGATGGGCTTGTTGGTGTAGGGGATGTAGTCTCCCTTGCCCCGGTTGTCGTCGTTCTCCGCCACGGTGAGGGCGGAGAGGCCGTCGCCGTCGGTCATCAGGTGGCTGTCCAGGCGCTCCAGGCCGAGGGCGCGGCCTACTTCCCGAGGGATGGCCTTGTCCGGGTCGGTGCCGCAGGGGGTGGCGTAGATCGCCATGTTGGTCTTGCGACAGCGTTCCCGCACCGCCTCCACTTCCGCCGCCGAGGGATGGCGCGGGTCCTGGATTTCCACCACCAGCTGTTCCAGCTTGGCGGGGTAGTCCGCCAGCTTGGCGTCGCGCCAGCGGCGGTAGGCGTCGTGGTTGTCGGGATGGAAGGGGGAATCGTTCATGGATAGCCTCGATCAGCCGGGTTGTCCGTCCGCGCGGGGACGTAGGTAAGCGGGAACGTACTTGATGCCCCACATGATAAAGCAAACCAGCCACGCCAGCGCCGCCGCCAGGTAGAAATGCGTCGCTCCCGGCAGGGGCAGGTCGCCGGCGATGCGCAGCAGGGGCACAGCCTGGAAGGCGAGAAACAGCCGCCAGGTGGCGCTGTCCGCCGCCAGGGGGCGGCCGGAGTGGCCCAGGGTGACCCGGCTGGCCATGGCCAGCAGCATGGAGGTGAAATAACCGATGGTGAGGGCGTGGAGGGGGGCCGTGCCGAGGACGTAGTGGCCGCCGAGCTGGAGCAGGCTTTGCAGGGCGGACAGGCTCAAGGCGATGCCGAGCCAGGCGAAGCCGATGTGCGCCACGGTGAGCAGACGGTCCGCCCGGAAGGCGCGGCGGAAGCCCCACAGGCGGGTGAGATGGAACGCCACCGCCGCCATGGGGGCGTCGGCCAACCACAGCCAGCCGTGGAGACCGGCGAGGTCGAGCAGGGCGTGGAGCGCCATGCCGCCGAGGAGGGTGAACAGGGCCCAGTAGGGGCGGCGCTGTTCGAAGTCCGGCAGCACCGAGGCGGAGAAGAAGGGAATCATGCGGTGGCTCACCGAGACGAAGGTGGGCAGGAGGAACAGCCAGACGCCGCCGACGATGGAAAGGCGCAGGAAAAAATAGGCGTCGCTGAGAAGCCAGGCCAGGTAGGACGCCGCGCCCACCGCCCCGGCCAGCAGGACGCCGATGACGGTATAGGCGTGGCGCTTGTCCGGGTGGCCGCTGCGGCGGATCACGCTGCGCAGGCCGTTCCAGCCCGTGAGCCAGCCGGCCAGGATCAGCGCCACGGCCAGGGCGAGAAGGGAGCGGCCGAGAAGGAGGGCGGGATAGAACAGCAGGGCGCCCGCCGCCATGAGCAGGAAGGCGGGCAGGTAGTGGCGCCGTGCCACTTCCTCGCCGTTGACCCAGCGGGGGGCCGCCGTCATCAGAAAGCCGAAGACGAAAAAGGGGAAAAAGCCGTAAAGCATGAGGAAGGCGTGGCCCCACATGGCCGGAACGGCCCAGGTCGGCGGCGGGTAAAGGCCGCCGTAGCGGCCGAGCAGGTCCGCCAGCCACCAGGCCAGGGCGAGGACGGCCTGGGCGGCGCCGGCGAGGAACATCGGCCGGTGGGGCGCGGCGGTAAGAATTTGCCAGGAAGAGGGGTGGGGCATGGCGCGTCGGATGAAGAAGAGAATGCCTATAGCTTAAGGGAGAACCGGCGGGAGCTCATTGATTTCCCTTAAGCCTTGGCTTACTTCGCCGTCGGGGTACTCTGGAGCTGGAAGGTGGCGTGGCAGGCGACGCATTTCTGCATCACCGCCCCCATTTGCGCCAGGGTGTGCTTGGGGTCCCCCAGGGATTCGGCATCCAGGGCGATCTGGTCGAAATCGTTGTGGACCGAAAGGCCGAATTGCTTGAAGCCGAGGGGGAGCTTGGCCATCAGCGCCGGGGGGACTTCGTGGGTGGCGGCGCGCCCCAGGGAGCGGGCGGTGGCGGCCACGGTCTTCATGTCCTCCCGGGTAAGGGCGTCGGTCATGCCCTGGAGGCCGCTGAGGAAGGCACGCATTTCCGTCAGGATCAGGCCCCGCTCCTGGGGCGCGAGAACGATGGCCTGGCGGCCGTCCTCCGCCGTGGTGGTGGAAGTGCCGGCGATGAGCTTGTAGGCGATGGCGCCGAGAATGGCGAGAAGGACGACGATGACGGCGAGGCAGAGTTTCGAGGGGATGCGAAGGGTCATGGTTGGCTATATGGACGCCTCCCGTTTGCCAAGGACGAATTGAGTGTGCTGGAACAGATAGGCTGCAGTTCTATATCCGGCCTGTTGTGCAGGCGGAATTGCCTGCTGGCCCTGATGGAATCCGCTCAACCC
>JBFXHL010000111.1:0-7896 GCA_050177075.1 Sulfuricellaceae bacterium | reverse complement strand
CGACCTGATCGCCGACCTGGAAAACGGCTGGAGCCCGAAATGCCTGGACCGGCCCGCGACACCGGCCGAATGGGGCGTCTTGAAGGTTGGCGCGGTTTCCTTCGGCGCTTTCGACGAAACGGAAAACAAAGCGCTGCCTCAAAGCCTGGCGCCGATTCCGCGTTACGAGGTGAAACCGGGAGACATGCTCATTTCCCGCGCCAATATCACCCGCCTGGTCGGCGCCTGCGCCCTCGTTAAGGAGACTCGCCGAAAGCTCATGTTGTGCGACAAAATTTTCCGTTTTGTGTGGAAGGAGAAGAACGAGGCCCTGCCTGCCTATCTGGACGAGGTACTGAAGATACCTCATCTGCGACAACAGATCGAGAACGCCCTGACCGGCACCTCGCCTACCATGAAAAACATCAGCAAGCCATCCTTGCTGGCTTTGAAACTCCCTTTGCCACCTCTTGACGCGCAACAAAAGCTTGTCGAGTCCATCACCGACGCCCGCCGCCGCGCCGCCACTCTGCGGGCCGAGGCGGAGCGCCTGCGGCAACAGGCCGCCGCCGAGGTGGAAGCGGCCATCCTGGGGGAAGAAGCGGAAAAGAATTGAGGGTCAGGCGGCGGGACGGAAAGTGGGCGCTTCGGCCCAGGCGGGCGCCTTGCCGGTCAGGCGCTCGTAGAGCGTCTCGGGAGATACGTCGAAGCCGCAATCCCACGCCAGGGTAGGCCAGGAATCCAGGTAAAAGCGGCTGAATTTTTCCACCTCCCGCAAGGGAGCGGCGGCGGCGTATTTGAATACCAGGTCCTTCAAGTCCACCTCGCCGCTTTCGCCGCTGCTGAATCTCAGCCATACCCGATATTCGGCCACGTGGCGCGCTTCCTGAACGGTAATAATCATAACCGGCTCCTTGTCAGACCAGGGGTTCAACCTTGTGAAATTCCTTGGATTCCCACATCGTCAGCAATTCACCCTGGTGAATTTCGGCCCATTCTTCAACCAAGCCACGCACTCTTGCCGGCAAATGGCCTTCGATGACGTTGAGGGTGCGGATATTCACCACTGCCGCAAACTCATTGTATTTGACATGGAAATGGGGTGGGTTGTGTTCGTCGAAGTACATCATGATGATAATCCCGAGGAAACGGCTGATCTCCGGCATGGCGAGTCTTTCGTGGAAGTCGTTAGAGGGGAACCGCCTCGGCCAAAACGGAAGCGCGGAAGCGGTCGGGCAGGTCATCCGGCGTCAGCAGATCGACGGGGACGCCCAGGCTGTCTTCGATCTCGTGCTGCGCCTTGACCAAATCGAGCAAGGAGGTGTCGGCGGCGGGGTCCACCAGGAGGTCGAGGTCGCTCCCCTCCTTGTCTTTTCCGTGCAGCACCGAGCCGAAAACACGGGCGTTCGACAGGCCGTGCCTGGCGATGGCGCCCAGGATGGCTTCGCGGCGGGATTGGACGGCGATGGAAGGACGCATGGCGTTCCTCATAGTGGGTTTAAATCCATGATATACCACGCCACCGATGACGACATGGTCTTTAGTCGTTGCCGTACATGGCCTTGCCGTCGTTGAGGTTGAGCCAGCCCTTGATGACGCGGTACAGCACCCAGATGAAGTCGGCCACCAGGGCGAACCAGCCGATCACCACCAGCAACAGGACGCCGCCCACCACCGACCACAACAGGCCGTACCAGAAGGTGCGCTTCTGCCACAGGAAATGGCTTTCCAGCCAAGTTCCGGCCACCTCGTCGTCCTTCACGTAGTTCATGATGATTCCTACCAGGGCCGGCATGCCGCCGAGAATAAAGCTCAGCCCGTAGAGGGCGTAGATGACGGTGGTGAGGGTCTTGAGCGAGTCGAGCTTATCGTCTTGGGCGGTGTCGTTCATGGTCAGGCCTGTCCTTTCCCCCAGGAGTCCTTCAGGGTCACGGTGCGGTTGAACACCGGCTGGCCGGGCGCGGAATCCCGGCGGTCGGCGACGAAGTAGCCGTGGCGCTCGAACTGGAAGCGGTCTTCCGGCTTGGCGTCCTTCAGGGCCGGCTCCAACTGGGCGGTGATGAGACGCTTGGAGTCCGGGTTGATGTCGTCGAGGAAACTGCGCTCCAGGTCCGGGGCGTCCCCCTCCCGCCGGCCGCCGGGGTTGGGACGCAGGAACAGCCGGTCGTAGAGGCGCACCTCACAGGCGTAGGCGTGCTTCGCGCTCACCCAGTGGATGTTTCCCTTGGTCTTGTAATTGTCGGCGCCCGGGGTGCCGCTCTTGGAGTCGTCGAAGTATTCGCAGTGGACGGCGGTGACGTTGCCCGCTTCGTCCTTGTCGCAGCCCACGCACTTCACCACGTAACCGTAGCGCAGGCGCACGGTGTTGCCGGGATAGAGGCGGTGGTAGCCCTTGGGCGGGGTTTCCTGGAAGTCCTCCCGCTCGATCCACAACTCCCTGGAGAAAGGCACGGCCCGCTTGCCCAGGTCCGGCTTGAGGGGATGGTTGGGAGCGTAGCACTCCTCCTCCTGGCCTTCCGGGTAGTTGTCGATGATCAGCTTCAGCGGGTCCAGCACGGCGACGCGGCGCTCGGCGGATTCGTTGAGCACCTCCCGCATGCAGTCCTCGAACACCGTATATTCGATCAGGGAATCGGCCTTGGAGACGCCGATGCGCTCGGTGAACAGGCGGAAGCCCTCCGGCGTATAGCCCCGGCGGCGGCCGCCCACCAGGGTGGGCAGGCGGGGGTCGTCCCAGCCGTCCACGTGCTTTTCCTCCACCAACTGGATCAGCTTGCGCTTGGACAGCACCACGTAGGTCAGGTTGAGGCGGGCGAACTCGATCTGCTGGGGCAGGGGCTTCTGCAGCAGGCCGCCCTCGGCGATGCGGGCCAGGACCCAGTCGTAGAAGGGGCGCTGGTCCTCGAACTCCAGGGTGCAGATGGAGTGGGTGATATTCTCCAGGGCGTCCTCGATGGGGTGGGCATAGGTGTACATGGGGTACACGCACCACGTGTCGCCGGTGTTGTGGTGGGTGGCGTGGCGGATGCGGTAGATGGCCGGGTCCCGCAAGTTGATGTTGGGGGAGGCCATGTCGATCTTGGCCCGCAGGACGTGGGCGCCGTCGGGGAATTCACCGGCCTTCATGCGGCGGAACAGGTCCAGGTTCTCCTCCACGCTGCGACCGCGGTAGGGGCTGTCCTTGCCGGCTTCGCTCAGGGTCCCGCGGTTGGCGCGCATTTCCTCCGCGCTCTGGCTGTCCACGTAAGCGTGGCCGGCGGTGATGAGGTACTCGGCGAACTGGTACATCCAGTCGAAATAATTCGAGGCGTAGTAGAGGTTCTCGCCCCAGTCGAAGCCCAGCCATTTCACGGCGTCGACGATGGAATCCACGTACTCCTGTTCTTCCTTCTCGGGGTTGGTGTCGTCGAAGCGCAGGTGGCACACGCCGCCGTAGTCTCGGGCGAGACCGAAGTTGAGGCAGATGGACTTGGCGTGGCCGAAGTGCAGGTAGCCGTTGGGCTCCGGCGGAAAGCGGGTGCGGATTTTCGCCGGGTCCAGGGGAGCCTGGGCGTGGCTGTCGGCGGGGCCGGGCCGGCCGCCCCAGCGGCGCTGGGCGTACTTGTTGGCGGCCAGGTCGCCGTCGATGATGTTGCGGATGAAGTTGGAAACGGGCGCTGGGGCGCTGCTGCTCATGGCGGTGGCGATCAATAGGTAATGAAGATGGAGCGATTTTACCCGAAAACCCGCTCCCCCAATGAGGGCCGCCGGAAAGTGGCCCGTCGCCGCCTTCTTGTGTAAAATCCACGCCATTTTCCTTCTGGCCGAAGCAAGCACCCATGACCCGAATTCGCCTCGCCGCCCCCCTCCTGGCGGCGTTTCTCCTGACTGCCGCCCCCCTGGCCGCCAGCGCCGACAGCCTCAACGACGCCCGGGAATATCTGCGGGAAGGTCAGAACGACCGCGCCCTGCAAGCCGTGGACAGCTACCTGGCCAGCCACGCCAACTCCCCGGAGGCCCGCCTGCTGAAGGGCGCCGTCCTGGCCCGGCTGGGGCGCAGCACCGAAGCGGCCCAGGTATACACGGCCCTGATCCGGGACTACCCCGCCCTGCCCGAGCCCCGCAACAACCTGGCGGTGCTCTACGCTTCCCTCGGCCAGTACGACAAGGCCCGCGCCGAGCTGGAGGCGGCCCTCCGCACCCACCCCAGCTACGCCGCCGCCTACGACAACCTGGGCGAGGTCTACGCCAAGATGGCCAGCCTCGCCTACGACCGCGCCCTGGGCGACAAGAAACCCAAGACCGCGCCCCCCGCCTCCCAGCTGGCCCTGATGACGAACATTCCCCGCCCGGGAACGCGTACCGAACCCTTGCGGGTGGCCATGGCCCTGCCCTCGGCCCCCCAGGCCTTCCCGCCCGCCAAACCGCTGGTCATCGCCGCCGCCACAGCCGTGGCGAAACCGGTTCCCGCCGCTCCGCCGCCGGCCGCCCAGCCCGCCGGCGCCTCCCAGCCCGGCCTGATCCCGCCGGCGCCGGAAGCCGTGGCCAAGACCCCCGCCGCCACAGCGGCCGTTAAACCGTTGCCGCCCGCCGAACCGCCGGTGGCGAAGCCCGCAGAAAAACCGGTCGAGAAGCCGGCCGCCAAGCCCGAGGCGGACGAATCGGAAGCCGTCATCGCTGCCGTCCACGGCTGGGCTCAAGCCTGGTCGAGCCAGAACGTGGCCGCCTACCTGGGCCACTACGCGCGGGATTTCCGCACGCCCAAGGGCGAAAGTCGCGCTTCCTGGGAAAAAACCCGCCGCGACCGCATCACCGCCCCCAAGACCATCAAGGTCACCATCACTTCCCCCAAGGTACGCCTGGACAAGGACGGCCTCCACGCCAGCGTCACCTTCCGCCAGGGCTACGAAGCCGGCCACCTCGTCAACGCCACCACCAAGACCCTGGAGATGGTGAAGGCGGGCAAGCGCTGGTTGATCGAGGAAGAACGCATCGGCCGCTAACCGGCGCTTGATTTCACTTGATTTCCGGGTGAAAAATCCGTACCTTATGCCCCCAAGATGCGTCGCTTTCAATCGTTGATGAAGGGCAAGGCCAAGCTCGCTGTCTGCGCCCTGCTGCTGCTGCTTCAACCCGCCGTCACGCCGCCCCCGGCTGGCGCCATGGGCAGCCGTCCCTCCTCCCCCCACGGGCGGGCGATGCCCGCTTTCGACACCCGCGACCCCGAAGCCCTGGTGGTCAAGGCCCTCGACGAGATACGCCAGGACCGCCTGGATGCCGCCCTGGACGTCATCGATTACCTACTGGAAATCAAGCCCAATTTCCGCCTCGCCCAGCTCATCAAGGGCGACCTGCTGCTGTCCCGGGCCCGGCCCCTGACTTCCTTCGGCGGCAGCGAATCCGCCGTGGCCGACGATTTCCGCCAGGAAGCCCTGGCGCGCCTCAAGCGCTACCAGGAGCAACCGCCCGTCAATCAGGTGCCCTCCTACCTGCTGCAAATGCTGCCGGAGCAGAACTACGCCATCGTGGTGGACGCCAGCCGCTCCCGCCTCTACTTGTACCAGAACGTCAACGGCCTGCCCCGCTACGTGGCCGACTACTACATCACCATCGGCAAGAACGGCGTCGGCAAAAACAAGGAAGGCGACAAGCTGAGCCCCATGGGCGTGTACTTCGTCACCGGCAGCCTGCCGAAGGAAAAGCTCACCGACTTCTACGGCCCCATCGCCTTTCCCATCAGCTACCCCAACGAGTGGGACAAACGCCTGGGCCGGGACGGCCACGGCATCTGGCTCCACGGCACCCCCACCGACACCTACAGCCGTCCGCCCCGCGCTTCCGACGGCTGCGTGGTGTTGACCAATCCGGACATCCTCGCCATCAGCAAGTCCATCCAGGCCGGCCTGACGCCGGTGGTCATCAGCGACCACGTGGATTGGGTGGACCCCGCCACCCTCCACAAGGAACGGGACGAGCTCTTCACGCAGGTGGAGAACTGGCGCCGCGCCTGGGAAAGCCGCGACACCGACAAATACCTGCGCTACTACGCCAGCGATTTCTCCGCCGACGGCCAGAACCTCGCCGTCTGGGGCCAGCAGAAGCGCCAGGTGAACGCCGGCAAGACCTGGATCGAGGTCAAGCTCAACCGCGTGAGCCTCTTCCGCTACCCTGGCAAGGAGCCCATGGCCGTGGTAACCTTCGACCAGGATTACCGCAGCAACAACCTCAACAACAACATGCGCAAGCGCCAGTACTGGAAACAGGAAAACGGCGCGTGGAAGATCGTCTACGAAGGCGCCGCCTGAGCGCCTTCCCCGTCTCGGTACACAAGGAGGGCCCCATGAAGTTCCGTCTCCCCATCGCCGTCGCCGCCCTGCTGTTCGCGGGCACTGCCCTGGCCGCCAATCCCCTGGTGGAAATGAAGATCAATTTCGGCAACGTGGTGTTCGAACTCTACCCGGACAAGGCGCCGAAAACCGTGGAAAACTTCCTCCACTACGTGAAGAGCGGCTTCTACAAGGGAACCATCTTCCACCGCTCGGTGAAGAATTTCGTCGTCCAGGGCGGCGGCTTCACCGAAAAACTGGAGCCCAAGGACACCCTGCCCCCCATCCCCAACGAAGCCGGCAACGGCCTCATGAACACCCCCGGAACCCTCGCCATGGCCCGGGACTACGACCCCCAGTCCGCCACCTCCCAGTTCTTCATCAACCTGGAAGACAACAAACACCTCAACCACTACCGCAATGACAACGACTACTACGGCTACTGCGTCTTCGGCCGCGTCGTCTCCGGCATGGCCGTGGTGAAGAAGATCAATGCCCTGCCCACCACCGGCAAGGAATTCCTTACCTCCGGCGTCCCCATCCAGGACGTGGTGATTCAGGACATGACCCAGGTCAGCGCCCTGCCCGCCGGCATGGTCGCCGACAAGGACCTTCCCGCCGTCCAGCAGGCCGCCGCCACCACCGAATCCCCAACTTCCCGCAAGAAGAAAGCTCGTAAACATGGTTAAACTCCACACCAACCTCGGCACCATCACCCTCGAACTGGACGCCGAAAAAGCTCCCAAGACCGTCGCCAACTTCCTCCAGTACGTGGAAGACGGCCACTACAGCGACACCCTGTTCCACCGCGTCATCGACGGCTTCATGATCCAGGGCGGCGGCTACATGCCCGACATGGCCCAGAAGGCCACCCGCGACCCCATCGAGAACGAAGCCGCCAACGGCCTGAAGAACGAGCCCTACACCATCGCCATGGCCCGCACCCCCGACCCCCACTCGGCCACGGCCCAGTTCTTCATCAACGTTTCCGACAACGACTTCCTCAACTACCGCTCCCCCACCCCCCAGGGCTTCGGCTACTGCGTCTTCGGCAGGGTGGTGGAAGGCCAGGAAGTGGTGGACGCCATCAAGAAACTCAAAACCGGCAACCGCGCCGGCCACCAGGACGTGCCGGTGGAGGACGTGATCATCGAAAAAGCGGAGGTGTGCTGAGGCACACGGTAGAAAAAGGCGGCGCGAGCCGCCTTTTTTGTTGGCGGCAACTTATGGGCAATTTTCCATCAATGAAAATTGCCACCTTACGTTAGGGCACCGGACACACAATGGCACGTTGGATGAATCTTGGGGTCTCTGGGCAATGCGGCTGGCCCGATCGCCAACTTGAAGTCATCTTTGGGGGGCAAAATTTCGTGCTTATGCCGCAGACCAAGGAAAATTCTGCTTCTATTCACCTTGAGACAAAAAGCAACGATCAACTCCATGAATTGACGGCGGTGAATCGCTTCCTCAGTGTCGTGTCATGGGCCGATAGCGTCCGTCAAGCTGGTGTAAATCCGTGGCCAGATCTCCGGCTCGGTTGTCCCTATCAGGCGGCGACCAGCGGGACGCCGATCTCCACGGACGGGTGGTCCGCCGGTTCCGCCATCGAGTG
>JBFXHL010000110.1:0-7909 GCA_050177075.1 Sulfuricellaceae bacterium | reverse complement strand
CTGGGCGCCGCTCACTTCGACCGCGCCGATGCTCAAAAAACCGCCAACCGCCTCATCCGCCGACTCCAGCAGATCGGCTTCAAAGTCCAGCTCGCTACAGCTTGACGAAGTATGTTTCATCCTAGGCCCGGTGGTAGGGGTGCCCCTTCAACAGGGACACGGCGCGGTAAAGCTGCTCCGCCAGCAGGACCCGGGCGAGGCCGTGGGGCAGGGTCATGCGGGAGAGGGACAGCAGCCGGTCCGCCTTGTTCTTGATGCTGAGGTGGAGGCCGTCGGCGCCGCCGATGACGAAGACTACGTCCCGTCCGCCCCCCAGCCAGCCCTTGAGCAGTTCGGTCAGCTCCACGGTGCTGGGATTCTTGCCCCGCTCGTCCAGGGCGACGATTTCGCAGCCCGCCGGGAGGGCGGCGGCGATGCGCTCGGCCTCGATTTCCATCACCGCGTCCACCGGCTTGCCCTCGGTGCGGCTGGCGGGCTTGATTTCCACCAGTTCGACGCGGGCTTCCCGGGGCATGCGTTTGGCATACTCGTCGAAGGCGTCCGACACCCAGGTCGGCAGCTTGGTGCCGACGGAAACGATGAGCAGACGCATGGTCAGGCGGGGGCGCGTTCCTTGGCGCCGAAAGGCGGGCGCGGCGCCCCGCCCCACAGTTCTTCCAGGTTGTAGTACTGGCGCACCGCCGGGTTCATGATGTGGACGATGATGTCGCCCAGGTCGATCAGTACCCACTCGCCCACCTGTTCACCCTCCACGCCGACGATATGGCCGCCGTTCTCCTTCACTTTTTCCTGCACGTTGTTGGCCAGGGCCTTGGTCTGGCGGGTGGAGTCCGCGCTGGCGAACACCATGCAATCGGTCATGCTGGTGAGTTTGGTGACGTCCAGGGCGACGATGTCCTTGGCCTTGATGTCTTCCAGGGCGTCGATGACGACCTGCTTCAGTTGATCTACGGTCATGCTGCTTTCTACGGGTAAAGGTGGTTCGAGCGAATATAGTCCAGAACCGCGTCCGGGAGCAAATAGCGCGGGCTTTTGCCTGCCGCTATCATGAGACGGATGCGGGTGGCGGAGATGTCGAGGCGGGTGGTTTCCCGCACGATGATTCTGCCCGCCGGCTGGCCGCGGATGTCGGCGGTGTCGTCGGTGAGACGGCTTGCCCATTCTTCCCGCAGTTCCAGGGGCATGGCGGTGGCCCAGCTTTCCATGGCGAAGCCGGGTCGCTGGGCGACGGCGACGTGGGCGAAGGCGAAGAGCTCCTGCCAGCGGTGCCAGGAGGTCAGACCGAGAAAGGCATCCGCGCCCACCAGCAGTGCCAGGGGCCGCCGGGGGCCCGCTTCGGCCCGCAGCTCGGCGAGGGTTTCCACCGTGTAGCAGGGGGTCCCCTTGCGAATCTCCCGGTCGTCCACCGTGAACAGCGGGTTGTCCGCCGCCGCCAGGCGCGTCATGGCCAGGCGCATGGCGGGGCTGACGCCGGGGGTGGCCCGATGGGGCGGAACGCCGGCGGGCACCAGACGCACCTCCGCCGCCGCCAGGCTGTCCGCCATCTCCTGCGCCAAGCGCAGGTGGCCGTAGTGGATGGGGTCGAAGGTGCCGCCGAAAACGGCGAGGGGGGCATGTTCGGTCATGGCCGGATTATACCCCATGGCCCGACAACGGTCTGAATCGGCGGGGTTTTCCGTCCTTGGTAGGAAGGTACCGGATTGAGGGGCGGCAGGGGACGGAGTAAAGTAGGACGTGAATCATGCACCGTTGAGGAGAAGATGCGATGCCCCCCATGTTGCGCGGAATGATTGCCTTGTTGGCCCTGTTGGCCCTGCCGGCCTGGGCCGACCCGCCGCCGGGCTATAACTTCCTCGGCTACGATCAGGGGCTGGCTCGGGCCAAGGCGGAAGGCAAGCCGGTGTTCCTCTATTTCGGCCGCTACGGCTGCGCCTGGTGCGACAAGACCAACAAGGAGTCCTTCTCCAACCCGGACATCCGCAAGCGCTACACGGACCATTATGTCCTGGTTTACGTGGATGCCGAGGGTGGCCGGCGGCTGAAGCTGCCCGACGGCGAGCGTATCACCGAGGCGGAGCTGGGGGCCCGCTTCAAGGCTTTTGCCACGCCCCTGTTCGTATTCCTCGACCCCGACGGCAAGGAAATCGCGAAAATTCCCGGCTTCAAGACCGTGGAGGATTTCCGCGACTACGACCGCTACGTCCACGAGGGCCACTACAAAACCCAGACCCTGCTCCAGTTTCTCGGGAGCAAATCGTGAAGGCCCTGTGGCTGGCGGTTTTCTGCCCCCTGACCGCCTTCGCCGCCCCCTGGACCTTTTCCCCGCCGGTGGACCTGACCCCCCTTCCCGCCAAGGGGATTTACCACCACCTCGAGGCCGCCGGGCGCAAGAGCATCGCGGTGGGCGACGGGGCCGTGGCGGTGGCGTGGGAGGACAACCGCGACGGCGTTTCCCGCTGCTATCTGGCGGTCAAACCGGCCCGGGCGACGCGCTTCAACGCGGCGATGCGGGTCAGCGGCCCCCACGAGGGCTTCGAACCCAGCGTGGCGGTCCTGGGCAAGAGCCGCTACGCGGTGGGGTGGGAGGAGGACGGCGTCGCCTGGCTGCGGATCGAGGACGGCGGCCGCCTGTCGCCGCCCCTGCGCCTGAGCGCGGGGGAAGCGGGCCAGGTGAACGTGGCCTACGAGGCGAAAACGGGACTGTACGCCGCCTGGACGGAACGGGCGGGGCGCTTCCGCCAGGTGTGGCTGGCGCGGATCGCCGTGGACGGAGACCGGCTGGCCCTGGAAGGCGCCAGGCCGGTGGAGGCCACGCCGCCCCGGGACGACCAGCTCTATCCTTCCCTCGCCCTGACGGCCAAGGGCGGCGTGACGGTGGCATGGGAGGACCGCCGGGAGGGGCATACCCGCATTCTCTACGCCTACCGCGACCAGGATGGCGGCTTCGCCAAGCCCCAGGCCCTGAACGAAATTCAACGCGGCCAGGCGGCGGCGCTGGGCCTGGGGCGCGGCTCCGGCGCCATGCGGGTGGCCCTGGCGGCGGCAGGGGAGGACGGCGTGGCGGCGGTTTGGTCCGACAAGCGGGATTTCCTCTCCGGCTACGACGTCTATGCCGCCTTCTCCCGTGACGGCGGCCGCGGCTTCGGCAAGAACCAGCAGGTGCAGGACAGCTTCGGCGACAACATCGCCCAGTGGCACCCGGCCGTCGCCGCTGACCGTGCCGGGCGGGTGGCGGTGGCCTGGGACGACGACCGGGATGGCACGTCCGACATCTGGCTTTCCTGGGTGGAGGGGGATGGCTGGGCCGAGAACCTGGCCCTGCCTGGCGCCTCGGGACCCGGCGTGCAGAGCGACCCGGCCCTGGCCATGGACGAGGGGGGCAACCTGCACGTGGTGTGGGTGGAGCGGGCCGGCGACGGGGCGCCGACCAAAATCCGCTACCTGTTCGGGCGCAGCGAAAAGCAATGAGACGGAGGCTTAGCCGCGCACGTGGCCGTCCCCCAGCACGATGTACTTCTGGCTGGTGAGCCCTTCCAGCCCCACCGGGCCCCGGGCGTGAATCTTGTCCGTGGAAATGCCGATCTCCGCCCCCAGGCCGTACTCGAAGCCGTCGGCGAAGCGGGTGGAGGCGTTGACCATCACCGAGGCGGAGTCCACTTCCCTTAAGAAGCGGCGGGCCTTGGTGTAGTTCTCGGTGACGATGGACTCGGTGTGCTGGGAGCCGTAGGCGGCGATGTGGTCCATGGCGCCGTCCAGGTCCTTCACCACCCGGATGGAGATGATGGGCGCCAGGTATTCGGTGTGCCAGTCTTCCTCGGTGGCGGCCTTCATGTCGGCCACGATGGCGCGGGATTTGTCGCAGCCGCGCATCTCCACCCCCTTGGCGCGGTAGATGTCGGCGATGGGGGGTAGGGCCTGGGCGGCGATGCGCTCGGCCACCAGCAGGGTTTCCATGGTGTTGCAGGTGCCGTAGCGGCTGGTCTTGGCGTTGTCGGCGATGCGCACGGCCTTGTCCAGGTCGGCCTCGTCGTCGATGTAGACGTGGCACACCCCGTGGAGGTGCTTGATGACCGGGATGCGGGCCTCGGCCATGAGGCGTTCGATCAGGCCCTTGCCGCCCCGGGGAACGATCACGTCCACGTACTCCTTCATGGTGATGAGTTCGCCCACGGCGGCCCGGTCGGCGGTCTCGATCACCTGCACCGCGGTTTCCGGCAGGCCGGCGGCGGCCAGGCCTTCCTTGACGCAGGCGGCGATGGCCTGGTTGGAATGGAAAGCCTCGGAACCGCCGCGCAGGATGGCGGCGTTGCCGGATTTCAGGCACAGGCCGGCGGCGTCGGCGGTGACGTTGGGGCGGGCTTCGTAAATGATGCCCACCACGCCCAGGGGCACACGCATCTTGCCCACCTGGATGCCGGAGGGGCGGTAGTTCATGGCGTCGATTTCGCCTACCGGGTCGGGGAGGGCGGCAATCTGCTCCAGGCCCTCGGCCATGCCGGCCACGCCTTTCTCGGTCAGGGCCAGGCGATCCAGCAGCGCCGCGTCCAGGCCCTTGGCGCGGGCGGCTTCCATGTCCTGGGCGTTGGCGGCCAGGAGCTTGGCGGCGTCCCGGCGGATGGCGGCGGCCATCACCTCCAGGGCCTTGTTCTTGGCGTTGGTATCGGCCCGGGCCACGGCGCGGGAAGCGCTACGGGCGGCCTTGCCGACGGACTGCATGTATTCCTTGATGTCCATGTCTGAATCCAAAATTCCAAAGTCGTTAGTGTGCCAAACTCAAGCCGAGTTGCAACAGTTCGTCCCACACGTCGCCCCGCAGCAGGCCCTTGATCATGCGGTCGATGTCGGCGGCCCGCTTCAGGGCCCCTTGCAGGCGGGGCAGGGGCAGGCGGCGCAGGGCCTTGCCCACCAGGGCCTGGCGGGAATCCCACACGCCGGCTGCCCGCATGGCCTGGGGAGCGGGGGCGCCGGCCTGGACGGAAACCTGGATTTTCGCCAGCTGGCGGGCTTCCCGGCTCAGAGCCCAGAGGACCAGGATCGGGTCCTCTCCTTCCCCCCGCAGGCCGTCCAGGATGCGGGCGGCCCGGGCGGCGTCTCCTTCCAGCAGGGCGTCGGCCAGCTTGAACACATCGTAGCGGGCCACGTCGCAGACGGCGTTCTTCACCTGGTCGAAGCTCAGGTTGCCCTCGGGGTACAGCAGCCCCAGCTTCTGGATCTCCTGGTGGGCGGCGAGAAGGTTGCCCTCCACCCGCTCGGCCAGGAATCGCAGGGTGTCGCGGTCCGCCTTCTGCTTCTGGGCCGCGAGGCGGCGGCCGATCCACTCCGGTAGGCGGGCGTAGTCCACGGGATAGACCGGCACCGTGGCGCCGACGCTGTCGAGGGCCTTGAACCATTTGCTGTTCTGGGTCGCCTTGTCCAGCTTGGGAAGCAGCACCAGGGTGACGGTGTCCTGGGGCAGGGCGGCGCAGTAGGCCTCCAGGGCCTTGCTCCCTTCCGTGCCGGGCTTGCCGGAGGGGATGCGGATTTCCAGCAGGCGCCGGCTGGCGAAGAGGGACAGACTGTTGCCGCTCATCATCAGGCTTTGCCAGTTGAAGCCCCGCTCCACGGTGAACACTTCCCTTTCCTCGCAGCCCGAGGCCCGAGCGGCGGCGCGGATGGCGTCGGCGGCTTCCAGGGTGAGCAGGGGGTCGTCGCCGTAAACCGCGTACAGTTCGCCCAGCCCCCGCTGGAGGTGTTGGGCGAGCTGGTCGGCGGCGAGTTTCACGCCTAGTCGGCCTCTTTCAGCGTTTGGGTGGCGCCCTTGAGGCGGCGCAGGAGCTGGAAGGTGGCGTCGTCCTTCATGTTCTGGTAGAGCAGGGCCTCTTCCTGCTGCTTGGCCAGCACCTGGGTGTCGTCGTAGGTCATGTCCCGCTGCAGTTCGATCTGCTGCGGGGCGATGGAGGGCTTGCCGTTGTAGGTGGTGCTGAAGGACAGGCGGTAGATCAGCTGGTATTCCCGCACCTTGCCGGTGCCGCCCAGGGAGAGGATGCGCTTCTCGGTGCTGGCGCCGAGGATAGTGACGACCACTTCCGCTTTTTCGGGCCCGGTCAGCACCTTGACGCCGGAGCCGGTGCGCAGGGCATTCTCCAGGGTCGCCTTGATGTCGGGATAGCCGCCGCCGTTCACGTAAACGGTTTCGAAGGGCAGGTCCACCGCCCCCCGCAGGTGGAAGCCGCAGCCGGCGAGGAAGAAAACAGCCAGGGCCAGCAGGAAGAGTTTGCGCATGTGAGCTCCTTAAACGACCACGTTGACCAGCTTGCCGGGCACCACGATGACTTTCTTGGCCGGCTTGCCTTCCATGAATTTCTGCACGTTGGGGTTGGCCAGGGCCAGGGCCTCGATGACGTCCTTGGCCGCGTCCTTGGCAACCGTAATACTGCCCCGCAGCTTGCCGTTGACCTGGATCACCAGCTCGATTTCGTCCTGCACCAGGGCACTGGCATCCACCTCGGGCCAGGTGGCCTGCCCCAAGCAGGAGCCGGGCTTGAGCTCGTTCCACAGGGCGTGGCAGATGTGGGGGACGATGGGGGCCAGGAGTCGCACCACGGCTTCCAGGGCTTCCTGCATCACCGACCGGGTGATGACGTCGGTGCCGTGGACTTTGCCCAGGGCGTTCATCAGTTCCATCACCGCGGCGATGGCGGTGTTGAACTGCTGGCGGCGGCCGTAGTCGTCGCTCACCTTCTGGATGGCGCTGTGAAGCTGGAAGCGCAGGGCCTTCAATTCGGCGCTCAATTCGCCGCCTTGGTAGGGCTCCACCACGCCCTGCTCCACGTGGTCGTGCACCGCCTTCCACAGGCGCTTGAGGAAGCGGAACGCCCCCTCCACCCCGGCGTCGGACCATTCCAGCTGCTGGTCGGGGGGGGCGGCGAACATCATGAACAGGCGGGCGGTGTCGGCGCCGTACTGGTCGATGATGGCCTGGGGGTCGACGCCGTTGTTCTTGGATTTGGACATCTTCTCCGTGCCGCCGATGACCACCGGCAGGCCGTCGGCCTTCAAAGAAGCACTCACGGCGCGGCCCTTGTCGTCCAGGGCCAGGTCCACGTCGGCGGGGTTGATCCACTGCTTCTTGCCATCGGGCAGGTCGCGGTAGAAGGTGGGGGCCACCACCATGCCCTGGGTGAGGAGCTTGGTGAAGGGTTCGTTGCACTCCACCAGGCCCACGTCCCGCATCAGCTTGTGGAAGAAGCGGGCGTAGAGCAGGTGCAGGATGGCGTGCTCGATGCCGCCGATGTACTGGTCCACCGGCAGCCAGTACTTGGCGCGGCTGTCCAGCATGGCCTGGTCGTTGTCCGGGCAGGCGTAGCGGGCGTAGTACCAGGAGGACTCGACGAAGGTGTCCATGGTGTCCGTTTCCCGCTCCGCCGGGCCTGAGCACTTGGGGCAGGTGGTCTCGTAGAACTCGGGCATCTTCTTGATCGGCGAGCCGACGTCGATCTTCACGTCCTCGGGCAGCACCACCGGCAGGTCCTTCTCCGGCACCGGCACGTCGCCGCAGCTGGGGCAGTGGATGATGGGAATGGGGCAGCCCCAGTAGCGCTGGCGGGAAATGCCCCAGTCCCGCAGGCGGAACTGCACCTGCTTGTCGCCCAGGTTCTTGGCCTTGAGGTCGGCGGCGATGGCGTCGATGGCCTCGGCCGAGGTCAATCCAGTGTATTTGCCAGCATTGACCAGAATACCCGGTTCCACCATGGCCTCGGCCAGTGAGGAGTGAGGAGTGAGGAATGAGGAGGTGTCCTGACTCTTCACGCCTATCTCCTCACTCCTCACTATGACTTGCTTGATCGGCAGGCCGTACTTCTTGGCGAAGCCGAAATCCCGCTCGTCGTGGGCCGGCACCGCCATCACCGCGCCTTCGCCGTAGCTCATC
>JBFXHL010000109.1:0-7985 GCA_050177075.1 Sulfuricellaceae bacterium | reverse complement strand
GGAGGTGGATTTTTCCCAGACGGAACAAACGGCGGAAACCTTCAAGCCCACTCCTACCCCGGCGGAGGCGGCCATCCGCAGCGAGCAGAGCAGTGAAACCACCGGCGGCGGCGCGGGAGCGGTAGGTGAGCCAGGCGCCCTGTCCAACCAACCCCCCGGCGCGGCCACGGCGCCAATCACCGCGCCCAATGTGCCGGCGACGGGAAGCGCCGGCGGCTCCCAGGGCAGCAGCCACAAGGAAAGCACCATCAATTACGAGTTGGACAAGACGATCCGCCACGTCAAGCAGGGGGCGGGGTCGATCAAGCGGCTGTCGGTGGCCGTGGTGGTCAATAACCGCAAGCTGGCCGGCAAGGACGGCAATGTGGCCTCCAAGCCCTATACCGCGGACGAGATGCGCCAAATCAACAACCTGGTGAAGGAAGCCATGGGCTATAGCCAGGCCCGGGGCGATACGGTGAATATCGTCAACGCCGACTTCAATCTGGGCGATAAGCCCGCCGAAGTGCCGCTGTGGAAGGATCCGGACACCATCGACCTGGCGAAGGAAGTGGTGAAAAACCTCCTGATCCTGGGTATCGTCCTGCTGTTTGTCTTCGGCGTGGTGAAGCCGCTGCTGTCGACCTACGGCATGGCTGCCACGCGCAAGGAGGAAGAGGCGGAAATGGCGGCCAGCGAGGCGGAGAGAGCCCATGCCATGGAACGGATAGTGACCGCCGAGGCCGGCTACGAAGATACGCTGAACATGGTCAAGGACTTGGCTAAACAGGAACCCGCCATCGTGGCGAACGTAGAGAAGGAATGGGTCAATGAGTGACCAGGGAATCCAAAAAAGCGCGATTCTGCTTTCCACCATCGGTGAGGAAGCCGCCGCCGAAGTGTTCAAGTATCTGGGACCCAAGGAGGTGCAGAAGCTCGGCATGGCCATGGCGTCCCTGGAAAACGTGACGCGGGAGCAGGTGGAGCAGGTCTTCCAAGATTTTCGCGCGGCGGCGGAGAAAAAAACCACCCTCGGCATGGCCTCCAGCGACTATATCCGCAAGGTGCTGACCAAGGCGCTGGGGGACGACAAGGCCGCCAACCTGATCGACCGCATTCTCCATGGCGGTGATACCAGCGGCATCGAAAGCCTGAAGTGGATGGATGCGGGCGACGTGGCGGAACTGATCAAGAACGAACATCCCCAGATCATCGCCACCATCCTGGTGCATCTGGAGCGGGACCAGGCGAGCGAAATCCTGTCCCATTTCGTCGAGCGTTTGCGTAACGATGTCCTGTTGCGCATCGCTACCCTGGACGGTATCCAGCCTTCCGCGCTGAAAGAGCTGAATGACGTTCTGACCGGCCTGCTGGCGGGTAGCCAGAACCTGAAGAAGGCCGCCATGGGCGGCGTGCGGGCGGCGGCGGAAATCCTCAACTTCATGGGAACTTCCCAGGAAGCGTCGGTCATCAGCAGCGTGCGGGACTACGACCCCGACCTGGCGCAGAAAATCCAGGACGAGATGTTCGTCTTCGAGAACCTGCTCGACCTGGACGACCGGTCCATCCAGCTGCTGCTGCGGGAAATCCAGTCCGACTCCCTCATCGTCGCCCTCAAGGGCACCAGCGAGGAATTGCGGGAAAAAATCTTCAAGAACATGTCCCAGCGTGCGGCGGAAATGCTGCGGGATGACCTCGAGGCCAAGGGGGCCGTGCGCTTGTCCGAAGTGGAGGCGGAGCAGAAGGAAATCCTCAAGACCGTCCGGCGCTTGGCCGACGAAGGCCAGATCGTGCTGGGCGGCAAGGGCGAGGAAAGTGTCGTCTGATTGGCTTTGCCCGGCGCCTGTTGGGCTTGCTCGCCCTGTCCCGGGGGAGGGGGCGTTAAATGTCTAAAATCATTCCCAAGGAAGAGTTGAGCCGAGTCCAGCGCTGGCAGTTGGTCCCCCTGGACGGCGAGGCGGCCGGCGAGGAAGAGGCCGCGCCCGAGGTGGACCGGGAGGAGCCGGCGCCCGCGATAACCCTGCCGACCGCCGAGGATGTCGAGCGCATCTATCAGCAGGCCCGGAACGAAGGCCTGGAAGCGGGGAAACGGGAAGGCTACGAGGCCGGATTTGCCGCGGGACAAGCGGCGGGATATGCGGAAGGCAAGGCGAAAGGCGACCAGGAGGCGGCGCGCTTGGCCTCTCTGGGCGCATCCTTTGCCGATGCGCTCGGCGCGCTGGAGCAGCAGGTGGCGAGCGACCTGCTGACCCTGGCCTTGGAGATGAGCAAGCAGATGCTGCGGGAAACCCTGCGCGTCAAGCCCGAAGCCTTGCTGCCGGCAGTGCGGGAGGCCATGCGCGGACTGCTGCCGAATACGCGCCAGCCTACGCTGGTCCTTCACCCCGACGATGCCGCTTTGGTGCGCGAGCACCTGGCCATGGAGTTAAGCCAGTTGCCCTGGCGCATCGTCGAGGATGCCAAGATGGGGCGGGGCGGTTGCCGCGTGGAAAGCGAGAACGGGGAGGTGGATGCCACGCTGGAAAATCGCTGGAGGCGCCTGAATGAAGCCCTTGGCCGAAATGACAGCTGGCACGGCTGACCGTGACTGGGTCGGACGTTGGCGCGCCTTTCTGGGCAATTGCGCCGAGGTGGTGGAAACCACGCCGCCCTGGCAGGCTTGCGGTCGCTTGACGCGGGTGGCGGGTTTGGTCATGGAAGCGGTGGGTCTTCGTTTGGCGGTGGGCAGCAGCTGTTTGGTCGCTCTCCCTGACGGCCATTTGGTGGATGCCGAGGTGGTGGGGTTTTCCGGCGACCATTTGTTCCTGATGCCGTCGACGGACGTCTTTGGCCTGTTGCCGGGCGCCAAGGTCTATCCCGTCGAAGGTGCCCCGCCCCCGCTGCCCCGCCCCGGGGAAAAACTGCTTCCCCGCCGCCGTGCCCAGGATAAGGGGCGGCAACTGGCGGTGGGCGACCATCTCCTCGGGCGGGTTCTGGATGGCGCCGGGCGGCCCCTGGACGGACGCGGGCCGATCCACTCCGACCGGCATGTGCCCCTCTACAGCCGCCCCTTCAATCCCCTCGACCGGGCACCCATTCGCGACGTGCTCGATGTGGGCGTTCGGGCCATCAACGCGTTGCTTACCGTGGGGCGCGGGCAACGCCTCGGGCTTTTCGCCGGCAGCGGTGTCGGCAAGAGCATTTTGCTCGGCATGATGGCCCGCTACACCAGCGCCGATGTCATCGTGGTGGGGTTGATCGGGGAGCGGGGCCGGGAAGTCAAAGACTTTATCGAGAACATCCTCGGTCCCGAGGGCCTGGCGCGCTCGGTGGTGGTGGCGGCGCCGGCCGATACCCCGCCCCTGCTGCGTCTCCACGGCGCGGCTTACGCCAGCGCCATCGCCGAGTATTTTCGCGACCAGGGCAAGAACGTCCTGCTGCTGATGGATTCCCTTACTCGTTACGCCATGGCCCAGCGGGAAATTTCCCTCGCCATCGGCGAACCTCCCGCCACCAAAGGCTATCCGCCGTCGGTTTTCGCCAAGCTGCCGGCCCTGGTGGAGCGGGCGGGCAACGGCAAGCCGGGGGGCGGCTCCATTACCGCCTTTTATACCGTGCTGGCGGAAGGCGACGACCAGCAGGATCCCATCGCCGACAGCGCGCGGGCCATTCTGGACGGCCATATTGTCTTGACCCGCGCCCTTTCCGATCAGGGGCACTATCCTGCCATCGATATCGAAATGTCCATCAGCCGAGCCATGACGGAACTGCTTACGCAGGAGGAGTTCGAGGTGGTGCGTCGGTTCAAGTATCTCTATTCCCGTTATCAGCGCAACCGCGATCTGATCAACGTGGGGGCCTATGTTCGAGGCAATGACCCGGTTCTGGACGAGGCCATCGCGATGTATCCCAGGATGGAGCAGTTTCTCCGTCAGGAGATGAAACAGCGGGTGACTGTCGCGGAGAGCCGCGAGCAGTTGTCGGCGCTGTTCTCCTGAGCGGATGAGGGAGAGCGGCGATGGCCAAGCCTTTCCACTTGCAGCCCTTGGTGGAGTACACCCAGAACCAGACCGACGAAGCCTCTAAGCGCCTGGCTTTGCTGAAGGCCCAATGGCAGATGGCGGAAGACAAGTTGCGGCAACTGGTGGCGTACCGCGAGGAATACCAGGGGCGCATGGCGCGCAGCGCCCAGGTGGGGATGTCGGTGAGCGCCCTGCGCGACTATCAGGCTTTCCTGGGCAAGATCGACACGGCCATCGAGCAGCAGAAGCAGGAGGTGGCCCGCTGTCAGCAGAGTTGGGAGGCCGGCAAGGAAGAGTGGATGGCCCAGCGCCGCAAGCTCAAGGCCTATCAGACGCTGGAGCAGCGCCACTATGCACGGGAAAGCCAGCGCGAGGCCAAGCAGGAACAGAAAGAGCAGGACGAAAGCGCCCGCCACGCGTTTTCCCGCCACCGGTCGAAAAATCACCAGAAATAGCCTGGCACGGGAGTTGCTAATCACTCGCTCAAGAAGAGTGGTGATTGAAAGGATATCCCATGCAGACTATGTCACTGAGTGCCATGGCTAACATCGTGAAGGGTGGCACGGCTCATGGCGCCGCCGGCGAAGGTGCGTCAACCGCGGCGGCGGGCGGGGCGGATGCCGGAGTCGAGGTGCAAAGCCCCTTCGGCGCCTTGCTGGCGCAACAGGTCAGCCAGGGCGCGTTGCTCGGCGGCAAGCCGCTTTCCCTTGCGTTGAACTTGCTGCAATCCGATGCCAAGCCAGGGGCCGAGAAGACCGATTTGACGCTGGATGCGCAGGCCGAACCAGGGCAACTGACGGTGGATCCCAGTGCCCTGGCCGGTCTTGTGGCTCAGGCCCTTGCCGGTTACCAGGCGAAAGCGGCGTCCACGCCGGCATCGGCAGAGGGCGGGGAGAAGGCGGCCCCTTCTCTCAAGGGGATTGAGGCAAGCTTGGCGGACGGGGGCAAGCAGGCCCTGGTCATGGCCGACAAGGCAACAGCACTTCCCCAGCCTGCGGCGAAAGCCGAAGTGGAAGCGGCAGGAATTGCCGAAAGTGGCAAAATGTTGCCGCTGGAAGTGGCGAAAAAAACCACGGAGGTGGATGTCGCGCCGCAGGACCAGTTCAGCGACAAGTTGGCCGCCGCCCAGCAGACCATGGCGCAGCCTTCCTCTTCCGCCCATGCCGCTTCCACCGATGGGACGGCCAGGATTCAGCAGCCGGTCGGAGCGCCCGGGTGGAGCGGTGAACTGGGGCAAAAAGTGGTGTGGATGGTCGGTCAGCAGAAGCAATCGGCAGAACTGCAGCTCAATCCGCCCAATCTCGGCCCTCTTGAGGTGCGCATCAGTCTTAACCAGGACCAGATGAGCGCGACATTCGTTTCCCATCATGCCGCGGTACGAGAGGCGATTGAGGCTGCCCTGCCCCGTTTGCGGGAGATGTTGGCGGACAACGGCATCGCCCTCGGAAACGTTTCGGTGGGTGCCGAGTCCTTTGCCCAGCAACAACAACAGCAGCAAGCGGCTTTTCAAGGGAACGGGAATGGCGCTGCGGGGCAGGTTCCGGAATTTTCCCTGGGGGGCATCGATGGCGATCAGGCTGGCCGGACGACGGTCGCTCGAATCGAGGGGAACGGGCTGGTAAACACCTTCGTTTAAGCGCGTCGGTTCCTCGGAAAGTCGGAAGACCGTTGCTACTCTATTGAGTGGCAACGGTTTTTTGTTTGTGGGGGCGGGGCGTTGAGGGGGCGTGGGGGGAGGAGGCGCGGGGGCAACGTTGTATTGGCGTTGATTTGTTGTTATAAAAAACATAAACTATTGACTAAAACTGCTTGATTTATAAATTTTTTAGGTTTATAAAAAAGGCGCAGGCCTGGCAGGGGAACAAAACGCGAGATTGGATGAGGGCGGAATATGGCTAAAGACCCGCGCAAACAGCCGGAGCAAGAGGCGGCGGCTCCGGCAGGGAAGTCGAAGAAGAAACTGCTGATCGTGGTGCTGGCGGCTGTCATGATTGCGGCCGCGGGCGGTGGCGGAACGTGGTTCTTCCTCCAGGGGCACGGCGGTGGCGGCAAGGAGCATAAGGCCGAGGAGAAAAAGGCGGGGGAACAGGCGCCGCCGATATTCACCACCTTGGACCAGTTTACCGTCAACCTTATGGGGGAGAACCGTTATCTCCAGGTGGGGGTGGACCTCAAAGTGTCGGACCAGTCAGTGGTGGAAAAAATCAACCTGCACAAGCCGGAAATCAAGAATGGCGTGCTCCTGTTGCTGTCCAGCAAGCAGGCGGAGGATTTGGCCACCCCGGAAGGCAAGCAGAAATTGAGCGACGAACTGTTGCAGACGATCAATAAACCCTTGGGGCTGCCAGCCGGTCAGGGCGTGGTTGGCGTGTACTTTACTTCATTTGTCATCCAGTAAGTAATTTGGAGCCATGGCAGACGAGATACTGTCACAAGAAGAAGTCGATGCCCTCCTCAAGGGGGTAACCGGCGAGTCCGACGAACCTGAAGAGGAAGAGGGCGGCGGCGGAGGTGTTCGTCCCTACAACCTGGCGACCCAGGACCGCATCGTCCGGGGCCGGATGCCGACCCTGGAGATCATCAACGAGCGTTTCGCCCGCCAGTTCCGCATCGGCTTGTTCAATTTCATGCGCCGTACCGCCGAGATTTCCGTCGGCCCGGTGCGGGTGATGAAATACAGCGAATTCATCCGCAACCTGATCGTTCCCACCAACCTCAATCTGGTCCACATCAAGCCCCTGCGGGGGACGGCGTTGCTGATTTTTGATCCCAACCTCGTGTTTCTGGTAGTGGATTCCATGTTCGGCGGCGATGGCCGGTTTCACATGCGCGTGGAAGGCCGCGACTTCACCCCCACCGAGCAGCGCATTATCCAGCGCATGCTGGAAGTGGCCTTCGAGGAACTGAAACGTTCCTGGGAGCCGGTGTTCAAGGTGGATTTCGAGTACGTGCGCTCGGAAATGAATACTCAGTTCGCCAACATCGCGACCCCCAGCGAGGTGGTGGTCACCACGACCTTCAATATCGAGCTGGGCGAGGGCGGCGGCGATTTCCACATGTGTATGCCCTATGCTATGATCGAACCCATCCGCGACCTGCTCTACGGCGGGTTGCAAGGCGAGCGCATGGAAGTCGACGAGCGCTGGACGAAGGTGCTGACCAAGCAGATTCAGAATGCCGAGGTGGATTTGGTGGCGACGCTGGGCGAGACGTCGGTGACCCTGGGGCAGATACTGAACCTTCAGGTAGGCGACGTCATCTCCCTGGATATCCCCGAAGCGGTGATTGCCGAAGTCGACAACATCCCGGTCTTCGAATGCAAGTACGGCGTGCTCAACGGCCAGTACGCGCTCAAGGTGAACAAGGTCCTCACGGCAACGGATAGCGAATAGAGGCGGCAATGGCCGAGGGCGAAAACAACGATCAACAGGGTGCTTCCGACGACTGGGCGGCTGCCATGGCAGAACAGGCCGAGGCAGACGCCGGCGCGGGCGGCGCTTCCGCAGCGGACGACTGGGCGGCCGCCATGGCCGAACAGGCCGAGGCAGACGGGGGCAAGGGATCGTCCGGTACCGACGACTGGGCGGCCGCCATGGCCGAACAGGCGGCGGTCGATGGGCAGCCGAAACCCGAACCGGCGCGGATTTTCGAGCCGCTGACCCCTGAGGCGAGTAGTGGCGCGGCGCCGACCAACCTCGACCTGATTCTCGATATTCCCGTCAATCTGACCGTCGAACTGGGGCGCACCAAAATCGCCATCCGCAACCTGCTGCAATTGGCCCAGGGGTCGGTGGTGGAGTTGGACGGCTTGGCCGGCGAACCGATGAATGTGCTGGTCAACGGCTGCCTCATCGCCCAGGGCGAGGTGGTGGTGGTAAACGATAATTTCGGCATCCGCCTCACCGATATCATTTCCCCTTCCGAACGCATCCGCAAACTGAACCGATGAGCCTCAAGCGGCGAGTGCTGGCGGCCATGGCGGCGGTGCTGGCCTCCGGATATGCG